>JAEXLC010000265.1 GCA_023445495.1 Pseudomonadota bacterium | reverse complement strand
GTCGCACTGCCCCTCTCCCCGGCCCTCTCCCCGGAGGGGAGAGGGAGCGGAAGTCACCCCGCCTTCCCAAACACCGCGATGTCGACACTGTCGCCCATCGCCCGATAGCCCGCTTCGCCCGGATGGATATGGTCGCCGGAATCATAGTCCGGGCGGAGCCGCAGCGGCGCGGCGGGATCGCGGACGGCCTTGTCGAAATCGATCACGCCGTCCGGCTCGCCCGAGGTGCGGATCCAGCGATTGACCGCCTGGCGCTGGGCCTCGCGTGCTTCGGTGTACGACGCCGCGCCCTGGAACGGCGTCAGCGTCCCCATCACCACCTTGATGTTGGCGGCATGCGCCCGGGCGATGATCTGGCGGTAGCCGGCGATCAGCTCGTTCACGTCGAGCGGCGGGTTGTTGCCGAACATCGTGCTCGATCCGCCATTGCCGATATCGTTGATCCCTTCGAACAGGATGACATGCGATACGCCCCGCACGCGGGCGACATCGCGGTCGAACCGCGCCAGCGCCGCCTTGCCCCAGCTGGTCGAGAGCACGCGGTTGCCGCCGATGCCGGCGTTGATCACCGCCAGTGCCGGGCGGCCGGGCGCGGCGGCGATGCGCTGGTTGAGCCGTTCGGGCCAGCCGTGCAGCTGGCCGAGCGCGGGCCGGTTGCCATCTGTGATCGAGTCCCCCAGCGCGACGATGACGCGCGGCGGACTGGCCGTGCGCACCAGCGCCCCGCTCACCGGTGGGCGGCCGATGATCGTATCGGCACCCGCGATCGTCTCGGCGAGACTCTGGTCACCCTCCCCCATCGCCATCACCGCATTGCCGAAGCCCTTGAGCTTCAGCCCCGCCGGAATGTGGACGCTTACCACCAGCTCGCCCATTGCCGGAACGGAGAGGTCGACGGGATCGCTGAGCACCGGCGCACCGGCTATGAGCGTCACCTGCCCCGCGCCGCCGAAGCTGAGCCGGCGCAGCGTGCCGGGCTTCGCATCGAAACCGGTCGCGGCGATCCCGACACTGGCCGCAACCAGAGTCAGCGGGGTCGTACCGTCCTCATTCGACAGGCGGATGCGGACCTGCCGCCCGCCCGCCGCCACCGCGAAGCGCATCCGCAGCGTGCCCGTCACCGGCGGCCGGTCGCGCAGGCGCTCACGGGTCTCGGGCGGGAGTTTCATCTCCTTGGGGATGACGAAATCATAATCGGCCGGGCTCGACTGATAGGCGTCGATCCACACCTCCCGATTGCTCTGCGCGGCGGCAGGCAGGGCGACCAGCAACAGCCCCGCCGCAAGGAAGAAGCGCGCGTACCGCATGGCTATGCCTGCACCTTGACCAGCCGCAGCGCGATCCACGGCTTGCCCGGCAGCTTCACCGTCGGTCGCGCGGGATCCTGGACGTCATAGTCGTTCTTCTTCGCCATCTTGAACACGCCCTCGACCGGGGTGACCGTCATGTTCCAGGTGTCGATGATGTCGATACGGTAGCTCTGCAGCGAGTCCGGCCCCTTGCCGGGCAGCACCACCGGCCATTCGGTCGGCTGCTCGGCGCCGAAATAGCGCAGATAGTAAGCGTTCTGCTGGCCGCCGAGATGATAGTTCCACCAGGCCTGGATCGGCTCGACGCCGGGCACCGGCCCCTCCTCCATGATCCGGCGCAGGAAGGCGAGCCGCGGCGCGCTGTGCCCGACCAGGCTGCCGCCCTGCCCCAGCCAGGAGCCGTCGGCATTGCGATCGGCCGCGAAGGTCTCGCTATGGCCGACATAGCAGCCGCCGATCAGCCCGAACCAGAAACGCTGCACCATGTCCTCGGCGCTGAGATTGCCCCAGCGCTTGGCGATGTTCCCCTCATAGACGACCTCGTCGAAGATCACCGGCTTGAGCGCGAAGGCGCGGTGCAGCTCGGCGCGCAGGTCGTCGAGGACGGCCGCGCCATTCTGCACGCTCGCATGGGTGATCCACGGCTTGCGATGGTCGTAATAGGTGTTGATCTGGTGGATCGAGCGCAGCCGGTCATGCGGATCGGCGGCGACCAGCACTTCGAAGAGATGGTCCCAGTCCGCGGTCGTCTTGGTTTCGATATTGTCGTACTCGTTGGCCATCGACCACCAGAGGTTGCGGTAGGCACCGAAGCGCGCGGCGACATAGCGCAGATAGCGCTCGTCATCGGCGCGCCGCATGTCCGAATAGCCGCGCTTCTCGTCATAGGGGTGGTAGAGGATCACATCCGCCTCGATCCCCAGCGCCCCCAGCTTCTGGATGCGATCCTCGTAGCGGCGGAAATAGGCGGGATCGAACCGCGCCGGATCCCAGTCGCGCGGCCCGTCGCCGGTGCGTGCGAACGGATTGGTCGCGACCGACGGGACATTGGGGAACACCAGCATCCGCATCTTGTTGAACGGCGCGCCGGCCAGCGTCTTCAGCGTCTCGGCGCATTTCGCGTCGGACTGGAGCGCCCAGCTGTAGCAAGTGGTGCCGATCTGGCGGAACGGCGTGCCATCGGCATAGGCGAAGTGATAGCCATCCTTGGAGACACGGACCGGCCCGCGATTGCCCTTGCCCGGCGCGACCGCGGTGAATTCGCCCGACTTGCCTGCCAACGCCCCGACATTGCTCTCGCTGCGCCAGCGCCACGTGCCCAGCTCGGGCGGGCTGAAGCGGATGCGATAACTGCCGTCGCCGTCATAGAAGCCGGGCACGCGGATCTGCTTCCCCGCGCCTTCGAAGACCGCGGCAAGCGTCACATCGACGAACGGATTGCCCGTGCTCGGGCCGCTCAGCACGATCTCGAACACGCCCCAGCGCTCGACCGTGCGCGGCGCTGCGGCAGCCATGGCGGGAGCGGAGGTGGCGGCACCGATCGCCATCGTCTGGGCGAGCATGTTCCGTCGCGTGATCTTCATTCCAACCCTCTCCAGATTTGCCGCATCCACCCCGGAAAGGCGCCGCGCTTTATAATAATATTATCGTACTAGAAATCGCCACCCGCACAACCATGATTAAGGCGTCCGCTAAGCGCTGCAAGCGCTTGCCCCCGCCTCCGGGCACGGCTAGGCTGCGTCACAAATAATACTATCATATGTTGTAAAGGAGGGGTGCCAGGCGATGGCCAGCACGAATGCGCAGGACAAGGACGATTGGCGGAACACGATCCTCGCCGGCCTTGCGAACTATATCGACGCGGGATCGATCGTCGCCGGATCGGCAGCGCTCGCGCTGTGGCAGGAAGCCTATCACCTCAACAACAATACGGTCGGGCTGATCGGCGCCTTCGGACCGAACGCGATCTCCGCCGGCGTCGGCGCGCTGATCGGCGGGCGGCTGTGCGACCTGTTCGGCCGCAAGAAGATCTACCAGTACGACATGCTGTTCTACGCGTTCGGCATGCTGTGGCTGGTGTTCGCGATGAACGCCTGGATGGTCGTGCTCGGCTTCTTCCTGGTCGGCCTCGCGGTCGGCGCGGACATTCCCGCTTCCTGGTCGATCATCGCCGAGATGGCGCCCAAGGGGAAACGCGGCAAGCATAGCGGCGTGGCGCAGGTGCTCTGGTATCTCGGCCCGGTCGTCGTGCTGCTGCTGTTCCTGATACTGACCCCGCTCGGGCTGCTCGGCGCGCGGATCGTCTTCGCGCACCTCGCCCTGCTCGCGATCGGCCTCACCTTCCTGCGCTCGCGCATGCAGGAATCGCCGCGCTGGCTGGAAGCCCAGGCCGCCGACGAGCACAAGCAGATCGAGCCGGCCAGGATCAGCGCGCTGTTCAAGCCGCGCTATCTCGGCTCGATGGCGTTCCTGATCGGCATGTACGGCATGTGGAACCTGTGGGCGGGCACCAACGGCTTCTTCTTCCCCTATATCCTGCGCACCGTCGGCGATGCCAGCCAGGCGACCGCGGTGGCGATCCAGACGCTCAGCTTCCTGATCGGCATGCTGTCGATCTGGGGGGTGTTCATGCAGTTCTCCGACCGGCTGAACCAGCGGACGATGTTCCTCGTCTCGGCGGTGATCCAGGTGGTCGGCATGTCGCTGCTCGCGCTGTTCCCGCTCACCCTGCCGCTGGCGATCCTCCACGTCTTCCTGATGGCGTTCGGCCAGGGCTTCGGCGCCCAGTCCTTCTTCCAGCTGTGGAGCTCGGAGATGTTCCCGACGCTGCTGCGCTCGACCGCGCAGGGCCTGATGTTCGCGGTGGTGCGCATTGGCCTCGGCATCTGGAGCTTCTTCGTGCCGGTGCTGACCGCCACCGGCTTCACCACGCTTGCCTGGATCCTCACCGGCTTCCTCGCGGCCAGCGGTATCATCGGCATGCTCGGCGCCCCGCGCAACGAGGGCAAGTCGCTCGAGGAGCTGGAGGCGAAGCTGACGGCCTGAACGAACTGCGGGCCGCCGGTTCTTCGACCCGCCGGCATCTCGCACGGGCGGTCTCCGCAAGGAGGCCGCCCTTTCTTTTGCGCGTCACGTCCCCCGCACTTCAAGCTGCCATGGGTGCGCCTGCCCGGATCGGAGCCCGACGCCCTCCTCCCGCTTAACCGTCATCCCCGCGAAGGCGGGGATCCAGAGCCACAAGCGATGACCGTGAGGCGTGCCCTGCCCCTCTCCGGCAATCACCGGTCCGATTTCGGCGGCCTCCCATACTACCCTGGATCCCCGCCTTCGCGGGGATGACGAACGAGGTTCGCGCGTCACCTATGCAGCGCCTCCAGCGGAACGACCTTTCACGGCTCCCTCCGCCATGCGCCACGCAAAAAAAGGGGCGATGCTTTCGCACCGCCCCGACAGGAGGCAACTTGGGGGGCCTTCAGAACTTGAGACGGATACCCGCATAGTAACGGCGACCGATGATATCCCAGATCGCGTTCGGGCTGCCGTTGGGCGTGCCGGTCCAGAGCGGCGGCGCCTGGACGTTGAACAGGTTGTTCACGCCCGCATAGAGCTCGAAATTCTCGATGCCCTTGTAGCGGATCTGGGCGTTGTTGTAGTTCTTCGCGCCGATCGTGAAGTACTTCTTGTCCGGCAGCGAGCCGTTGGCCAGACGGAACGTCGTCTGGTAGTTCTCATAGTCGAACATCTGCGAGCCGGTGACTTCACCCGTGATGGTGAACCCGAACGAGTCGTTGTCCCAGTTCAGGCCGTAGTTGAACGAGTCGCGCGGCGTGCCGATCTCGCCCATGGTGTTGTCATAGGCGTCGCCGGTCAGCGGAACGATGCCCTGCTTGAGCAGATGGGTCCAGCTCCCCGACCAGGTCGCCGTGCCGCCCAGGATCTTGTGGTTGTAGCTCAGCGTCATGTCGATGCCGCGGGTGAACTGGCCACCGCTGTTGACGAGGCCGCGCACCACCTGCTCGACCGAGCCGACGCTGAACGCGCCCGAGGGCTGCTGGCGGCGGGTCACGAACTGGCAGAAGTCCGCCAGGCCGCTGACATAGCATTTGTTGAGCACGGTCGCCGCCGCGAGGCGGTTGATCGCGTTCTCGAGCTTGATGTCGTAGTAATCCGCCGTGATCGTCAGGCCGCGCAGCGCGTGGATCGAGCGCGGGTTGATGACCACGCCGAACGTCTTCGTCTTGCCCGTTTCCTGCTGGATGCCCGGGTTGCTGGCGGTGATGCTGCCGACGCCCGCCGTGTCCGACGAAGTCAGCGTCATCGATCCGTTCGCGTTGATGTTCGCGAGCACGCCCGGATCCTTGCGGCAGTTCACCGCCACCGCCGAGGTCTGCGCCAGCGTCACGCCCTGGCACGGATCGGTGATGGTGATGATGCCGGCCGCTGCCGCCGCATAGAGCTCGCCGATGTTCGGCGCGCGGACGGCATGGGCATAGACCGCACGGAAGCGGATGTCCTCGACCGGCGCCCATTCGCCGCCGACATTCCAGGCCCAGAAGCTGCCGACCGTGGAATAGTCGGACAGGCGCGCCGCACCGCGCAGCGTCAGGTTCTGGAAGAAGGGCGTGTCGCGCAGGACCGGCACGACAAGCTCGCCATAGGCTTCCTTGACGTTGAACTTGCCCTTGGTGTCGAGCAGCTGGACATAGCCGTTACGCGCCGTGTTGGTCAGCGGATCGAAGTCGTCCATGCTGTACTCGGAGCGCCACTCGGCGCCGACCGAGACCTGCACCGGACCGGCCGGCAGGTTGAACAGCGTGCCGCCGACGTTGACCGCCGCGGTCTGCAGTTCCTGCTTCGAATAGCGGCTCATCTCGGTCATCAGCCAGGCAGCGGCTTCCTTCGAGACCTTCGAAGTACCGTCCGCGTTCAGGCCGAAGACGTTGATCGGCACGCAGCCATTCGCCCGCGCGGTCGCGTCGACGCAGACCGCCTCGGTGGTGTTGCCGTTCTTGTTGTAGTCGAACACGTCGGGCATCACCTGCACCGCCTGGGCAAGGCGATTGAGGTCGGCGAGGCCGGTCATGCTCTGGCGCTGCTTGGTGAAGCCGTACTGATAGTAGAAGTCGGCGGTCCAGTCGCCGCCGATCTTGTAGGTGCCGCCGATCACCGCGCGGAAATTGTCACGCTCGGTCGGGGTGCTGCGCGTGCCGTCGCCGAACATCGTCGTGCGGAGCAGGAAGCTGACGTCCTTCGAAGCGATCGCGTCGTTGACGGCGCGATTGTCGGCCGCGTTGAACACCGCGGTCGGCACGAAGGGGTTGTTGACGATGCGGACATCGGCCGGGTTGCTCGGGTTCACGACCTGGAACTGGATCGGGAAATACCCGTTCGTGCCGTTGAACGCGCCGAGCGCGCTGTCCGTGCGCATCGGCGAGGCTTCGCGACGGCCCTTGGTCTTGTAGTTCGAGAAGGTCGATTCCACGAACAGGTTGAGCTTGTCGCTCACGTCGAAATTGGCGCGCGTGGCGACAGTGATCTGGTTCGACGGCGACGCCTGCTGGCCCAGCGCGGCCGCGTTGTAGCCGTACTTGTTGATCTTCGCGACGACCGTGGGATCGTTGTAGTTCGTGCCGTTCACCGCCGGATAGGTATCGAGCGTGCCGTCCGCCAGGATCAGCCGGCTGCCGACGCCGCCGAAGTTGAACACGCCGCCCGGGCCGACGTTCGACGGCTGGTAGAAGCGGGTGAACAGGTTCTGCGCCGCCGTCAGGTTCGCATCGCTGTTGCCGCCGACGCGCTGCGTGTTGCCCAGGCTGCTATAGCCCGCTGCGGTGCGCTCGCGCTTGTAGTTGGGCACGTCGCCTTCGTGGTTGTACCCGGCATAGATCATCACATTGCCGCGGCCGTCCGCGAAGTTCTGGCCGAAGGTGCCGTTGATCGAATAGCGCTTGTCGTCGCCCAGCTCGGAGATGCCGGCCTGCGCGTTCGCCTGGAAGCCCTGGAAGTTCTTCTTGTAGACGAAGTTGACCACGCCCGCGATCGCGTCCGAGCCATAGACGGCCGAGGCGCCGCCGGTCAGCACGTCGACGCGCTCGACGAACGAGGTCGGGATCATCGACAGGTCGACGGTCGAGGTACCCGGGATGCCGGCGACCGAGCGACGGCCGTCGATCAGCACCAGGGTGCGGTTGTCGCCAAGGTTGCGCAGGTTGACGGTGGCGAGACCCGGATTGGTGTCGCCGGCGTTGCTGACGCGGGTCTGGCCGGGCACGCCGACCGCCGGGATCTGGGCCAGTGCTTCCTGGACGTTGGTCGCGCCGATATTCTGGATCGTCTCGGCGGTGACCGCCTGCAGCGGCGACGGCGAGGTCAGCGTCGGGCTCTTGATGCGGCTGCCGGTGACGACGATCGCATCATTCTGAGTCACCGGCTCCTGCGGCGTCTCGGCGACGGTGTCCGGCGCGGTCTGCTGCGCGAACGCGGCAGGCGCGACCACGAGCGTCATCGCGCTGACCCCGGTCAGCAGCATTCCGCGCAGCAGCGGCGCTGGACGCACTGTCTTGAACGACTTATTCATTTCCACTCCCTTCCCAATTCTTATGTTCTCGTGCCGAAGCACCTCACGTCATTCGTGGCGGCCCCACCGCCGCCCCGTCACGTTCCCCCCGGCGGCGCAGCGCGCGCCGCCATGTCGCGTCCGGTCGAGGCCGATGGGATCGCCATCAGTCCTTCCCCGAAACCAGTTCGCGGGCGGCATCGGCGATGCCCTCCGCGGTGAGTCCGAAATGCTCCATCAGCCAGCTGGCCGATCCGGTCGGCAGGAAGCCGGGGAAGCCCAGCATCCGCATCGGCACCGGGCGGTGGCGCGCGCAATGCTCGGCGACCGCGCCGCCAAGCCCGCCGGTCGCCAGCCCTTCCTCAGCGGTCACGATCGCGCCGGTTCCCGCCGCGGCGAGCACCGCATCGCCGTCGAGCGGCGACACCGTCGCCATGTTGACCACGCGTGCCGCGATCCCCTCGGCGGCCAGCGCCTCGGCCGCGGCAAGCGCGCGGTGGACCAGCGTGCCGTTGGCGATGATCGCCACGTCGCCGCCGTCGCGCAGCAGCTCCGCCTTGCCGATCGTGAAGACCACATCCTCGCCGCGCGCGAGCGCCGGCACCGGCATGCGGCTGATCCGGACGAACACCGGCCCCTGATGCGCCGCCGCAGCCCGGATCGCCGCCGCCGTCTCCCAGGGATCCGACGGGACGATCACGGTGAGCTTGTCGATCGCGCGCAGCCAGGCGACGTCCTCGATGCTGTGATGCGTGGCGCCGAGCTCGCCATAGGCGACCCCGCTCGAGATGCCGCACAGCTTCACATTCGCTTCGCTATAGGCGCAGTCGACCTTGATCTGCTCCATCGCCCGCGCCGTCAGGAAGCACGCCGCGCCGCTGACGAACGGGATCTTGCCGCCATTGGCGAGGCCGGCACCGACGCCGACCATGTTCTGCTCGGCGATGCCGACATTGATCAGCCGCGCCGGAAACCGGTCGCGGAACTTGCCGAGCTTGGACGAGCCGACCGAATCATTGACCACGGCGACGATGCGCGCATCCGCCGCCGCTAGTTCCTCGAGCGCGCCGACATAGGCGTCGCGGCAATCGAACATGTCGGGCGCGACCACGTCCTTCACGCGCGCAGCTCCGCTTCCAGCTCGGCGATCGCCTGGGCATATTGCTCGGCATCGGGCACGCCGTGGTGCCAGCTCGCCTGGTCGCGCATGTAGCTGACGCCCTGCCCCTTGAAGGTATTGGCGATCAGCACGCGCGGCTTGTCGCGCGGCTCCGCCGCCGCATCGAACGCCGCGAGCAGCGCTTCCGGATCATGGCCATCGACCTCGACCACGTCCCAGCCGAAGGCGCGCCACTTGTCGGCCAGCGGCTCGAGCGAATTGGTATCCTCGGTGCGGGCGCCCTGCTGCAGCCGGTTGCGGTCGACGATCACGGTGAGGTTGCCCAGCTTGCGGTGCCCGGCGAACATCGCCGCTTCCCACATGCTGCCTTCCTGCAGCTCGCCGTCGCCGGTCAGCACGAACACGCGATAGCCCGCGCCGTCGATTTGGCCCGCAACCGCAACGCCGACGCCCACCGGGAAGCCGTGCCCGAGCGGACCGGTGTTGGTCTCGACGCCCGCCAGATAGTTGCGATTGGGATGGCCGTTCAGCCGCGAACCCGGCTGGAGATAGGTGTCGAGCTCTTCCTCGGGAAAGAAGCCCGCCCCCGCGAGCGCGGTATAGAGCGCCCCGGTGCAATGGCCCTTGCTCAGGATGAAACGGTCGCGATCCGGCGCATTCGGCGATTTCGGATCGATCCGAAGGATATCGAAATAGAGCGATGCCACGATGTCCGCAGCCGAGAGGTCGCCGCCCGGGTGCCCCTGGCCGGCAACGAAGATCATCTTCAAGAGACGCCGGCGCATCCAATTGGCGCGCTCACGCACGTGGTTTGCACGAATTTCCAAGCGCGTGGAGCGGTCGCCCGCCACCTCCGGCCTTTCCAGCTTATGCATCTATCTCTCCTTCCCGCTGGTTAGCCGGGGAAAGGGACAATTGCAACGATTAGTACTATAATATCTTCAATATCCCCGGTATGCGGCTTACGACTTTTTTGTTTTCCGTCGTATAGCGAAGAAATTGACAATATCGAAGCAGCCCCATTAGACCGCCGCGGCACCCCCAGGGCACCGCCGGAGGGGCGAATTTTAGGATCGGGATGATGAAAGCACGCGACTCGCGCCGGTCGGGAAAGTGCCGGCGCGCTCCCTTCGGAGCCGCCCTCGCCGCCAGGAAAAATCTGCCGGCGGCGATCGCACAATTCATTTCCCGCGGCGGCGTCGAACGCCATAAGGCATTCCCATGATCATCGCTTCAGCCAGTGATTTCCGCGAGGCCGCCCGCCGCCGCCTGCCGCGTTTCCTGTTCGATTATGCCGATGGCGGCGCCTATGCCGAGGAGACGCTGCGCCGCAACGTCAGCGACCTGTCGGGCATCGCGCTGCGCCAGCGCGTGCTGAAGGACGTCGCCACGATCGACCTCTCGACCACCCTGTTCGGCCGCGAGATCGCGCTGCCGGTCGGCCTCGGCCCGGTCGGGATCAGCGGCATGTATGCGCGGCGCGGCGAGCTCCAGGCTGCCAGCGCCGCGCGCGCGGCCGGCGTGCCGATGTGCCTGTCGACCGTGTCGATCTGCCCGATCGAGGACGTCGCGCAAAAGGCCGACCCCTTCTGGTTCCAGCTCTATGTGATCCGCGACCGCGCCTTCATGAAGGACCTGATCGCCCGCGCAAAGGACGCCGGGGCGAAGGCGCTGGTGTTCACCGTCGACATGCCGGTGCCCGGCGCACGCTACCGCGACGCGCATTCGGGCATGTCCGGGCCCAATGCGCCGCTGCGCCGCGTGCTCCAGGCGATGGGCAAGCCGCACTGGTCCTGGGATGTCGGCCTGCACGGCCGCCCGCATACGCTGGGCAATCTGCTGCCGGTGCTCGGCAAGGATAGCGGGCTCAACGACTATATGGGCTGGCTCGGCGCCAATTTCGATCCGTCGATCCAGTGGCGCGACCTCGAATGGATCCGCGCCGCCTGGGATGGCCCGCTCATCATCAAGGGCATCCTCGATCCCGAGGACGCGCGCGAGGCCGCCGCGATCGGCGCCGACGGCATCGTCGTCTCCAACCATGGCGGCCGCCAGCTCGACGGCGTGCTGTCGAGCGCCCGCGCGCTGCCCGCGATCGCCGATGCCGTGCGCGACCGGCTGACCATCCTCGCGGATGGCGGCGTACGCAACGGGCTCGATGTGGTGCGCATGCTCGCGCTCGGCGCGCATTCGGTGCTGCTTGGCCGTGCCTGGGTCTATGCCCTCGCCGCGCAGGGCGAGGCGGGTGTGGCGAAGCTGCTCGAGCTGATCGCCAAAGAAATGACGGTCGCGATGACGCTGACCGGAGTCAATCGGATCGAAGCGATCGATCGCTCGATCCTGGCAGAGGATGTGAGATGAAGCTTCTCGAAGGAAAGACTGTCTTGGTCACCGGCGGCTCGACCGGCATCGGCCGCGCAGCGGCGATCGGCGCGGCGCAGCACGGCGCCGATGTCGCGATCAACTATGTCGCCAGCGACGAGAAGGCGGAGTCCTGCATCGCCGAGATCGAAGCGCTGGGACGCAAGGGGCTAGCCGTGAAGGGCGACGTCGCGCTTCCCGAGACCGCGACCGAGTTCGTCGCCAAGGCGGTCGAGGCGTTCGGCAAGGTCGATGTGATGGTCTCGAACGCCGGCATCTGCCCGTTCCACGCGTTCCTCGACATGCCGGTCGAGACCGTGGACCGCACCTTCCGGGTCAATCTCCACGGCGCCTATTACATGGTGCAGGCCGCGGCCAGCCAGATGGTCAAGCAGGGCCATGGCGGCGCGATCGTTGCCGTCTCCTCGATCTCGGCGCTGGTCGGCGGCGAGTTCCAGACGCATTACACGCCGACCAAGGCGGGCGTGCATTCGCTGATGCAGTCGGCCGCGATCGCGCTCGGCAAGCACGGCATCCGCTGCAACAGCGTGCTGCCCGGCACGATCCTGACCGAGATCAACAAGGACGATCTCGCCGACGAAGCCAAGCGCCGGTACATGGAGGAGCGCACCCCGCTCGGCCGCCTCGGCATGCCCGAGGACCTCGCCGGGCCGATCGTCTTCCTCGCTTCCGACATGGCGGCCTATGTCACCGGCGCCGCGCTGCTGGTCGACGGCGGCATGTTCGTGAACCTCCAATAAGCCCGCCGCCCCGCCCGGGGCCAAACATATCGCCGGACAGCGCGTCATGCCTCGCATGGCGCGCCCGGTCGCGCGCGTCGCGGATCGCCACCGCCCCGTATCCACCGCAATTCGCGACACAAACGCGCAACGGCGGTTGACTTAAATAATACTATTATACAATGAACGTCAGACAGCGGGGGCCACGATTCCCGCGCTTCGGGAGAGGGAAGTCTGATGCACGCCGGCTCGATTCTGCTGGCCGCGCTCGCGGCCGCTGCGGCAGTCGCCACGCCGGCCGCCGCGCAGACGCCGCCTCTCTCGGTCGCGCCGAACGGCCATTATCTGCTCGCCGGCGGCAAGCCCTTCTTCTGGCTGGGCGACACCGGCTGGCTGCTGCTCAGCCGCACCAGCCGCGACGAGGCCGAGCAGTATCTGCGCACCCGCAAGCGCCAGGGCTTCAACGTCGTCCAGATCATGGTGCTGCACACCGAGAAGATGACCAATCCGGCGACCGGCCCGGCGCTGGTTGACGGCGATCCCGGCCGCCCGCGCACCACGCCCGGCAGTGATCCGGCCAGGGCCGGCGAATATGACTATTGGGACCATCTCGACTGGATGGCGAAGCGCGCGGAAGAGCTGGGCATCTATCTCGCGCTGGTCCCGGCCTGGGGCTCGATCGCGGATGGCGGCAAGCTGAACCTGCAGAACGCGCCCGCCTATGGCCGCTTCCTCGCCGAGCGCTACAAGAACCAACCCAATATCATCTGGCTCAACGGCGGCGATACCCGTTCGGAGATGCGCACCGCCGTCTGGGACGCGCTGGGATCGACGATCAAGCGCTACGATCCCGGCCACCTGATGACCTTCCACCCGATCGGCCGCACCGATTCCGCGTGGCAGTATCACGACGCGCCCTGGCTCGATTTCAACATGTTCCAGTCGGGCCACCGCTCCTATGCCCAGGAAGGCGCGAGCGCGATCGCCGAGGATAACTGGCGTTATGTCGCCACCGACTGGATCCGCCTGCCGACCAAGCCGGTGATCGACGGCGAGCCTTCGTACGAGGGCATCCCGCACGGCCTGCACGAGGCGAACCAGCCGCGCTGGCTGGCGCCCGACGCGCGCCGCTATGCCTGGTGGGCGGTGATGGCCGGCGCGTTCGGCCATACCTATGGCGAGAACCACGTCATGCAGTTCTTCACGCCCGGCGCGGACACGGCCAATTTCGAGCCGATCACGCCCTGGCAGCAGGCGATCGAGGCGCCCGGCGCCAACCAGATGCAGTATCTGCGTCGCCTGATCGAATCGCGCCCGATGCTCGAGCGCGTGCCCGACCAGACGCTGATCGTCGATAACGGCACCCGCTATGACCGCGTGCTGGCGAGCCGCGGCAAGGGCTATGCATTTGTCTATACATATACCGGCCGTCCGTTCACGCTGCGGCTCGGCACCACCACCGGCAAGCAGGTGAGCGCGCACTGGTATTCGCCGCGCGACGGCCAGTCGGTGGAAATCGGGACTTTCAACAACACAGGCCAGCACCGCTTCGATCCGCCGGGGGAAACCGCGCCGGGCAATGACTGGGTGCTGGTGCTCGACGACGCGCGCACGCCGCGCGCCGGTCAATAAGGGAATGCGCATGAGCCTGCCGAAGATCAAACATGTCCGCGCCTTCGTCGTGCGCGGCGGTGGCGGCGCCGATTATCACGATCAGGGCGAAGGCCATTGGATCGACGATCACATCGCCACCCCGATGGCGCGCTATCCCGAATATCGCGCCTCGCGGCAGAGCTTCGGCATCAACGTGCTCGGTACCTTGGTGGTCGAGCTTGAGGCCGAGGACGGCACGATCGGCTTCGCGGTCACCACCGGCGGCGAGCCCGCGGCCTATATCGTCGAGAAGCATCTCGCCCGCTTCCTCGAAGGGCGCAGCCCGTACGAGTTCGAGAAGATCTGGGACCAGATGTATTTCTCGACGCAATATTATGGCCGCAAGGGCCTGGTCATCAACGCGATCTCGGGCGTCGACCTCGCGCTGTGGGATCTGCTCGGCAAGCTGCGCGGCGAGCCGGTCTATCACATGCTCGGCGGCGCGGTGCGCGACGAGCTGCAATTCTACGCGACCGGCGCGCGGCCGGACATCGCCAAGGAGCTCGGCTTCATCGGCGGCAAGCTGCCGCTCCACCACGGTCCGGCCGAAGGGCTGGAGGGGCTGGAGAAGAACATCGCCCTGCTCGCCGACATGCGCGCCAAGTGCGGCGACGATTTCTGGCTGATGTATGATTGCTGGATGTCGCTCGACCTCGACTATGCCACCCGCCTCGCCCACCGCGCCTGGAAGGAATGCGGGCTGAAGTGGATCGAGGAGGCGCTGAGCCCCGACGATTACTGGGGCTATGCCCAGCTCAAGAAGAATGCTCCCAAGGGCCTGCTCGTCACCACCGGCGAGCATGAGGCGACCCGCTGGGGCTTCCGCATGCTGATGGACATGGAATGCTGCGACATCATCCAGCCCGACGTGGGCTGGTGCGGCGGCGTGACCGAGCTGACCAAGATCGCCAATTACGCCGATTCAAAGGGCGTGATGATGGTCCCGCACGGCTCGTCGGTCTACAGCTACCACTTCGTCATCACCCGCCACAATTCGCCCTTCGCCGAGTTCCTGATGATGCATCCGGGGCCGACCGAAGTGGTGCCGATGTTCGCGCCGCAGCTGCTCGGCGAGCCGGTGCCCGTCAACGGCAAGATCCGCGCGAGCGAACTCGACAAGCCGGGCTTCGGCGTCGAGCTCAACCGCGATATCGCCCTTCACCGCCCCTATTCCCGCTAAGGAAACTACCCCATGAAGCTTTGCCGTTATGGCGCCCCGGGCGCCGAGAAGCCCGGCCTGATCGACAGCGATGGCCGTATCCGTGACCTCTCCGCGCATGTCGCCGATATCGGCCCCGACGCGCTCGGCAAGGATGCCCTCGCCAGGCTCGCCGCGATCGATCCCGCCAGCCTGCCGCTGGTCGAGGGCGATGTCCGCTACGGCGCCTGTGTCGGCGGCACCCGCCAGTTCATCGCGATCGGCACCAACTTCGCCGATCACGCCGCGGAATCGAACCTGCCGGTGCCCGAGGAGCCCGTGGTCTTCCAGAAGTGGGTGAGCTGCATCCAGGGCCCGAACGACCCGGTCACCATCCCCAAGGACTCGAAGAAGACCGATTGGGAAGTCGAGCTCGGCGTCGTGATCGGCACCGCCGCTTCCTATGTCACCGAGGAAGAAGCCCTCGACTATGTCGCCGGCTATTGCGTCATCAACGACGTGTCCGAGCGCCACTGGCAGGTCGAGCGCGGCCTGACCTGGGACAAGGGCAAGGGCTTCCCGACCTTCGGACCGATCGGCCCGTGGATGGTGACCAAGGACGAAGTCGGCGATCCGCAGGATCTCGGCATGTGGCTGTCGGTCAACGGCAAGAAGATGCAGAACGGCAACAGCAAGACGATGATCTTCACCGTCGCGCAGATCGTCGCCTATTGCTCGCAGTTCATGAAGCTGCTTCCCGGCGACGTCATCACCACCGGCACCCCGCCGGGCGTCGGCCTCGGCCAGAAGCCCGAGCCCTGGTATCTCAAGGCCGGCGACGTGGTCGAGCTCGGCATCGAGAAGCTCGGTGAGCAGCGCCAGGAATTCGTTGCTTGGGAAGCCGCCAAGTGAGCGTGTTCGCGGGACGCTATGCCGGCCGCTGCGCCGTCGTCACCGGCGGTGCCTCGGGCCTCGGCAAGGCCGTGGCAACGCGCATCGTCGCGGAGGGCGGCAAGGTCGTGCTCTGGGATCTCAACGCCGATGCCCTCGCCGCCGCGCAGGCTGAAGTCGGCGCGGCCGGCGTCCAGGCGCTCGACGTGTCCGACGCCGCCGCGGTCGAGGCTGCTGCGAAAGCCAGCGCCGAGATCCTCGGCAAGATCGACGTGCTGGTCTGCTCGGCCGGGATCACCGGCGCGACCGTGCCGGTCCATGAGTTCCCGCTCGACAGCTGGCTGCGGGTGATGGACATCAACCTCAACGGCCTGTTCTACTGCAACCGCGCGATCGTGCCGCTGATGCTGGAAAACGGCTATGGTCGCATCGTCAACATCGCCTCGGTCGCCGGCAAGGAAGGCAATCCCAACGCCAGCGCCTATTCGGCGTCCAAGGCGGGCGTGATCGGCTTCACCAAGTCGCTCGGCAAGGAGCTGGCCGGCAAGGGCGTGATCGCCAACGCACTCACCCCCGCCACCTTCGAGAGCCCGATCCTCGCCCAGCTCCCGCCGAGCCAGGTCGAGTATATGCGCTCGAAGATCCCGATGGGCCGCCTCGGCGAAGTCGAGGAATCGGCGGCGATGGTGTGCTTCATGGCCTCGGAGGAGTGCAGCTTCACCACTGCATCGACCTTCGACACCTCGGGCGGCCGAACCACCTTCTGATGCCCCAGCGCCCGCCCTTCATCGATCCGCACGTCCATCTCTGGAACCTGTCGCACATCCGCTATCCGTGGCTGATGCCGCCTTTCAGCGAGGACGGGCCCAATGGCAGCGTCGAGCCCATCGCCAGCGATTACGGGCTCGACGACTATCTGGCCGATGCGGGCGATTGGGACGTGCGCGGGATCGTCCATATCGATGCGGGCGCGCATCCCGACGACGCGCTCCGCGAAACCGAATGGCTGCAGGCGATGGCCGACGATCGCGGCATGCCGAACGGCATCGTCGCCTTCGCCGCGCTCGAAAGCCCGACGCTGGAGGGCCTGCTCGGCGCCCATGTCGCGCACCCCAATGTGCGCGGCATCCGCCATATCGTGAACTGGCACGCCGATCCGCAGCGCAGCTACTCCCCCGCGGACATCACCACCTCGGACGCGTGGATGCGCGGCTTCGGCCTGCTCGCCAAATACGGCCTGAGCTTCGACCTCCAGGCCTATCCCGGCCAGCTCGCGCATCTCGCCGGGCTGATCGCCAGGCACCCGGACATCCAGGTCATCGTCGATCATGCCGGCATGGCGATCCCCGGCGACGCCGATGGCTGGGCGATCTGGCGCAGCGGTATGGCGGCGCTCGCCGCGCTGCCCAATGTCGCGGTCAAGATCTCGGGCATGGGCTTCACCTGGCGCCCCTGGGATATCGACCAGGCCCGCCCCTATGTGCTCGATACGATCGAGCTGTTCGGCACCGGCCGCGCGATGTTCGCCAGCAACTTCCCCACCGACAGGTTGTTCGGCAGCTTCGACAAGCATCTCGGCGCCTATGACGCGATCACCGCCGATTTCTCCGCCGACGAGCGCCTGGCGCTGTTCGCCGGCAATGCCAACCGCCTCTACCGTCTGGGCCTGACCCTATGACCCTGCGCGTCGTCGACCTGCGTACCGAAAACACCACCGACCTGCTCGGTACCGAGGCCGCGCGGCCCCGGCTCTCCTGGCGGATCGAGAGCGACGCGCCCGGCATGGTGCAGACGCACTATCGCATCCGCGCCGCCACCAGCGCCGACGCGCTCGCGGGCGGCGCCTTGCTATGGGACAGCGGCGAGGTGGCGAGCGATGCCAGCTTCGACATCGCCTATGCCGGCCCGCCCCTCGCCTCGATGCAGCGCATCTGCTGGTCGGTCGAGGCCCGTGACGAAACCGGGCGCGTCGCCCATTCCGATCCCGCCTGGTTCGAGACCGGCCTGCTCGCCCCCACCGACTGGCGCGCCGACTGGATCGAGGCCGAAGACAGTTTCGCCGCCGCCGAGCGCGCGGCGGGCGTAACCTGGGTGTGGAGCGAAACCGCGCTCGACGATCGCCCCCACGCCTTCCGCCTCGATTTCGACGCCCCCGAAGATCTGGTCCGCGCCGAAGTGCTGGTCGCCGGCAAGGACCATCTCCGCGGCGTCTGGGTCAATGGCGCCAAGTCCCCGCTCGACTGGCATTTCGACTGGGACACCTATCTGCCCTTCTGGGGCACGCTCGCGCCCTATGCCGGCGAGATCAAACCAGGCCGCAACAGCGTCTGCGCATTGGTCGAGGCCGACACCACCGGCTTCTTCCCGGTCGATGGCGGCGCCTTCGCTGCGCTGATCCGCCTCTACCGCGCCGATGGCAGCGTCGATCGCATCGTCAGCAGCGCCTTCCGCCTGATGCGCTCCCCGCCCGAGGGCTGGACCGAACCGAGCTTCGACGCCGGCGGCTGGACCGCCCCCGTCCCCAGCGGCGCGAATGTCCACAACGATCCGCGCCCCAGCGAACCGGCGATGCTGCTGCGCACCGAGTTCACCGCCGACCAGCCGGTCGTCGCGGCCCGGCTCTACGCCACCGCCCTCGGCGCCTATGACGCACGGATCAACGGCAAGCCCGTCTCCGGCGCGATCCTCGCCCCCGAGATCAGCGTCGCGGCCGATCATGTCCTCTACCAAGTCCATGACGTCACCAACCTGATCCAGCCGGGCGCCAACGCCTTCGGCGCGACGGTCGGCGACGGCTTCTATGCCAGCCCGTTCGGCTGGCGGATCGAGCGCTACGGCTTCGGCCCCGCCCCGCGCCGCTTCCGCGCCCAGCTCCGCCTCGATTACGCCGATGGCTCCAGCGCCTGGGTCGAGACCGGCCCGGACTGGCGCCTCGCCCCCTCGGCGATCTCCAAGTCCGAAATCTATGACGGCGAGACCCGCGACGCGCGCGACGAGCAGCCCGGCTGGGACCTGCCCGGCTTCGACGCCTCGGGCTGGGCCACGGCAAAGCGCGGCGCGGCGCCCGATACCCGCCTGATCGCCCAGACCTCGCCTTTGCTCGAGCGCACCGGCAGCCTCAAGGCGCGCAGCGTCAGCGAGCCGCTGCCCGGCCGCTATGTGTTCGACTTCGGCCAGAACTTCCCCGGCTGGGTCCGCATCCGCGCGACCGGTCCGGCGGGCACGACGATCACCGCGAAGTTCGCCGAACTGCTCAACCCGGACGGCACCGCCGATCTCGCCAATCTCCGTCTCGCCAAGGCAACCGACAGCTTCACCCTGGCCGGCACCGGCGAGGAAGTCTTCGAGCCGAGCTTCACCTATCACGGCTTCCGCTATGTCGAGATCGCCGGCTATCCCGGCGTGCCGAGCGTGGACGACATCGAGGGCGTGGTCGTCCACAGCGCTTGCCGCGAGACCGGCGGCGTGACCTTCCACGATGCGCCTTTGCTCCAGACGATCTTCGACAACGCGCTATGGAGCCAGCGCTCGAACTTCTTCGCGGTGCCCACCGATTGCCCGCAGCGCGACGAGCGCATGGGCTGGATGGGCGACATCCAGGTGTTCGCGGATGCCGCTGCGTTCAACATGGAGGTCGATCCCTTCCTCCGCCGCTTCCTGCTCGAAGCGCGCGCGGCGCAGCGGCCCGATGGCGCCTATCCGATCGTGGTGCCCCAGCCGCTCTCCTTCCCCGATGTGGTGACTGCGGGCTGGAGCGAGGCCGGGATCATCCTGCCCTGGCAGCTCTGGCAGCGCTACGGCGACACCGCGGTGATCAACGAGAATTGGGACGCGATGGCGGGCTGGATGGCCTATGTCGCGCGGACCAATCCCGACCATATCTGGCGCAACGATCGCGGGCTAGATCTCGGCGACTGGCTCTCGGTCGATGCGATCAAGCCCGATGACGAGACCACCCCGCGCATCCTCTGCGCGACGGCCTATTGGGCCTGGTGTGCCGAGCTGATGGCCGAGATGGCCTCGGCCACCGGCCGCGACGCGAGCGAATGGCGCAGCCTGCACGCGAAGATCGCCACCGCCTTCGCCGCCGAGTTCGTCGCGACCGACGGCACCGCCGGCAATGGCAGCCAGGCAAGCCAGGTGCTCGCGCTGTTCATGGGTCTGGTCCCCGAGGACCGCCGCAGCGCCGCCGCCGAAGTACTGGCCAACGACATCCGCGCGCGCGGCATGAAGCTCTCCACCGGCTTCCTCGGCACGCCCTATATCCTCGACGTGCTCGCCGATGTCGGCCGGCATGACGAAGTATCGGGGCTGCTGCTCCAGACCGGCTATCCGAGCTGGGGATACATGCCCAGCCAAGGCGCGACGACGATGTGGGAACGCTGGAACGGCGACACCGGCGATCTGTCGATGAACAGCTACAACCACTATGCGTTCGGCGCGATCGTCGGTTTCTTCTACCGGCGCCTCGCCGGCATCGCCCCCGCCGCGCCCGGCTTCCGCCGGATCGCCGCGCGGCCGCTCTGGTATCCGGCGATCGGCCGGGTCTCGGCGCGCTACGAGTCCGTCGTCGGCACGATCGCCGCCGAAACCGATGGCGATGCGAGCGGCCTGACCCGCTTCACGCTCACCATCCCCGCCAACACCATCGCCGAAGTCGACCTGCCCGGAAGCGGCTGGCGCCTCGGCGGCGCGCCGGTCGACAGCCGCACGGAAGTCGGCGCCGGCACCCATGCATTCATGAAATCCGGAGAGTGACGATGCCTACCCTCGGCCTGATCCATAATTCGGCAACTTTGGTGCCGACTTTCACCGAGATCGCGGCGCGGGTGATGCCGGCCGACGTCAAGCTGCTCCACTTCGTCGACGAGAGCACGATCAAGAACACCATCGCCGCCGGCCATCTTCAGAAGTCGACGATGCGCCAGGTGGTCCGGCTGGTCGGCTCGGCCTTCGACGCCGGCTGCGATGTCGCGATGGTCACTTGCTCCTCGATCGGCAAGGCGGTCGAGATGGCCGCCGAGCTCTACGATCAGCCCGTGCTGCGCGTCGATCGCGCCATGGCCGAGAAGGCGGTGGCCAGCGGCACGCGGATCGGCGTGGTCGCCACGCTGCCCACCACCCTCCAGCCGACCGCCGATCTCGTCCGCCGCGTCGCCGCCGAGCAGGGCAAGGACATCGAGATCGTCGAGCATCTCTGCGAAGGCGCGTTCCAGGCCGTCATGGCCGGCGACGGTGCCACGCATGACCGGATCGTGAGCGAAGGCCTCACCGAGGGCATGAAGGGCGTCGACGCGATCGTCCTCGCCCAGGCATCGATGGCGCGCGTGGTCGCGAGCCTGCCCGAGGGTGCGGTCTCGGCCCCGGTCTATGCCAGCCCCGAGCTCGGCATGGAGCATGCCCGCGCCGTGCTGGCGGGCCTCGGCCAAGGCTCGGGGAAGTGAAGAAGCGGCGGCTGGTCCTCGGCTTCCTCGCCACCCTCTCGATCATCACCTTTATCGATCGGCTGGCGATCGCGGTCACCGGCCCGTCGATCCAAAAGGACCTCGGCATCACCCCCGCCGAATGGGGCTGGGTGCTGAGCGCCTATGTCATCGCCTATGCGGTGTTCGAGATCCCCTCGGGCGCGATGGGCGACAAGCATGGCTATCGCAAGGAACTGACCCGGATCACGGTCTGGTGGTCCTTCTTCACCGCGATCACTGCGGTGTGCCGCAACTTCTGGCAGCTCGCCGCCGCGCGCTTCCTGTTCGGCCTCGGCGCTGCCGGTGCCTATCCCAACATGACCGGCGTGCTCTATCGCTGGCTGCCGGCGCGCGAGCGTGCGCGGGGCCAAGGCGTGATCTGGGCCGCCAGCCGCTTCGGCGGCGCCCTCGCCCCGCTGCTGCTGGTTCCCGCCAACAAGCATCTCGGCTGGCAGGCGGTCTTCGTCCTGCTCGGCGTGATCGGCGCGGTCTGGGCGCTCGCCTGGTGGAAATGGTTCCACGACAAGCCCGCCGAGCAGCCCGGCATCACCGCTGCCGAGGTCGCCGAGATCGGCAGCGACGAGCATGCCGGCCATAGCGGCACGCCGTGGAAGCAGCTGTTCGCCCTGCCCCAGCTCTGGCTGATCTCCATAGCCTATCTGTTCTACGCCTTCGGCAGCTGGTTCTTCTTCGGCTGGTTCCCGACCTGGATGGTCAAGGGCGCGGGCTTCACCGTCGACGAGATGGGCCTGTATGGCTCGATCCCGTTCCTGCTCGGCGTGGTCGGCAATTTGGCCGGCGGCGTGCTGTGCGACCGGCTGGCCGCACGCATCGGCAATCGCAACGCCTATCGCCTGATCGCCTCGACCTGCCTGGTCGGCACCGCCGCGCTGCTCGTCGCGATGAGCCTCGCCACCAGCAAGCTCGCGATCGTGCTGCTCGCCGGCGCCGCCTTCATGGTCATGGACCTGATGCTCCCCGCCGCCTGGGCGATGTGCATGTCGATCGGCGGCCGCTACGGCGGCACCGCATCGGGCGTGATGAACACCGCCGGCAATCTCGGCGGCTTCGTCTGCTCGGTCGCGTTCGGCTACGTCGTCGCCGCCACCGGCAACTACAACCTGCCGCTGCAGGGCATCGCGCTGATGGTGGTCCTCGCCGCCGCGATCTTCGCGACCATCGATTGCACCAAGGGCTTCGACCACAAGAAGTCGATCTGAGGAGGGAAAACATGCGCTGGCTTATCGCCGCCGCTGCCGCCGGATGCGCGCTCGCCGCATCCGCCGTGTCCGCACAGGACCGCACGCCGCCGCTCAAGGTCTCGGCGAACGGCCGCTATCTGGAATCGAACGGCAAGCCCTTCTTCTGGCTCGGCGACACCGGCTGGCTGCTGCTCGGCAAGCTCAACCGCGAGGAGACCGAAGCCTATTTCGCCAAGCGCGAGGCCCAGGGCTACAACGTCATCCAGGTGATGATGCTGCACGGGCCGAAGATGGAGAACCCGGTAGCCGGCCCCGCGCTGGTGGACGGCGACCTCACTCGCCCCCGCGTCACCCCCGGCAATGACCCCGCCAAGCCCGGCGAATATGACTATTGGGACCATCTCGACTGGGTGTTCGACCGCGCCGCCGCGCACGGCCTCTACATCGCTTTGGTGCCGGTCTGGGGCGACTTCGCCGATTTCCGTCTGCTCAACGCCGATACCGCCCCGGTGATCGGCCGCTTCGCCGCCGAGCGTTACAGGAACAAGCCCAACCTGATCTGGGTGAATGGCGGCGATCGCTATCCCGAGCTCTCCCCGCTAGCCTGGGACATCCTCGGCAAGACGATCCGCGCGATCGATCCCAACCACCTGATGACCTATCACCCGGCCGGCCGCGCCAGCTCGTCCTGGATGTTCCACGACGCGCCCTGGCTCGATTTCAACATGTACCAGTCGGGCCACCAGAGCTACGCGCAGGACCACCAGCTCAATGCGCGCGGCGAGGATAACTGGGTCTACACCACCGACGATCTCTCGCGCAGCCCGGCCAAGCCGACGATCGACGCCGAGCCGAGCTACGAGAACATCCCCCACGGCCTCGATCGCACGCCCGAGCCGCGCTGGGGCGCCGCGGACGTTCGCCGCTATGCCTGGTGGTCCGTCCTAGCCGGCGCGTTCGGCCACACCTATGGCGAGAACAGCGTCATGCAGTTCTTCGCGCCGGGCAAGAAGGCCAATGCCTATTGGCCCAGCCTCTCCTGGCAGCAAGGGCTCGACGCCCCCGGCGGCAGCCAGATGCACCACCTCAAGGACCTGATCCTCTCGCGCCCCTTCTTCGAGCGCGTGCCCGATCAGTCGCTCGTGCCCGACAGCGGCCCGCGCTACGAGCGCGTCGCCGCCACCCGCGGCAAGAGCTACGCCATCGCCTATACCTATACCGGCCGCCCCTTCCATGTCCGGATGGGCAAGATCAGCGGCACCCGCGTCCGCGCCGCCTGGTTCGATCCGCGCACCGGGGCGAGCACGCCGATCGGCACTTTCGCCAACACGGGCGTCCGCCTGTTCACACCGCCCGGCAAGACCGCACCGGGCAATGACTGGGCGCTCGTGCTCGACGACGCCAAGGGGAATAACCAGTGAAGACCTTCGCCCTAGCCACCGCCCTCCTCCTCACCGGCGCCGCCGCGCCGCTGCCCGCGCTCGCGCAACAGGAGGCGCAAAAGGCTTCCCCCGCCGCCGCCAGGGTCGCGCACGATCGGCTCTACATCGGCTCGGCCTGGTATCCCGAGCAATGGCCCGAAAGCGCCTGGGCCGAGGATCTCCGGCTGATGCAGGGCCACGGCGCCAATGTCGTGCGGATCGGCGAATATGCCTGGAGCAAGATGGAGCCGGAGGAAGGCAGATACGACATGGACTGGCTGGTCCGCGCCGTGCGGCTCGCCAACAAATACGGCATGAAGGTCGTGATCGGCACGCCGACCGACACGCCCCCGGCCTGGATGACGCAGAAATATCCCGACACGCTCCAGATCGACGGCACCGGCAAGCAGATCGGCCATGGCGGCCGCCGGCAATTCTCGATCTCGTCGAGCCGCTACCGCGCCTTCGCCCGCGACATCGTCACCCGCATGGCGCAGGCGCTCAAGGACGAGCCCAATGTCATCGGCTGGCAGATCGGCAACGAGCCGACCGACGAGAGCTATGATCCCGAGGCCCGCGCCGCCTGGGTGGCATGGCTCAAGCAGCGCTACGGCACGCTCGACAAGCTCAACGCCGCCTGGACCACCGAATATTGGTCGCAGACCTATACCGCCTGGGAGCAGGTGCCGTTCAACAGCGACAAGGCCAATCCCGGCTGGATGCTCGAGCTCAAGCGCTTCATCACCTCGCAGTGGCGCGCCTTCCACCGCAACCAGATCAACGCGGTCCGCGCGGTCGTCGGCGACAAGCAATTCATCACGATCAACTTCGGCGGGCTCGGCTGGGCCAATCGCTTCGATCGCTACGAGATGAACCGCGACCTCGATTTCGCCTCCTGGGACGAATATGTCGGCATGGGCCATGTGAAGCCCTATCGCATGGGCGCCACCCATGACCTCGTCCGCGGCTGGAAGCGCAAGAATTTCTGGGTGATGGAAACCCAGCCCGGCTTCGTGAACTGGGCGCCGGTCAGCAACATGCTCTATCCCGGCGAGACCCGCGCGGTCGCGTGGCAGGCGGTCGGCCACGGCGCCGACGCGGTGCTCTACTGGCAGTGGCGCAACGCGCTGAACGGCCAGGAGACGATGCACGGTTCGATCGTCGGCCCCGACGGCAAGCCGCTCCCCGTCTATCCCGAGATCCAGCAGATCGGCCGCGAGATGAAGGCCGCCTCGCCGGCGCTGGCCGGCACCACCCCGGTCTCCCCGGTTGCGATCCTCCAGGACTATCCCAGCCGCTGGGCGATCGACTTCCAGCTCCACCACAAGGATTACGACCAGATCGAGACGCTGCTCGACTATTACCAGCCGCTCAAGGACGCACTGGGCGCCGTCGATGTGGTCGAGGCCGCCGAAGCCCCGCTCGCCGGCTACAAGCTGGTCGTAGCCCCCAGCCTCAACGTCATCACGGACGCCACTGCCAAGCGCCTGAGCGACTATGTCCGCGCCGGCGGCCACCTGATCCTCGGCCCGCGCTCGGGCATGAAGGACGAATACAACCGCCTCGACACCATCCGCCAGCCCGGCCCGCTCGCCGAACTGCTCGGCGGCCAGGTCGAGCAATTCTACGCACTCGATGAGCCCGTAGAAGTCGGCACCGGCAAGGCAACGATCTGGGCCGAAATGCTCTCGACGAGTGCGCCGGACACCCAGGTGCTGCTGCGCTACGGCAAGGCCAATGGCTGGCTCGACGGCAAGCCCGCCGCGATCTCGCGCAAGGTCGGCAAGGGCAGCATCACCTATGTCGGCGCGCTGGTCGACGATGGCGTGATGAAGGGGCTGATCGACACCGCCCTCGCCGACGCCAAGGTCGCGCGCGACTTCGCCGTGCCCGAAGATGTCGAGCTGATGACCCGCGAGGGCCAGGGCAAGCGCATCGTCATCCTGGTCAACCACAGCCGCGAGCCGCGCGAGGTGGCCCTGCCCGCGGCGATGACCGACCTGCTGGCGGGCGGGAAGGTCAGCAAGGTGACGCTGGGCGGCGAAGGCGTAGCGGTGCTGCAGCGCTAAAAATCCCTCTCCCGTTGGGAGAGGGAGGGAGCCGCCAAAGGCGGCGGAAGGGTGAGGGTGACCAAAGGGCTCATTCCGCCACCGCCGGCGCGGTCAGCGCGAACTTCGGAATCGCGACGTCGAACGCCGAACCGTCTTCCCCGATCATGTGATAACTGCCCTGCATGTTCCCGATGGGCGTCGTCAGCGGACAGCCCGACACATAGTCGAAGCTCGCCCCCGGCGCGATCATCGGCTGCTCGCCGACCACGCCCTCGCCCTCCACCGTATGACGCGCGCCGCGCCCGTCGGTGATGATCCAGTGCCGCGTCAGCAGCTGCACCATCACGCCCGAATTATTCTCGATGCGGATGTGATAGGCCCAGAACCAGCGGCCGCGATCGGGCTCGCTCTGCTCGGGAAGATAGCTCACCGACACGCGCACGGTGATCCCGCGCGTTTCCTCCGCATCGGTGAACAAGGCGTCCATCACAAGCCGGCGGCCCTCAGCGCCTGGTCGAGATCGGCGATCACGTCCTCGGGGTCCTCCAGCCCAACATTGAGCCGCAGCATGCCCTCGGTCACGCCCATCTCCAAGCGCTTCTCCTCGGCGACGCCATAATGGGTAGTCGAGGAGGGGTGGGTCATCAGCGAGCGCGAGTCGCCGATATTGTTCGAGATGTCGACCAGCTCGAGCGCGTCGAGCAGCGCATGCGCCTGCTTGCGGCCGCCATCGACTTCGAACGAGAAGATCGGACCGGCCGCCGCCATCTGGCGCATGAACAGATTGTGCTGCGGATGGCTGGGCAGCGCCGGGAAGTTGATCTTCGGCACGCGCTTCTCGAGGAAGCCGCCGACCTTGAGCGCATTCTCGCTCTGGCGGCGGATGCGCAGGTCGAGCGTTTCCAGCCCCTTGAGCACCACCCAGGCATTGAACGGCGAGAGGTTCGGGCCGGTGTTGCGGGTGAAGGGCAGCAGCACGTCGTTGATGAACGTCGACGAACCGGCGACGGCCCCGGCGAGCACGCGGCCCTGGCCGTCCATCATCTTGGTCGCCGAATAGGCGACGACGTCGGCGCCGAACTCCATCGGGCGCTGCAGCGCCGGGGTGGCGAAGGCATTGTCGACCACGGTGGTGATGCCGTGCTTCCTCGCGATCGCGCAGACCGCTTCGAGATCGACCACGTCCATCGTCGGGTTGGCCGGGGTCTCGAAGAAGAAGACCTTGGTGTTCGGGCGCACCGCGTCCTGGAACTGCTGGGGATCGCGCGCATCGACGATCGTCGTCTCCACGCCGAAGCGCGGCAACAGGCTGTCGGTCAGCCAGCGGCACGAGCCGAAGGCGGCACGGCCCTGGACGATATGATCGCCCGCGCTCACCTGGCAGAGGATCGCCGCGGTCATCGCCGCCATGCCGGTCGCCATGGTGCGGCACGCCTCGGCGCCTTCGAGCAGCGCGATCCGCTCCTCGAGCATCTCCACCGTCGGGTTCTGCAGGCGCGAATAGGTCATGCCGACCTGCTCGCCGGCGAAGCGCGCGGCGGCGTCTCCGGCGCAGTCATAGGCATAGCCCGAGGTGAGGAACATCGCTTCGCTGGTCTCGCCCCATTCGGAACGGGCGGTGCCGCCACGCACGGCCTGGGTGGCGGGTTTCCAGTTGCGGGTTACGCTGCGGTCTTGTCCGGTACGACGCTTCATAGTGCGGCATGCTTTGCGTCCTGCGCGGCGCCTACGTCAACCAAACAAAAAATCCTCCCTCGCAAAGCGGGGGAGGTGGCGCGCGCAGCGCGA
>JAEXLC010000243.1 GCA_023445495.1 Pseudomonadota bacterium | reverse complement strand
CAGCGGGACCCCGGCTCAAGGCCGGGGTGACAATAGGCAATATGAAGCCTAGCCCTACAACGCCACCGCCAGCCCGTCCTCAGCCTGCAACCGCTCGATATCCTGCCGTGGCGGCGCGCCGAACAGCCGGCGATATTCGCGGCTGAACTGCGACGGGCTGTCATAGCCCACAGCGAACCCTGCCGAGCCGGCGCTCGCGCCTTCGGCCATCATCAGCCGCCGCGCTTCCTGCAGCCGAAGCTGCTTCTGATATTCGAGCGGCGTCATTCGCGTGACCGCCTTGAAATGCGCGTGCAGCGACGATGCGCTCATCCCCGCCGCATCGGCGATCTCTTCGATCCGCAGCTGCCGGTCGAACCCGCCGCGGATACGCGCGATCGCCCGGCTGATCTGGCCGAGATGGCTGTCGCCCGCCGCCATCCGCCGCAGCGTCGCGCCGTGCGGCCCGGTGAGCAGCCGGTAGAGGATTTCCCGCTCGACCAGCGGCGCCAGCGCGCCGATGCTCGCGGGCCGGTCGAGCAGCTTGACCAGCCGGCACGCCGCATCGATCAGATCGGCATCGCCCGGATACACCGCCATGGCCGGCAGTTCCGCCCCCGACACCACCTGCCCCTCGGCGATCATCAGATCGGCAAGCGCCGGCAGGTCGAGGTCGATCTTGCAGCACAGATAGGGCGCGTCCGCGCTCGCCTCTAGCACATGCCCGACCAGCGGGAGATCGACCGAGACCAGCAGATAGCGCGACGCGTCATAGACCACATTATGGTCGCCCAGCGACACCCGCTTCGATCCCTGGGCGATCAGGCAAAGCGACGCCTCATAGACCGAGGGCACCGGCATGCTCGGCTGGTCCGCCCGGTAGAGGGTCACGCGCTGGACGGCCGTCGCGGTCATTCCGCTTTCCGGCGCATGCCGCAGGATCGCAGTGGCGAGATCGGTGATATCGTGCATGCCCCTGCTTCCCGCATGCGAGAGGCGCCCGCAACCGCTTTCATGCAAATCTGGAGGATCGTGCAAAGCCTCCGGGCGATCGCTCTACCGCCTCGCCCTCTCCCTGCCCCAAATCCCTTCCCGTCATCCAGACGGAAAGGAACCACCTCATGACGGGACTTAGCGACAAGGTCATCCTCATCACCGGCGCCTCCAGCGGCATCGGCGAAGCCACGGTCCGCGAGCTCGCGGCCAGCGGCGCGAAGCTGTTCATCGGCGCCCGTCGCGGCGACCGGCTCCAGGCGCTCGCCGAAGAGCTTGGCCCGAACATCGCCTGGCGCGAGCTCGACGTCACCGACGCGGCGAACTTCGCCGCCTTTGCCGACGCCGCCGAGGCCAGGTTCGGCCGGATCGACGCGCTGATCAACAATGCCGGCGTGATGCCGCTCTCGCCGCTCGCCGCGCTCAAGACCGACGAGTGGAAGCGGATGATCGACGTCAACATCCACGGCGTGCTCAACGGCATCGCCGCGGTGCTGCCGCGCTTCGTCGCCCAGCGGAACGGCCATGTCGTCAACGTCGCCTCGGTCGGCGCCCATCTCGTCCTGCCGACAGCCGCGGTCTATTGCGGCACGAAATACGCGGTCTGGGCGATCACCGAGGGTCTGCGCCAGGAGCATGACGACATCCGCACGACGATCATTTCGCCGGGCGTAACCGCCACCGAGCTGGGCGACGATATCAGCGATCCCCAGGTCGCCGCCGCGCTCAAGGACTGGCGTCAGAAGGCGCTGACCCCGGACGCGATCGCCCGCGCGATCCGCTATGCGCTGGAGCAGCCCGACGGCGTGGACGTCAACGAAGTGATCGTCCGCCCCACCGCCGCCAACATGTAAGGCGGCATGCCGGACCTCCGGGCGCCCCTCGCGCCCGGAGGTTCAGGCCTTGCGCGGCTTCTTCGGCTTGGGCCGCCTGAACCAGAAGGTCCACACCGCCAGGCTGCCGAGCAGCAGCATCGCCAGCCCCGAGCAGGTCATCACCAGCCGGTAGAGCAGCCCGCCCACCTTGGCGGCGTGCACCGGATAGGCGCCGTTGAACACCTGCGCGCCCCTGGGCAGCGCCAGCGCGTCGATCGAGCCGAGCATGTGCCCATCGGCAGCATCGAACCAGATGGTCGAGCGGCCATTGGGCAGCCACTCCCCGGCGCGCTTCATCCGCACCAGGATCGGGTCGCCGGCCTTGCGCGGCAGCGAGAGGATGCGGATCTGCGCATCGGGGAAGCGCGCATAGGCAGCGACGACGATCCCCCGCCAGTCCGGATGCGCGGCCAGCGGCCCGCTCTTCCCCTTGGGCGGCTTCATCGCCGCGGCATCGGCCGAAGGCGAGGAAAAAGGCATGGTGATGAGCTGGGCAAAGGGTTTGAAGATCATCATCGTGCCGGTCACCGCCGACAGCAGCAGCAGCGGCGCCATCACGATGCCCAGGTCGCGGTGCTGCATCACGATCATCGGCCGGCTCAGCCGCTTGGGCCAGAGCCGGAACTTGAAGGTCTTCCGCGTCCGCCACCACAGGATCGATCCGGTGACGACGAACAGGATGCCGGCCAGCCCGGCGATCCCGATGATCGTCTCGCCGAAATCGCCGGTGAACAGATGATGGTGCAGGTCGAACAGCCAATGCTCGGGCCGGCTCCACTGGCTGTCCCAGCGGGTCACGATCGTGCCTGCCTGGTCGGCATAGGCGCCGGCGCCCTTGGCCATGCGCACCTGGTGCAGCCCGAGCCCGTCGCTGGCATAGGTGATGCCCTGCGCCTTGGGCTCGGCCGCCATCAGCTTCGCGGTGGTCGCCGCGATCGCATTCGGGTCCGCCACGCGCACATCGGCCGCGTGCGGCAGCGTCCAGCCCAGCCAGCTGTCTTCATGGACGAGGATCGCGCCGGTCAGCCCCAATATCGCCAGCACCAGCCCGAGCACGCCGCCGGTCCAGCGATGGATCAGGTCCAGCCATCCCATCACGCCGCGCTGCATCAGAAGCGATAATCCCAGCTCAGGGTGAAGGTGCGCCCACGGCCCGCGTAGAAGACGGTGTTGTCGTTCGGCAGGCGGGTATCCGACGCATAGTCGATGTACATCTTGTCGAACAGGTTGGCGACGCTCAGGCTCACCCCGCCCAGTTTGGTCTGGTAGCGGACATAGGCGTCGGTCAGCACATAGCCGCCGAAATCGTTCATGTAGAGCTTCTGCGGGTGCAGCGGGTTGGCATCGTCGATCGCCCGCGCCTTGCCGTTGAAGTGGCGCGACAGGTAGAATTGCGTCTGCACCCGGGCGCTGAACGGCCCCTTCTGATAGTCCGCCGCCAGGTTGACGCGGTCCGGCGAGATATTGGTCCCATCGAGATCGGTATCGACCTTGCCGTCCGGCACCGTATCCGCGTCATAGCGGCCGCTCAGATGCGCATAGCCGACGCTCGCCTTCAGCCCCGGCACCGGAAGCTTCACGCCCAGATTGACCTCGAGGCCCTGGATCTCCACCCGCTGGCGCTGCACGTCGAAGATGCCCGCGGCGCGCGCGATCAGCAACTGGCCCTTGTCGCTCGACGACCAGAAATAGGTGACCGACCCGTCGAGAGGCCCGCGCTTCACTTCCACGCCGATCTCACGATTGTTCGAGACGATCGGCGAGATGTCGAGATAATTGTCGAGGTCGACGCCGGTCACCCGGATCGCCCGGGTGATGCGGCCGATATCGGGCACGGTGAAGCCCTCGGCATAGCTCGCATAGGCGCGGATGCCGGTCACCGGCTCGACGATCACGCCGCCGTTGAGCAGCAGGTCCTCGAACTTCGGCTTGCCGCCCGAAACCGCGACGCCGCCATAGGTCGCCTTGTTCGGCGCGACATAGGTGGTCGAGGCGAGCGTGTGATAATCGTCGATCTTGATCTCGACATTCTCGTAGCGCGCGCCGCCGGCCAGGCGTAGCTTGCCGCCGAACAGCTTGAGGTTGCCCTGCACGAACGGCGCGAGGCTGCGGAAATCGCTGGGCGGCACCCAGACGCGATTGGTCGCGATCAGCCGCTGCTCGGTCTTGTCGACCAGCGCATCGAAACCCAGCGTCGCGGTCAGTGCCTCGAAGCCGGGCACCGCGCGCTCATAGCTCAGCTTGGCGCCCAGCTTGCGCGAGCGGTTCTCGGACTGGTCGAACAGCTTCTCGGTCGGATCGATCGTCGGATCCTGGAAGGTCGCGATCGGCGCGATCTCGCCGCCGAACGTGTCGTGGGTGCGGTTGAAGAAGAGCTGGGCGATGAAGTTGCCGCCGCCCAGCGACGTGTCGGTATAGGTCAGCGCCACGCTCTCGGTGCGGCTCGCTGCCGGCTTTCCCGGGGCATCGCCGCGCGTCGCGCTGGTCGGCAGGCCGGTCGCCCGGTTGCCCACCACCGCGATGTAATCGCCATCGCCCTTCAGCTCGAAGCGGCTGGCGATCAGGTCGATCCGGCCGGTCTCGCCCACCTGATAGCCAAGTCGCGAGAACAGCGAGACGGTCCTGGAATCCTGCGTCTCGCCCTGGGTCAGGTTCAGGCCGACACGGCGCCCATCGCCGTCATAGAACGCGCCGCGCTTCTCATAAGCGGCACCGAAGGTCGCGTCGAAGCGGCCCGACTTCCACTGCACCAGCCCCGCGGCCTTGCCGCCCAGCCCGTCCTTGCTGAAGTCATTGTCCGCCGTGCCCTGCAGCAGCACGCGCCCGCTGATCCCTTCGGTCTTCGGCGCGCCCACCGTCACCTGGTTGACGATGCCGCCGGTGCCGCCAATGCCCTGCAGCGCGTTCGAGCCGTAGATCAGCTCGACCCGGTCGACGAAGAAGCCGTCGATCGTGAAACCGTCGCGGCTGCCGTCGCGCATCGGCGTCGATTGCGGGATGCCGTTGATCGCATAGAGCGGCGAGCGCCCGCGCAGCGTCTCGCCCGCGCCCGACAGCTTCTGGCGGGTCGGCGAGAAGGACGGGGTCAGGTTGGCCACCGCATCGGTCACCGATCCCGAGATCGCGATCTGCTGGTCGAGCCGCTGCTTGTCGATCACGTCGATCGTGAGCGGCAACGCATTCGGCGGCAGCACCGTGCGCGCCGCGGTGACGACGATCTCCTCGCTGTCCCCGGCGTCCTTCTGCGGCTCGGCCTGCTGGGCGAATGCGACCTGCGGCATCGCGACGGTGAGCGCCAGCAACGGCAGGGAAAGCAGCGAGAGGCGCGAGCGCACGGACATGATTTTGGGAACCCCCGAATTGGCGCCGCTCTCATCCGGAGCGGCTTGATCGCGGCTGCGGCTAGCAGCGCGGCGCTGCTATTGCAAGCCAGTCGCAATATCGTTCACGAACCGACTTCGTCGTGCGCGACTCTGGTCAGATCGCGCCCGGCTTGGCTTCGAACGCCTGCCCGGCGATCAGGCGTAATGGCGAAACGCACCCTGGTCCTTGGCCCGAAGAACTACTCCTCCTGGTCGATGCGGGCCTGGCTGCTCCTGCGCTGGCTGCAGCTTCCGTTCGACGAGATAACCATCCCTCTTTACGGCGAGCATAGTCGGGCGTGGCTGCTCCGCTATTCTCCCGCCGCCAAGGTTCCGGTGCTCATCGATGACGGTGTGACGATCTGGGACACGCTGGCGATCGTCATGCATCTCGCCGATGCCTGTCCCCATATCTGGCCCACCGACCCTGCCAAACGCGCCTATGCCCGCAGTATCTGCGCCGAGATGCACGCCGGCTTCCAGCATCTCCGCAACACCATGCCGTACAACGCGCGCGGACGCGGCAGGCGGGTCGTGATGACCCCCGATCTCGTAGCCGACATCGCTCGGGTCCGGGAGATCTGGACAGAGGGCCGCCGCCGCTTCGGCGCAGGCGGGCCCTGGCTGCTCGGCGAATTCGGTATCGCCGACATCATGTTCGCACCGCCCGCGATCCGCTTCGTCACCTATGGAGTCACGCTGAACGGGATCGCGGAGTCCTATTCGCGCCGATTGCTCGGCCATCCGCTGGTCCGCGAATGGCTCACCCTCGGTCAGGCGGACGCCGTGATCCCCGCCTGCGAACTGGGCGGCACGGGCGTCGCCTGAGCCGGATCGGCCGATTTCACGCCCGAGCCGCGCGTGTCGTTCGCCGCGCAGTGAACGGCACCAGCAGCAGCAATAGCGCCAGCATCCAGAACGCGGCCTTCAGCCCGACCGCCTCGGCCAGCACGCCGATCCCGGCAGGGCCGGCCAGGATGCCGGCATAGCCCAGCGTGGTGATCGCGCCGATCGCCAGCGCCGGCGGCATATGGGTCTGCGCGCCGGCGATGCGGAACAGCACCGGCACGATGTTCGATGCGCCCAGTCCGATCAGCAGGAACCCGCCAAGCGCGATCGGCACGACCGGCACGCTCAACAGCACCGCGAAGCCCGCCACCGCAACCAGTCCGCCGCCCAGCAGGGTGCGGTAATCCCCCAGCCGCGCCGTCAGCGCATCCCCCAGCAGCCGACCGGTCGTCATCGCGATCGCGAACAGGATATAGCCGAGCCCGCCCTGGGTCGCGCCGACCAGCCCCATCTGGGTGATGAGCAGCGCGCTCCAGTCGAGCATCGCGCCCTCGGCCAGGAACGTCGCCATGGCGAGCACGGCAAGCAGCACCACCACGCCGTGCGGCCGCACGAGCAGCGGTCCCTCTTCCGCCCGCACCGCCGGCAGCAGCCTTGGCCAGGCGATCAGCATCGCCGCGAGCATGATCGCCGCACACACCAGGCTGCCGGCGAATGCGCTCACCTTGAGCGACAGAAAGATCGTCATCAGCGCGGCGCCGGCAAAGCCGCCGATGCTGAACAGCGCGTGGAAGCCGGACATCAAGGGCACCGGTGCCGCCCGCTCCACTTCCACCGCATGCACGTTCATCGCCACATCGAGCGAGCCCAAAGCCGCACCGAACAGCAGCAGCGCTCCGCCCAGTGCCAGCGGCGTCGTCGCAAGGGTCAGCAGCGGCAGGATCACAGCGAGCGCGATGCCGCTCGCCACGATCACCGGCCTGCCGCCATAGCGCGCGCTGATCGGCCCGGTCGCCAGCATCGCCAGGATCGATCCGATGCCGAGGCACAGCAGCAGCAGCCCGAGCATCGCGCTGTCGATCTGCAGCCGTTCCTTGGCAAAGGGCACCAGCGGCGCCCAGCAGGAGATCCCGAACCCGGCGACCAGGAACGAGAGCCGCGTCGCCAGCCGCGTGGCCGGCCTGTCGGCGGAAGTCGTCATGCCGTGCACCCCTTCAAGCCGGATCGGCGATCAGGATCGCGCGGCAGCCCGCGGCATCGAGCGCGCCGCGCTGCGCATCGCTGGCACTCGCCTCGACCACCAGCATGTCGATCTGGCCCAGCCCCGTCACCCGGTGCGGCGCCTCGCGCTCGAGCTTGTCGTCGGTGACCAGCACCACCGTCCGCTTCGCCCCGGCGATCACTGCGCGCTTGAAGGTCGCGTCGTCGAGCTGGAAAGCCCCCACCCCATCGTCGGAGGCCGAACAGGCGCCGATGAACGCCCGGTCGAAGCGCATCTGCACCAATGCCTGCATCGCCACCGCATCCACGCAGCCGCCGATGATCGGATCGACCTGCCCGCCCAGCACGATCAGCCGCAGGTCCTGCCGGCGAAGCATCGCCGCGGCGATATCCACCGAGTTGGTGGCAACGGTCAGGTCCGCATCCTCGGGCAGGAACTCCACCAGCGCCAGGTTGGTGCTGCCGCTGTCGAGGAACAGGAACTCGCCCGGCCGGATCGTCGTCACTGCCACGCGGGCCAGCGCCCGCTTCCGCCCCTGGTCGCCTTCGATGCGCGCGGCCATCGGCACGGCGACCGGCGAGATCGGCAGCGCCCCGCCATAGACGCGCCGGCACTTCCCCTCGGCCGCCAGCGCCCGCAGGTCGCGCCGGATCGCATCCTCGGAAACTTCGAACTCGACCGCCAGGGCACCAGCCGAAACCGGCTGCCCATTGGCAAGCCGCGCGGCGATCACATCGCGCCGCGCATTGGGGGGATCAACAGTCATGAATCCGCACTATCGTGCACGATTACGAGAGTCAATACGCACGATTGTGCACGATCTAGCGTGCCCGCGGCGCTTCGAACCGCAAACCGCCACGCGCCTCCACCACGATCGGCCCGCGCGGCCTGGCCGGCAGCGCCGCCTTCACCCGCCCGAAGATCCGCCGCGCGTCGCCGGCCTTGCGCGTCTGCACGCAGAGATTGGTCTCGCCTTCCCGCCCCCAGCGCTGCACCTCGACGGCGCGCACGCCGCGATCGCGCCTGAGCAGCGCCTGCACCCGGTCAAAGGCGGGCCGGTCGATCCCCATCGCATAGCTGGCGAACTGCACGCTGACCGCGCATTGCGGCGCGGGGCTCGCCTGGGCATGGGCTGCGGTCGGCAGCGCCAGGGTCGTCATCACGGCAAGGGCAGGAAGCAGCGAACGCATCGGGCATCTCCAAAGTCGATGCCCCGTCCTCGCGCCCTTCGCCTGAACGCGGTCTGAAAGCCTCAGCGCTTCGCCGCTTCCGCCGCGCAAAGTCCTTTGGGCTGCCAGGTCTGGGTCAGCGTCGTCGGCGGTTTGGCCATATCGTGCAGGATCAGCGCGAAGCCCTTTCGCGGTTCCTTGCCGATCGCCATCAGCAGCATCGGCGGGCCGCCCTGGATGACCAGGCTGTTGCCCGGTCCCTTGCCGGTCCGCGCGCCCTCGGGCGTCTCCAGGCAGGTGTCGCCGCTGACCGCGAAGAACGCCTCCGGCCCCGAATGGACATGCAGCGGCGCCGTCATCCCCGGCGTGAACACCGAACGCAGATACTCGGCGGCATAGCCCGGCGCCGGCTCCACCGGCAGCGGCCCGATATCGGCGACATGCGTGCCACCCTTCGGCCGCCAGCCTTCGCCCTCGATCGTGAACAGCCACACCGCGCCGAATGCCTCGACGACCGAGCCATTGGCCGTCGCCGCCTTGCGCGCCGCCTCGCGGCTCCGGAAGGTGTCGAGATGCCAATAGACCGGTTTCGCCGGCAGGGCCGGCAGCATCTGGTGCGCAAGCAGGCAGGCCGGTCCCACGCTTTCCTCGGCACCACAGGTCCGCGCCGTCGCCTGGGCAAAGGCGGGCGTGGCGAACAGGCTCAGGCACAATGGCGTCAGGATGCGCAGCAAACGGATCACGAGCATCTCCTCATCCGCGAAGCCGCGAGGATGTCCATTTTCACCCGCTCGGGCAAGCTAGCCCAAAACGGAAACGGGCCCGCAGGTTGCCCTGCGAGCCCGTTCCACACCCCTGCCTTACAGGATCAGAAGCGCGAGCGCAGCGTGATGCCATAGGTCCGCGGCTCGGCCAGGAAGGCCGAGAAGATCTGCGAACCGCCCGGGTAGAAGCTGGTCGGCGTCGTGCTCACCGCCTGGAACGGCGAGTTGAAGCCAACCTGCATGTAGTTGGACTTGGTCGCATTCTGCACCCACAGCTCGAGCGCCCATTTCTGGTCCTCGCTGCCGATGCCGATGCGGCCGTTCACCACCACGAAGCTGTCCTGCATCTTCTGCGGGAACAGGTCCGAGCCGGTGTTGTAGTTGTCGGCCACGCGGCTATCGACATAGAGCAGGCCGCGCATCCCGCCGCCGAGCGACGGGGTCCACGCCGCCGACGCCGTCGCCACCAGTTCCGGCGCGTTCGAGAGCAGCTGCCCCGGCAGCAGGCGCAGCGCCGGATCGAGCGGCGCGCCGGTCTTCGAGCCCACCAGGTTGTTGGCGTACTTGGTCTTGGCGTAGGTCAGGCCGAAGTTGAAGTTGAGCGCGCGCACCGGCGACATGCCCATTTCGATTTCGAAGCCGGTCGAGACCACGCCCGGCTTGGTCTGGCCCGCCGGGCAGGCGCCCGTCGTCGCGCTCAGGTCGCGATCGCCGCCGCCCAGGCTCGTCTTGCAGCCATTGATGTTCTGGACGAGATAGACCGTGCCGTTGAAGGTGTTCAGCTGGAAGTTGCTGAATTCCTGGCGGAAACCGGCAACGTTCAGGTTGAAGCCCTTCGTCGAGTACTTCATGCCCGCCTCATAGGCGTTCACCGTTTCCTCGTCGAACTGCAGCACATCGGCGTAGTAGCCGGCATTGGCCGTGCTGATCGGGAAGATCGGCAGCGGCTGGGCCGCGCTCGGGTTCTTGAAGGCCGAGCGATCCAGGTTGAAGCCGCCCGCCTTGTAGCCGCGCGAGTAGCTTGCATAGATCATGACGTCGTCGCTCGGCTTGTACGACAGGATCGCCGTGCCGGTGAACTTGTCTTCCTTGCGCGTGTCGTTGAGCGTCAGCGCGTTGAGCGCCGAGGACGATCCGCCCTGGCAGCTCAGCGTGATGATGCCGCCCGCCAGCGGCGCCAGCGCAGCCACGCCCATATAGGGCAGCAACGCCGCCTGCTGCGCCGGGCACACCGTATTGGTGTTGTTGAAGTTGGCGTTCAGCTTCTTGGTTTCGTTGGTGTAGCGCGCGCCCAGGGTCAGGTCGAAGCCCTTGGCGATATGCACGATATTGTGGGTGAAGAACGCGAAGTTCGAGCTGGTCTGGTCGAAGTTCGACGTGTCGTCGCCGACATTGCGCACCGTATCGAGCCGCTGCAGCCCCTGCACCATCGCCGAGCCCGCCGCGCCGAGCGGCCCGAGCGTGTTGCTCAGCACCGCCACGCCGGTTGGCGTCAGGCAGCCGACATTGCTCGGGTTGTAGAAGGCGCTGAACGATCCATAGACCACGCGGCACGCGGCGAAGCGGCCATAGTCGTTGCCGAACTTGAGCTCGCTCTTGGTGTCGAGATCCTCATGCGCGTAATAGCCGCCGACCAGCCAGTCGAGCTTGCCGCCGAACGCATCGCCGTGGAAGCGCAGCTCCTGGGTAAAGGTCTTGAAGTGGCGGCCGCTCTTCGGGCCGAAATAGAGGATGTCGGCCAGGCCGTAATCGGCATCCGCCGCCTGGGTGTTGTCATAGTCGCGATAGGCGGTGATCGAGGTCAGCTCGACATCGCCCAGGTTCCAGTTGATCTCGCCCGAAAGCCCCCAGTCCTTGGTCTTGCCGGTATAGGAGCGGTTGGCGCTGGTCGCGATGCGGCGCGAATAGGCGTCGTTATAGCCCGGGAAATATTGCGCGAAGGTCGTGCCGGTGATCCCGGTCAGCACCGTCGCCACCGGCGTGCCCGGCGCGATCAGGCCGATATTGGTCGGCGAGACGTCGGGCGATGCATAGACGGCCGCGCAGCAATCCTCCTTGCGGTGGCTGTAATCGGCGATCAGGCGGACCGAGATGTCCGAGCTCGGCTGGAACAGCAGCTGGCCGCGGACAAGGTAGCGGTCGCGGTTGTTGATGTCGCGGCCGGTGTTGACGTCGTGATAGAAGCCGTCGCGCTTCGAATAGAGGCCGTCGAGCCGGAACGCGACCTGCTCGGAAAGCGGGCCGGTCACCGCGCCCTGCAGGCGCCAGGCGTCGTAATTGCCATAGGTCGCCTCGGCCATGCCGCCAAAGGTGAACTGCGGCCCCTTGGTGGTGACGCTCAGCATGCCGGCCGAGGCATTGCGCCCGCCCAGCGTGCCCTGCGGACCGCGCAGCACTTCGATCCGCTCGATCTCGCCCAGGTCGTTGAGACCCAGGCCGGTGCGCGAGCGATAGACGCCGTCGATGAAGGTCGCGACCGAGCTTTCCAGGCCCGGATTGTCGCCCACCGTGCCGACGCCGCGGATGCGGGCCGAGGTGTTGGCATCGCTGCCGGTCGAGGAGACGAGCAGCGACGGCGCGACCTGGTTGAGCGCGCGGATGTCGTTGGCGCCGGTGCGCTCGAGCTGGGTGGAAGTCACCGCCGAAACGGCGAGCGGCACATCGGCCAGCACCTGGGCGCGGCCCTGGGCGGTGACGACGATCTCGTTGGGGTCGCTTACGCCCTGATCCTGGGCAGTTGCGTCAGTCGGCGGTGTCTGGGTGTCCTGGGCAAAGGCCGGGGCAGCAAGCGCGATCGAAAGCGCCGGAACAGCAACGCACGACAAAAGGCGTAACCGCATCATCATCATCTCTCCCACCACGGGCCAGAGCACTTTACGGCTCCATACCCTATCCTCGAATACTGACACTTCCCGGAGGGACGTCAAGCAGAACAAAGGTTGCAAAAGGGGACTGAACTAGCAGTGTTGCGCAAATGTCATATGTTGCAGCGGCGTTTCCGATCCCCTCAGCCGAATCGATCTTCGAAAAATTCCTTCGCCGCGTAAACCTCACGCTCGCGAAGTCTCGGCGAGCGACAGCCACCCCGCACTACGCCCACCCGTCATCCCGGCGTAAGCCGGGATCTCAGGCGAAGGCGCTGAACGTTGGAAAAGAGTCGCACGAGATCCCGGCTTTCGCCGGGATGACGATTAGTACCCGTTCAACCGCGCGAACCGCTCGCGATGCCAGGCGGCATTGCCCCATTGCGCCTCCAGCACCCGCGCGCGCTTCAGGTAGAAGCCCGCGTCATGCTCGTCGGTCATGCCGATGCCGCCGTGCAGCTGGATCATCTCGCGGCTCACCAGGTGGAGCGTCTCGTTCGCTACCGCCTTGGCCAGGCTGACTTCCTGCGCGACATTCGCCCGGCCGCTGTCGATCGCCTCCAGCGCGCCCTCCACCGCGGAGCGGCACAGCTCCAGCTCGGTGAACATCTTCGCCATCCGGTGCTGCAGCGCCTGGAAGCTCGCCAGCACCTGGCCGAACTGCACGCGCGTCTTCAGATAGTCGTTGGTCTGGGCAAAGGCGCTTTCGGCCATCCCCAGCATCTCCGCCGAAGCGGCCGCCGCCGCCCGGTCCGCGACATGACCGATCAGCTCGACGCCGCCGCCCAGCGCCTCGGCCGGGGCGTTGTCGAACGTCACCTGGGCATGGCTGCGGCTGTCGGTCAGGTGGCGCGGCGCGCGCGTCACCCCTGCGTCGCCCGAAACCAGATAGAGCCCGTCGCTCGCCGCGACGACGAACAGCTGCGCGCTGTCGCCCTCGGGCACGAACGCCTTCACGCCGCTCAGCTTGCCGCCCGATACACTGGTCGCGATCTTGGAAGGATCGAAGCGCGGTCCCTCGTCGAGCGCCAGCGTCGCGACGACTTCGCCCGCCGCGATCTTCGGCAGCCACTCGGCCTTCTGCGCGTCAGATCCCCCCATCAGGATCGCGCTGGTCGCCGCCGCCGTGCTGGCCAGCGGCGTCGCGACCAGGTTGCGCCCCAGCTGCTCGAGCACCAGCCCCAGCGAGACATAGCCCATCCCCGCCCCGCCCTGCGCCTCGGGCACCAGGATGCCGGCCCAGCCCATCTCGGCCTGCGCCCGCCACATGTCCGCGTCATAGCCGGCCGCCGGCGCGGCATTGCGCATCTTGCGGAACGCGCTGACCGGCGCCTCATTGTCCGCCCACTCCCGCGCCATGTCGCGCAGCATCGTCTGTTCTTCGGTCAGGATTGCCATACGCTCTCTCTTTCTTCCTTCTCCCTCTCCCCTCCGGGGAGAGGGTCGGGGAGAGGGGAAGTGTGTCTAGATCCGATACCGAAGGGCTTCGAACGTCCAGTCCAGGCCCCTCTCCCAACCCTCTCCCCAATGGGGAGAGGGCTTTAAATCACTGATGATCCAGCATCCCCAGGATGCGCTTGGCGATCACATTGTTCTGGATCTCGGTCGAGCCGCCATAGATCGACACCGCCTTGCCGAAGAGCCAGGTGCGCACGTCCTTCAGCGCATCCTCCTCGAAGCCCTCGCCCTCCCAGCCGAGCCCGGCGAGCCCGCGGATCTCGATCAGCAGCTCGGAGCGCTCCTGCATGATCCGCGCGCCGACATTCTTCATGATCGACGTGGCGGCGCTCGGCCCCTGGTTCGACTTTGCCTCCAGCGCGGTGCGGCGCAGCGTCAGCATGAAGCTGCGCAAATCCATCTCGTGCCGCGCGATCCGCGAGCGCAGGTCGGCATCGGCGATCCGGCCCTCACTGTCAGTGCCGACATATTTCTTGGCAATCTGCCCGAGCGACGCGCCCGAGAACATCCGCCCCGCCGTCGATCCGCCGCCCGACAGGCTCGATCGCTCGTGCTGGAGCAGCCGCTTGCCGATCGTCCAGCCCTCGCCTTCCTGTCCCACCCGGTTGCTCTTGGGCACCTTCACATCGGTGAAGAAGGTCTCGCAGAAGGGCGAGCTGCCCGAGATCAGCTGGATCGGCTTCACCTCGACGCCCGGCGTGTCCATGTCGCAGAGCAGGAAGGTGATGCCCTCATGCTTCTTCGACTTGTCGGTGCGGACCAGCATGAAGCATTTGTCCGCCCATTGCCCGCCGCTGGTCCAGGTCTTCTGGCCGTTGACGACATAATGGTCGCCATGGTCGGCGGCAAAGGTCTGGAGCGAGGCGAGGTCCGAGCCCGCGCCCGGTTCCGAATAGCCCTGGCACCAGCGCACCAGCCCCTTGGCGATCGAGGGGATATGCTCGCGCTTCTGCTCCTCGGTGCCATATTCGAGCAAGGTCGGGCCGAACATCATCACGCCCATGCCGCCGATCGGGTTCCAGGCGCCGGCGCGCTGCATCTCTTCCTGCAGCACCCGCGCCTCGGCCCGGCTCAGCCCGCCGCCGCCATATTCCTTCGGCCAGGTCGGCACGCCCCAGCCCTTCTCGCCCATCGCCGCCTGCCAGGCGTCCTCATCGGGCGAGTTGGTGTGCGGCCCTTCGACCGCGGACATCGCATTGTCCTTGCCCTTCAGGCCCGGCGGGAAGTTCGCCGCGATCCATTCGCGCGCCTCGTTGCGGAACGCGTCCAACGGATTCGCCGGCGCATCGATATCGGGGGCCGTCGCCATCACTCTCTCCCGGGATAGTCTGCTTATTGGTTTCGAATTTGCGGTATGGCTCAGGCGCCGTCAAGCCATCTAATCCGCCCGCCTGCCCCACAACGTCACCCCGCCCCACATCGTCATCCCGGCGAAAGCCGGGATCTCAGGCGAA
>JAEXLC010000238.1 GCA_023445495.1 Pseudomonadota bacterium | reverse complement strand
CTCCCCGAGACAAGCTCGGGGAGGATTTAGAAGAAGCTACTTCGCCGCGCAGGTCTTCTGCGCCGCGCCCACCACATAGGGCTGGGTCGCCAGATCGGCCGCCGTGTCATCCAGCCATTTGCGGAACTCGCGCTCGGTCTTCGGCGCACCCGGTTCCTGCACCCAGGCGGCACCGAACGCATAGCGGAGGTTCCGCGGGTCGCAGAAGGTGACGTACAGCGTCTTGCCGTCGCTGCCCGTGCCCGCGGCCTCGTCGGCCGGATAGAACAGGGCGATGCCGAGGTCGTCCCCCGCCAGGCTCTGCTTGCCCCAGGTGGCGAAATAGCGCCACTTGCCGCGCTTCGGGCTCTCGATCTTGCTCACCCCGTCGTGCAGCGTCAGCCCGGCGATCATCTGCGGCACCTTGCCGCTCACCCGCGCCTCGACATTGGTCAGCCGCGAGCCCGCGAAGATCCGGTAGGTGGTCGAGAGGTCGGCCGCGCCTCCCTCGCCGGGGAAGCCGATATTGTTGACCAGCACCGTCGCCGCGCGATCGGTGTTGAACACGCGGGCGCTGATCTTCGCCTTGCCGAGCTGGGTCGCCGCGCTGCCGCGCAGCACGCCGATCCCGCCCATGCCGAGCGACTGGTCGACCTGGAAGATGTCCTGCCCCCAGGGCGCCATCGAGTGGTAATTGTCCTGGCCCATGCCGATCGTCGGCAGCACGTTGCCGGGCAGCTTCTTGCCATAGATGTCGGGCACGTTCCGCTCGTCGAGGTACAGGCGATAGGCGACCTTGTCGCTCTCCCAGCCCGGTCCTTCCATCGCGATCATGCCGTCATGGATCTTGTGATCCGCCGGCACGTCGAACCGGTCGACCAGCTTGTAGCTGCCATCGGCCTGGCGGACGTTGAGCGTCGCCAGCGGAGCCGGCGGCGCGCTGTCCTGACCGGCCGCGATCAGCAGCGGTGCGGCGAGGAGCCAGAGGGCATGCTTCATATGTCTTCCTTACCTCGTCAGATCATGGACCGCGGCGCCGGCGAGCAGATACGCGCCCGTGCCATAGAATTGCGCGTCCTCGGCCTTCACCACATCCGGCCGGTCGCTCACCTGCTGTACCCAGCCCAACATTCCATTCGGCTGAACGGCTCTTTCAAGTGCCGCCCAACCCTTTGTAACCGCAGGAAGATAGGTCTTGCGATCGAGAAGACCAGCCTTGATCCCCCAGGCCATGCCATGGACGTAGAAGCCGGTGCCGCTCGATTCATCCTGCGAGCGCTCGGGATCGGCGAGCAGCGAGGGCGGCCAATAGCCATTGCCGCGCTGCAGCTTCACCAGCTTCGCCGCCATCTCCTTGAACAGCTTCACATAATAGGGCCGGCGCGGATCCTTGGCCGGAATTTCGGGGATCATCCGTGCCAGGCCGGAGAACACCCAGCCATTGCCGCGGCTCCAGAACAGCTTCTCGCCGTGGCTCCCGCGCTGGTCGAAGAAGCGGCTGTCGCGGAAATAGAGATGCTCCGACTTGTCGAACAGATAGTCGGTGGTGGCGCGATATTCCGCGTCGGCAAAGGCCGCGTAGCGCTTGTCCCTGGTATCCTTGCTCAGCGCCCACAGCGTCGGCGGCGCCATGAACAGCGCGTCGCACCAGCACCAGCGGGTGGTGCAGGTCGGGTCGCCCTTGCCGGGTTCGGGCGCGGTGAACAGCAGGTCGTTGGTCTTGGGCGCGGCGAGGATCTGGTTGAAGCTCGCGCGCATCGGGGCCAGCGCCTGCGCGCCCGCGCCGTGGCGCGCGGCCCAGATCCAGGCCGCGCCGATGATGTGGTCGTCGGCATGGTAAAGCCGGTCGCCCAGCCGCCAGCCTTCCTCCTTGCCCTTGGAGAAGATCGCATCCTTGTAGCGCACGCTGCTCGAACGCTCGGCGAGGTGGGTCAGCGCCACCCAGAAGGTCGCCTGCTGCCAGTCGCGCGCGCGCTTGGTGCTCGGCCGCGCGGCGGGCATATAGCTCAGGTCGTCGAGATGGGTGAGCTGCCAGTCGGCGACGCGCTCCATCGATGCCATCACCTGCGCGCGGCTGGGCAGGGCAGGCGCGGTCGCGGCGACCGGCGTCACCGGGCGAGCCATGCCGCTGCCGGCGGTGGTGAGTGCGACTCCGGCAAGAGCGGCGGCGAGCTTCAGTTTCATCGTCTCTCCTCTGTGCTACCGCTGTCATCGCGGTTTGCGCGGACGATGTTGGCCCGACGTTTCCGAGTCAAGTGGTAAGGCCAATTTGTCGGGTTTGTGTCTGCGAGGGTTTGAAGGGGCGGGGGCTGGCTAACTGACGCTACGGCAAGCGCCGATTCTCGAAAAACCGCGGTTTTCCGGGGATTTGAGTCGATTCGCAGCGCGGCTTGCGCTACATTCCGGAAACATGTCCGGCACCGCGCTCCCCTATGAATTCCCGATCGATGTCGCGCAGGACGATATCGACTTCATGGGGCACGTGAACAACGCTTCCTATCTGAAGTGGGTGCAGGAAGCGGTGATCAGCCACTGGCAGGCGCTGGCGCCGGTCGAAGCGGTGGCCGAGCATCTCTGGGTCGCGCTCAAGCACGAGATCACCTATCGCAAGCCCGCCTTTCTCGAGGACGACGTGGTCGCCACGGTGCTGCTCGAAAAGGTCCAGGGCGCGCGCGCCTTCTACGAGACGGTGATCCGCCGCGGCGGCGAGGTGCTGGCCGAGGTCAAGTCGAGCTGGTGCTGCCTCGATGCCGAAACGCTGCGCCCTGCGCGGCTGGCCCGCGACGTGATCGACAAGTTCTTCGTCAAGGACGAAGGCTAGGCGATATCCTGCCGCCCCAGGCGGGGTAGCATGACAAATCGTTTCGCAAGAGACGCGGTCTAGATTCCCTTAACCTTTGGCTGCGAGAGCGGCGCCATGTACCGCGTCGCCTTCCGTAAAGAGCTGAATCTGCTCGATATCGAGTGGCTGGCGATGTTCGGGCCGGACGAAGTCGGCGACTATGCCCGCCGCTTGCGCGACCAGTTCGATGCCGAAGGGTTCGCGCCCGGTTACCTCCTGCGCATGGACATGCGCCGCAGCGGCGTGCAGGCGCAGGATGCGGTCGCCGCCTTTCGCCGCCACTTCGCCGGTTTCCCCGTGGCGAGCCGCATCGCGATCGTCACCGAAAGCGCGATCGCCCGGATGCAGATCCGCCGCGAGATGACCCAGCCCTATCTGCGAATCTTCGGCCGCGCCGAGACCGCGCTCACCTGGTTGCTGCGGCGTTGACCGGCGCGGCGAACGGGCGCCCTGCCGCGACGAGGCGCGAGCCACCGGCATTGGGCTGACTTCCCGTCCGGCTATGCTTGCGCAAGCAGGAGAACGCGCATGGTTCGAGCGACAACGGCTATCCTCATCGGCGCGGGGCTGCTCGCCGCCGCGCCCGCCCGGGCGCAGGATATCGTCAACGTCTATCTGATGGACGGCGGCGCCTTCAACAATGCCCTGAACGCCAGCACCATTGTCTCGCGGACCAAGGCGCTGCTCGGCAACAAGGCCGAGCCCGCGCCGACGCAGCCGACTCGTCCCGCGCGCCCCGCCGTGCCGGCCAAGGCGCTTCAGTTCACGCCGACGCCCGGCGCAACCGCGATCCCGGCCATGGCGGCGGCGTATCCGGCGGCCAGGCGCGGCGAGGTGAGTGCTGTCTTCCGCCAGTTGCTCGGCAAGTTCGCCGGGATCGAGCAGATGTTCGGCCAGCCGCATCACGACCTGCCGACCGCGCTCGCGCTCTATGTCGCGACCAGCTACGAGGCGGTCACCGGCGTGGAAGTGAAGCCGGACCAGGCCCGTCCGCTCATCGCGCAGATGCGCACCCTGCTGCAGGATGGAACCGGGATCGCCGGCGCCACCGATGCCGAGAAGCAGAAGCTCTACGAGATGTTCGCGATCAGCGGCATGTTCACCGCAACCGCGGCGCTCGAGCTCAAGCAGAAGCCCGATCCCGCCGCCAGCGCCCGGCTCAAGGCTTCGGGGCGCGCCAATCTCGCGCGGCTCGGGCTCGATCCCGATCGCATGCGCTTTGGCGCGCAGGGCCTTTCGAGCCGTTGACCGCTCCCGGCGGCTAGGCGTCTGGTTCTCCGAGCGGCAGCAGCACCAGCGTGATCCGGTCATGGCCGACCGCGATGTCGAGGGTCTGCCCCGCGACGACGTCGATCGGCTCCGGGAAGCTGTGCAGCAGCTGGAGCCAGCCGCCATCGGTGTAGCGATCGGGATGGTTGTCGAACGTCACGCCTTCCCACAGGTCGATATGCATCCACTGGACGATGCCGATCGCCCGCCCGCTTGCAGTGACCGGGATTTGCAGCCGTGCGAGCGTCGCGTCATGCTTCTTCCGGGTAAGGTCGAGGCGGACAAGCTCTTGGTCGTCGGACAGGCGCTCCCATGCGGTCATCGTGCCGTGGATCGGCAGGCGCTGCGGCGAAAAGGCAGTGAAGGCGGAGAGATCGAACCCCGAAACCTCGCCGACAAAGGCGTACTCGGCCAGGTTCTCGCTCGCCACCAGGCAGCCCATCGCGCTTGCCGCGCGCGGGATCACGATCGCGTCCGGCGCGAGCAGCCGGCGATGCGCGTCCTCGAACGTGTCGAGCACCTTCTCGGTCAGCAGGTCGCTCGAAAGGATTTCGGAGACCAGGATATCGGCCGGCGCGTCGAGCTCCGTGCCCACGGCCAGCTCGGTCGAAGGCCTGGCGTGCACTGTGATGCGATCGGCATAGCCATTCTGCGCGACGATCCGCTGCGCCATGTCGGCGATCATCGGATCCATCTCGCACGCCACGACCTTCTTCGCGCCGGCCCGCGCGGCCATCAGCGACAGCAGGCCGCTGCCCGCGCCGATGTCGAGCACCCGCGCATCGGGGCCAGTGACTTCGATCGCGGCCTTGATCGCATCCTCGAACGCGTCGTTGCGCGGCGCGTCGTTCATCATCGGAATATGCCAGAATGGCACCGACCCGGAGCCGAGCCGCCGGACCTGATGGCGCAGGTGCAGATTGTCGGGCTGGAGTTCGAGCGCGCGGCGGAAATGCCGGAGCGCGTCGAGGTTTCGGCCGGCGTCGGCCAGCACCACGGCGAGGTTGCCGATCGCGATCGGATTGTCGGGATCGACCGCGTTGGCGCGCTCGAGCGTCGCGATCGCGTCGCCGGTGCGCCCGAGCCAGTGCAGCGTCAGCCCCTTCTCGTGCAGCGCCACGGCATGATCGGGCTCGATCGCGAGCAGCTGGTCCCAGGCGGTCAGCGCATCTTCGGGGCGGGTCAGGCGCCCGAGCAGGCCGGCGAGCAGCGGCAGCACGTCGGTCGCACGATAGCCCTGCGCCAGCACCTTGCGATACCCGGCCTCGGCGCCCTGGAGATCGCCCTGTTCGTGCAGCGCCATCGCTTCGGCAAGGGCTTCGCGAGCCTCGGCCACGTGGTCAGGGGAAGCCGGATCGGTCAAGTCGATGTTCCTATGATATTTTTTCGAGGCACGTCCTGCCGATAAGCCATCGGCACGCTCTTCACAAAGGGCGGGAATTGATTTCCGTTAGCGACAGCCCTTTGCTGCGCTATAGATATTCAATGCTTGTGACCGTGCCGATATAGCGATGGGGTTGCTCTATTATCCGCGCGTCGGAGAAATATTGGTTTGCCATTACGACGCCGTAGCGGTCGGTGCTGAAATGGTGAAGAGCAGGCCTGTTGTCGTTATTGGTCCTCGCCTGCGGCGGCGGGGAAATCTTGTTGGCGTGGTTCCGCTCAGCACTACCGATCCGCTTCAGGTCGAGGATTACCATTACAGGATCGAACTTCTGGTGCCTCTGCCGCCGCCCTTCGACGACCCGATCATGTGGGCGAAATGTGACATGTATTCATCTGTCTCGCTCGACCGTTTGGATCGATTTAAGGAACCCCGGAAGCGCTATGGTGGCGGACGAAAATGGGTAAGCGGCCACCTGGATTCCCTCCAGATTGAGGGGGTGAGAGCAGCGGTTTTGCGGGGTCTCGGCTTCGGCAAACCTTGACTTTTGTGGACAATTTGTCTACCTATTCACGGTACCCGCTCTGCCAACGGCATCGGGCTTGGAGACTACCTAACCGGTAGCCAGTCCTGCACCGACGATAACAAGTCAGCAGGGCTGCAGTGTTCGGAAAGGCCGCCTCAGGGCGGCCTTTCTTGTTTCAGGCTGCGATCGCGGCGTCGCTCGCGAGCTTGTCGGCGCGCTCATTGTCCGGATGGCCGGCATGGCCCTTCACCCACACCCATTTCACCTGGTGCGGCTTGGCGGCGGCGAGTAGCTCCTGCCAAAGATCGGCATTCTTGACCGGCTTTTTGTCGGCGGTCTTCCAGCCATTCTTCATCCAGCCATGGATCCACTTGGTCAGCCCGTCCATCACATAGCGGCTGTCGGTGGAAAGCGTGACGCGGCAGGGGCGGGTGAGCGCCTTCAGCCCCTGGATCGCCGCCATCATCTCCATGCGGTTGTTGGTGGTGTGCGCCTCGCCGCCGGAGAGTTCCTTCTCGGTGTTCCCCATGCGCAGCACCACGCCCCAGCCGCCCTTGCCGGGATTGCCCTTGCACGCGCCATCGGTGGCGATTTCGACATGTTGCAGTTCGCTCATGCGAACAGCGCGTCGCCCTTTGCCGCGTAGAAGTCCAGCCGGCGCATATAGGCGAGCGGATCTTTCCTGGTGACAAGCGCGTCGGCCGGCGTGTTGAGCCAGTCCCAGGCACGGGTCAGGAAGAAGCGCAGCGCCGCGCCCTCGGCGAGGATCGGCAGGGCAGCGCGCTCGGCGTCGGACAGGCCGAAGCTGGCGGTATAGCCCTCGATCAGCGCCGCGCCGATCTCGGCGGAGAAATTCTCGCCCTTGCCGTCGAACGCCCAGGCGCCGTGCATCACCGCGAGATCATATGCGCGGATATCGGTACAGGCGAAATAGAAGTCGATCAGCCCGGTGATGCGGTTGCCGAGCATCAGCACATTGTCGGGGAACAGGTCGGCATGGATCGCGCTGGTCGGCAGGTCCTTGGGCCAGGCGGCAAGGATCGTGTCGAGCGCCTTGCCCGCGCGGTCGTACAGGCCGGGCGCGATGCCATCGAGGTCGCGGCCGCAGCGCTCGAACAGCGGCTGCCATTCGGCGACGCCCATTGAATTGGGCCGGTCGAGCGGGAAGTCGGCCGCCGCCTTGTGCAGCTTGCCCATCGCCTCGCCCGCGGCACGCGCCTGGGCCGGCGTCGGATGCGACACCGAAACGCCCGACAGGAACTGGATCAGGCAGGCCGGGCGCCCCTCCAGCTGGTGGATCAGCGTGCCGTCGCGGTCCGGCACGGCGGGCGGCACCGGCAGGCCCTTGTCGGCCAGATGCTCGAGCAGTGCCATGAAATAGGGCAGGTCGCCCTCGGCCACGCGCTTCTCGTAGAGCGTCAGGATGAAGCGGCTCTTGCTGGTGTCGACCAGGTAGTTGGAGTTCTCCACCCCCTCGGCGATGCCCTTGGCCGAGACGAGCTCGCCGACATCGAACTTCGCCAGGAAGTCCGACAGCGCTTCCGCCGATACCTGCGTGTAGACTGCCAAAGCCCGAAACCCCCCGTTCGCCCTGAGCTTGTCGAAGGGCCGTCCTTCTTCCGCGGTTAGTAGAAAGTGCGGTGCTTCGACAAGCTCAGCACGAACGGGTTATTCTTTCGCCCCGCAAAGTTGAATCACGCCGCTTCCAGCCCGCGCGGCAGCTTGAAGACGACGTTTTCGGGCACGGTCTCCACTTCGCGCTCGCTTACCTCGAAGCGTTCGGAGAGCTTGTCGACCAGCTCGCGGACCAGCAGCTCGGGAGCCGAAGCGCCCGCGCTCACGCCGACAGTGCCGACGCCCTCGAACCAGGCCCAGTCGATATCCTCGGCGCGGGGGATCAGATAGGCGGTGGTGCCCTGGCGCTCGGCGACTTCGACGAGGCGCAGCGAGTTGGACGAGTTTTTGCCGCCGATCACCAGCATCAGGTCCACCGACGATGCGATCGCCTTCACCGCGCCCTGGCGGTTGGTGGTGGCATAGCAGATGTCGTTCGGTCCCGGCGCCAGGATGGTCGGGAAGCGCCGCTTGAGCACGTCCAGCGTCGCCGCGGTATCGTCCACCGAAAGCGTCGTCTGGGTGAGGAAGGCGAGGTTCCCGGCATCGGCCACTTCGACCCGCTCGGCATCCTCGGGCGTCTCGACCAGGGTCATCTTGCCCTCGGGCACCTGGCCGAAGGTGCCGATCACCTCGGGATGGCCGGCATGGCCGATGAACAGGATGTGCCGCCCGGCATTGACCAGCCGCTCGGCCTGGCGATGCACCTTGGAGACCAGCGGGCAGGTCGCGTCGAGATAGTCGAGCCCGCGCTCCTCCGCCTTGGCCGGCACTGCCTTGGGCACGCCGTGGGCGGAGAACACCACCGGCACGCCGTCGGGCACCTGGTCGAGATCCTCGACGAAGATCGCGCCCATCGCCTTCAGGCTGTCGACCACGAACTTGTTGTGGACGATCTCGTGCCGGACATAGACGGGCGCGCCATATTTCTCGATCGCCAGCTCGACGATGCGGATGGCGCGGTCGACGCCGGCGCAGAAGCCACGGGGCGCTGCGATCAGCAGCTCGAGCACAGGTTTAAGTTGGTCGGCCATAGTTCTGCCGCGGCTCTACGCGATTGCTTGCGCGGGCTCAACGCGGTTCCTATGGTGCGCGCCGCTTTGGACCCCTCTGGTCCCGTGTGTTTGAAAGGGTTTCCGTCTTGGTCCGCAAGCTTGCCGTTGTCGCCCTGATCCCGCTCGCGCTCGGCGCCTGCGCCAAAACCGGCGAGATCGACGCCTCCGGCGGCGGTGCCGGCATCACGGCGGTCCGCTCGGCTTGCCCGCATGTCGCGATTCCCGCAGGCACCGGCGACATGACGATCTTCAATCCGGCGAGCAGCCGCGACGCCAGCGCGATCGACGTCAACGCCGTGATGACCAACGTCACCTCCAAGTGCGACGATGCCGGCCCGCAGGTCGTCACCACGGTCAATTTCGACGTGCTGGCCCGCCGCCAGAACGGCGATGGCGCCCGCGACGTCAGCTTCCCCTATTTCGTCACGGTGGTTCGTGGTGGCACTTCGGTGGTCGCCAAGCGGATCAACCGCGTCACCGTGCATTTCGAGCCCGGCCAGCTGCGCGCGCAGACCACCGGCACCGCGACGACCTATGTCGATCGCAGCGCCGCGACCCTGCCGGACGATGTCCGCAAGCGTCTGACCGAGAAGCGCAAGGCCGGCGAGCAGTCGGCGGCGATGGATCCGCTGGCCGATCCTTCGGTGCGTGGCGCGGTGCTGTCCGCCACGTTCGAGGCGCTGGTCGGCTTCCAGCTTACCGAGGACCAGCTGAAGTACAACGTCACGCGGTAACAACAGCCCGTCATCCCGGCGAAAGCCGGGATCTCAGGCGAA
>JAEXLC010000221.1 GCA_023445495.1 Pseudomonadota bacterium | reverse complement strand
CCTGTGGGCTGCGTAGAAAAGATAAGCCCGGCCATCCTGCCGGGCCTTTTCTAACCCACCCCTGACCCCTCCCTTGCAGGGAGGGGAATTTTACTGGGGCTAAGCCGCCGAAGCGATCGGCGTGGCGGACGTAATCACGCGGTCCTTGCCGGCATGCTTGGCCGCGTAGAGCAGTTCGTCGGCGATGCGGAGCGCTTCGCTGGGATCGCCGGTGACCGCGGTGACGCCGGCGGAGAAGCTGATCCGGCCGATCGGCATGTCGGTGGTCTGGTCGCGCAGCATCCGCTCGCGCAGCCTGGCGCGGCAGGCGTCGAGCGTGTCCGCTGCGTCCTCGGCATCGCTGCCTTCGAACAGGCAGATGAATTCCTCACCGCCATAGCGGCCGACCGTCACGCGCCGGCCGAGGAACTCGCTGAGCGTGCGGCCGACGAAGCGGAGCACGCGGTCGCCGGTCTGGTGGCCGTGGCGGTCGTTGATCGCCTTGAAATTGTCGATGTCGCACAGCGCCAGCGCGAAGGGCGCGGCGTCGGTCCGGGCCAACGCCTCTTCCATCCGGGTGAAGAAGCCGCGGCGATTGGGCAGGCAGGTGAGGTGGTCCTCCTCCGCCTCGCGGACCGCGCGCTGCAGATCGGCGCGCAGCCGCTTGGTGTCCTCGCGGGTGCTCTCCAGCCGGCCGCCGATCCGGCGCGTGGTCTCGGCGACGTCGAGCGTGGCGGCGAGCAGGCGGCGATAGGCTTCGGCCGGCTCCTTCTCCATCTGCCCGGCGGCTTCACCGAGCGCGGTGGAATAGGCAGTGGTCGAGGCCGAGGCATCGCCGACCGCGCCAAGGCATTCGGCGACCTTGGCCTCGAGCTGGCGGGTGAGCTTGTCGAGCTTGTCCGGCGTGTCGTTGGGGGTGCAGCGCTCGACGATCCGCTCGACGTCGCGATCGCTGAGCTTGCCCTTGAACTCGAGCACGGTCTGCGCGGCCTGGACCAGCGCGGTGTCGGTGCCGTCGAGGAAGCGGCTGGCGAAATCGAAATTGGTCGTGGTCGGCTCGAGGCCGTACTGGAACAGCAGCGCGCCGATCTGCTCGTAGCGCGCGCGATACTGGGCGGCCCGATCGGAATCGGGGCTGTCGCCACGCCGGAACCAGGAGGTGAGGCGGTCGAGCGGGGTATGCGCGTTCATGCGCGCGACTCGCTGATCGGGCGGGCGATGATTCGCGCCGCCTCCGACTTGAGACCTTTCCTGTAATTCCCGAACCTTACCGGCATTTCCACCCCCGTTTCGACAGGAATGGTACGCGGCGGATCGTTAATTTTCAGGCCACCAAAGCCCGGAAAGCCGTGGATAACCGGGCGTTGCGGCGGAAAATTATAGGATGGATCGGATGTTTTCCGGCGGGCGGCCGAGGCGCACGCCCTTCTCGGTGACCACCAGCGGGCGCTCGATCAGGATCGGATTGGCGGCCATCGCATCGAGGATCGCGTCGTCGTCCGAGCCCTTCAGGGGCTTGGCGGCGTCCTCGGCGATGCGCAGGCCTTCGCGCGCGGTCATGCCGGCGCGGGCATAGAGATCCTTCAGCGTCTCGCGGCTCGGCGGGGTCTTTAGATACTCGACGATCTCGACCTCGACGCCCGGCGTCTCGTTTAGGATCGCCAGCGCCTCGCGCGACTTGGAGCAGCGGGGATTGTGGTAGATCGTGGCTTTCATGCTTGGCGCGTGCGCCTGTGCCATCGACTTAGTCAACCCCGGCGAGCGCTGCTGCCGCACGGGCGAGGGTTTCGCTTCGCCCGCCCTCGGTGGAGCTGGGCTCGCTGTATCCGTGCGGGCGCCTATCTCCTCGCCTTGAGACGCGCCGCAATGGCTTCCGCGTAGAGCTTTACATCCAGCGGCGTCCACACGGTGTTCCATGCGACCATGCCGGATGCATATTTATCGCCTCCGCCACGGCGAAGGGAGTCGACCGCCACCTGCGCACAGCTCGTGCCGAAGAGCGACCAATATTCCCGCGTTTCCCGCGCGAACTGAATCATCGCAGCTTCGTTCAGTCCGTCGATCACGACGGGGGCGTCGCTCATCCCCTTGGCGATCAGGTCTTCGGCCTTGCTGTTGGGTTTGCCGGCGACGCCGACCAGGCCGGCGAACCCTGGGTCTCCCTTGGGCCACCAGCTCAGATATGTCTGGCCCGCTGATCCCGCCACTTCGATCGCGACATGCCCGGCATGGCCATGCGGATAATCCTTCGGCCAATGGAACACCCTCACCGTCATGCCCATGTCCCCCGACTTCGATCGTAACGGGGGAATAATAATTCAACAGGCGTGAAGATGTGAAGGCGGGTGTTCCATACCCGACCAAATCGGCTGCAATCTATTGGTCGGTTACTGGTCGTCCTGCCGGGCCAGCCACTCTTCCAGCCACTTGATCGTGTACTCGCCCTTCTGGAACTCGGGGTCGTCGAGCAGTGCCTGGTGGAGCGGGATGGTGGTCTTCATCCCGTCGATCACAAACTCCTCGAGCGCCCGGCGCAGGCGGCGCAGCGCGCCCTGGCGGGTGGTGCCATAGACGATCAGCTTGGCGATCATCGAGTCGTAGTAGGGCGGCACCTTGTAGCCGGCATAGAGGCCCGAATCGACGCGGACGTTCATGCCGCCCGGCGCGTGATAGCCCTTCACCAGGCCCGGCGAGGGGGCGAAGGTGCGCGGGTCCTCGGCGTTGATGCGGCACTCGATCGCATGGCCGCGGAAGACGACGTCCTCCTGGCGCAGCGTCAGGCCATGCCCTTCGGCGACGCGGATCTGCTCGCGGACGAGGTCGAGGCCGGTGATCGCCTCGGTCACCGGATGCTCCACCTGCAGGCGGGTGTTCATCTCGATGAAGTAGAACTCGCCGTCTTCCCACAGGAATTCGATGGTGCCGGCGCCGCGATAGCCCATATCGGCCATCGCTTTCGCACAGACGCCGCCGATGCGCTCGCGCTCCTCGGTCGAGAGTACGGGCGAGGGGGCTTCCTCGAGCACCTTCTGGTGGCGGCGCTGGAGCGAGCAGTCACGCTCGCCGAGGTGGATGGCGTTGCCATTGCCGTCGCCGAACACCTGCACTTCGATATGGCGCGGGTTGCCGAGATACTTTTCGAGATAGACGGTGGCGTCGCCGAAGGCGGCTTTCGCCTCGCTGCCCGCCTGGAGCATCTGCGCTTCGAGATCGGCCGGGTTGGTCACGACCTTCATGCCGCGGCCGCCGCCGCCCGATGCGGCCTTGATGATCACCGGATAGCCCGCGGCCTCGGCGATGCGCTTGGCTTCCTCGACATCGCTGATCGCGCCGTCCGAGCCGGGGACGAGCGGCAGGCCGAGCGCGCCGGCGGTGCGCTTCGCCTCGATCTTGTCGCCCATCGTGCGGATATGCTCGGGCTTGGGCCCGACGAAGATGATGCCGTGCGCCTCGACGATCTCGGCGAACTTGGCGTTCTCCGAGAGGAAGCCATAGCCGGGGTGGATCGCATCCGCGCCCGAGATCTCCGCCGCGGCGATGATCCGGTCGATCTTCAGATAGCTCTCGGCAGCCGCCGGCGGCCCGATGCAGATCGCCTCATCGGCGAGGCGGACATGCATCGCGTCCGAATCGGCGGTGGAGTGCACCGCGACGGTCTTGATGCCCATCTCGTGGCAGGCACGATGGATGCGCAGCGCGATCTCGCCGCGATTGGCGATCAGGAGCTTCTTGATCTCGGGCACTTGGATTTACTCGACGACCACGAGGGGCTGGTCGAACTCGACCGGCTGGCCGTTGTCGACCAGGATCGCCTTGACCGTGCCGGCCGAGGTGGCGTGGATCGGGTTCATCACCTTCATCGCCTCGATGATCACCAGCGTATCGCCGGCCTTCACCTGCTGGCCGACCGCGACGAAGTTCGCGGCTTCGGGGTTCGGTGCGAGATAGACGGTGCCGACCATCGGCGACTTGACGGCGTTGAGCGCGGCAACGGGCGCAGCGGCGGCAGCCGGAGCGGCGGCGACGGGCGCGGCAACCGGAGCGGCGACGGGCGCCGCCATCGGCGCGGCCATCATTGCGGGCGCAGCCTGCACGGTGCGGGCGACGCGGACCTTGCGGTCTGCGTCCTCGACCTCGATTTCGGTCAGATTGGTTTCGTCGAGCACCGCGGCGAGCTGGCGCACCAGCTCGATATCAACCTGCATGGCGCCCGCCTTGTCGTTCTTGTCTGCCATTTGATCTCGTTCTTCCGATGAAACCGCGCCCTTTGTCAGAGGAGCGCGGCGGCTTCAAGCGCAAGCATGTAGGACAGCGCCCCGAAACCGGAGATGGTTCCCTTGGCGGCCATGCCCACATAGCTGTGGTGGCGAAACTCCTCCCGGGCAAGCGGGTTGGAGAGATGGACTTCGAGTACCGGCGTCCTGATCGAGCGGATCGCGTCGTAGAGCGCCAGGCTGGTATGGGTGAAGGCACCGGCATTCAGCAAGACGGCTTTTGCACCACGCGCCTGCGCCTCGTGCAGCCAGTCGACCAGATGGCCCTCATGGTTCGACTGGCGCAGGTCGATCTCGAGATCGAGCTCCTTCGCGCGGTCTTCCAGCCGGCCGGCAATGTCGTCGAGCGTGTCCGAACCGTAGATCTCCGGCTCGCGCAGCCCCAGCAGATTCAGGTTGGGACCGTTGAGAACGTAGATCGTGTTGGCCAAGGCCAAGCCTTTCGGTTGCGGGCGAGTGAGCGGCTTCCCTATATGAGCCCGCGTTTGCGATCAATTCTCGGGACATTTCCATGCATATCGACGGCACCGTTTCCATCACCGTCAACGGCGAGCACAAGCGGGTTACCGCGGGCCTGACCATTGCCCAGCTGGCCGAGGAGCTGGGGCTGGTCCCCGCCAAGCTGGCGGTGGAGCGCAACCTCGAGGTCGTCCCGCGCTCGACGCTGGACCAGGTGATCGTCGAGGATGGCGACGAGCTGGAGATCGTGCATTTCGTCGGCGGCGGCGACCATGGCAAGCCGGTGGACGAAGACACGTGGAGCGTCGCCGGCAAGACCTTCCGCTCGCGGCTGATCGTCGGCACCGGCAAGTACAAGGATTTCGAGCAGAACGCGGCCGCCGTGGCGGCGAGCGGCGCCGAGATCGTCACCGTGGCGGTGCGCCGGGTGAACGTCAGCGATCCCAAGGCGCCGATGCTCACCGACTATATCGATCCCAAGAAGATCACCTATCTGCCCAACACCGCCGGCTGCTTCGATGCCGAGTCGGCGATCCGCACGCTGCGCCTGGCGCGCGAGGCGGGCGGCTGGGAGCTGGTGAAGCTCGAAGTGCTGGGCGAGGCGCGGACGCTCTATCCCGACATGGTCGAGACGCTTCGCGCCACGGAAATTCTCGCGAACGAGGGCTTCAAGCCGATGGTCTATTGCGTTGACGATCCCATCGCCGCCAAGCGGCTGGAGGATGCGGGCGCGGTGGCGATCATGCCGCTGGGCGCGCCGATCGGCTCCGGCCTGGGCATCCAGAACCAGGTGACGATCCGCCTGATCGTGGAGGGCGCCAAGGTGCCGGTGCTGGTCGATGCCGGTGTCGGCAGCGCGAGCGACGCGGCGATCGGCATGGAGCTGGGCTGCGACGGCATCCTGATGAACACCGCGATCGCCGAGGCCAAGGATCCGATCCTGATGGCCGCCGCGATGAAGGCGGCGGTCGAGGCCGGGCGGCTTTCCTATCGCGCCGGGCGCATGGCCAAGCGCCGCTATGCCGATCCGTCGAGCCCGCTGGCAGGCCTGATCTGATGCGGGGCGCTGCCGCCGCGGCGCTTGCGCTGCTGGCGCTCTCGGCATGCCATCCCAAGCCGGCGAATGTGCCCAAGGAGGCGCGCTCGATCTCGGCCGAGCCGGTGACGCTCACTGCGGCGGACGGGGTGAAGGTCGCCGGCGTTTATACCGGCGTCGAGAAGCCCAAGGCGCTGATCCTGCTCTTCCACCAGGCCGAATCGGGCAAGGACGAATACGCCACGATCGCGCCGCGCCTCGCCACCTGGGGCTATGCCTCGCTGCGGATCGACCAGCGTGCCGGCGGCGAGCTGTTCGGCGGCAATGCGACCGCGAAGGGCATCGGGGTGAAGCCCGGCCATGTCGCGACCCCGGCCGAGTATCTGGCGGCAAAGCCCGATCTCGAGGCGGCGCTCGCCTGGGCCGAGGCGCAGAAGCTGCCGGTGGTCCTGTGGGGCAGCAGCTATTCGGCGTCGCTGGTGTTCGTGCTTGCGGCCGAGCATCCGGGGGTGCGCGCGGTGCTGGCCTTCTCGCCGGGCGAATATTTCGACGACAAGACGCTGGTGGCCAAGGCTGCCGCAAAGGTGCGCGTGCCGGTGTTCGCGACTTCGGCCAAGGACGGGCACGAGATCGACGCGGCGCGCGACATCCTTGCCGCGGTGCCGGGTGCCAAGGAGCAGTTCGTGCCCAAGCTGGGCGGCGTGCACGGCTCGTCGACCTTGCTGCGCGCGAAGAACCCGGACGGGTCCGAGCCGGCCTGGACGGCGGTGCTGGCGTTCCTGCAGAAGGTCGCGCCCTAGTTTCCGTTATTCCGGTCTTGCGCCGGGATCCCGCTTCTTCTTTGTCAGGATAGGTAGCGGGACCCCGGCTCGAGGCCGGGGTGACGATAGAGGGGGCTAATGCGGTCGCCGCACCAGCCATACCGAGCGGCCGCCGGTCGCGGCGTCTTCCGGCTTGTACGCGACTTCGAACAGCCCGGTCTTCGCGAAAACCGCGCGATATTCGGCCGGGTCGGCGCTGGCGTGATAGAGTTCCTCGCCGAACTGGCAGCCCATCGCGGTGCCGCGCGCCGGGCCGGTGTTGAACAGCAAGGCGCCGCCCGGTGCCAGCCAGGCGGCGAGGCGCGCGATCAGCGCGAGCTGGTCGTCGGCGGGCAAGTGGAAGGCGCTGTCCCAGGCGATGATCCCGCCATAGGCGGTGTCGAGCGGCACGCTGCGCATGTCGGCGACGATCCAGCGCTCGCGCGGGAAGCGGGTGCGGCACAAGGCGATCATCTCGTGCGCGGCATCGACGCCGGTGACCGGATGGTGGTGGGAAATCAGGTAGCGGGCGATCGGTTCGCCGGCGCCACAGCCAAGATCGAGCACCGGCGCGCCCTTCGCCACGCCCAGCAGGAATCGGTCGAGCCAGGCGCGTTCGGCGAAGCGTTTGCGCCGCTCATGGTCGAACGCATGCGCATGTCTTTCATAATGTTCGGCAATCCGCTCAGGCATGACGGAACCCATTTCCAGCGCGGACCGTTGTTTCAGTCGGACGGATGACAAGCGCGGCCAAGCGCCAATCCGCGGCTAGGAGACTGGAATCATGGGCGAACTTACCGACAAGATCAAGGGCAACGTCAACGAGCTCGTGGGCAAGGCCAAGCAGGCCATGGCCGGCGATGCGGACGATCCCAACCGCACGCATGCCGACGACAAGCTCGATGCCGAGGGCAAGGTCCAGGAGGCCAAGGGCAAGGGCCAGCAGTTCATCGGCAAGGTGAAGGGCGCGCTCGGCGACGATATCTGATCCGCCTGAGGCGGATGCTCGGGTGAGGCCGTTCCGGGAAACCGGGGCGGCCTCTTTGTATGGGCGGGGTTCGCGCCTAGGATGCGGCCATGGTTTCGAAGACCAGCCTTGCCGAAAGCGTGCGCGGCCACCGCGTGGCGGAGGTGCGCGAGGGGCTGGCGGCGCGTCCCGAGTTGCTGGGCCACCGCGACGAGCGCGGGCGGAACTGGCTCCATCTGGCCTGTTCGGTGCTCGGCACGCCGATCGCGATGGCGGAATTGCTGCTCGGCCTGGGGCTGGGGCTGGACGATGCCGCTTTCACCGAAGGGGAATGGCAGGCTACGCCGCTCTGGTTCTCGATTTCGCGCGGGCGGAACCATCCGCTGGCCGAATATCTGCTGACGCGCGGCTGCAATCCCGATTTCTGCCTGTTCGCCGCCGCCTGGAACGAGGATCGCGCGACGATCCGGCTGCTGCTGGCACGGGGCGCGGATATCGAGGAAGGCGCGGGCCGCGGCGAGACACCGCTGCTCGGCGCGGTGGGCTGGAGCAAGTTCGGCCCGGCGGAGGAATTGCTGTTGGGCGGCGCCAATCCCGATGCGCAGGACGGCAAGGGACGGACCGCGCTGCACCTGATGCTGAAGAAGGGCAGCGCGGCCGGGCATTTCGCGATGTTCGTGGCGGCCGGCGCGCGCGGAGACATTGCCGATGCCGAAGGGCGGACCGCGGTGGCGTTGCTGCGCCGGAAGCGCGATCCGGTGTGGAAGGGGATCGCGGAAGGGCTCGCGAGCATCGCATCCCGCTGACC
>JAEXLC010000053.1 GCA_023445495.1 Pseudomonadota bacterium | reverse complement strand
ACCCACCCCCAACCCCTCCCTTGCAGGGAGGGGAGTGGAAGAGGTTACACCACCCGCGACAGGAACCGGCTGAACGGATCCTCGCGATAGTCGCCGAACGGTCCGCATTCGGTGAAGCCGAACTGGCGGTAGAGCGCATGCGCCGCGTCGAACGCTTCGCCCGATCCGGTTTCCAGGCTCACCCTTTTGTAGCCGCGCTCGCGCGCAGTGCCCAGGATATGCCCGACCAGCTTGGCGCCGGTGCCGCGGCGCAGATGCTCGGAGGCGGTGCGCATCGACTTGATCTCGCCATGCCCGGCGTCGAGCTGGCGCAATGCCCCGCAGCCGAGCAGCTCCTCGCCGTCCCACACGCTCCAGAAGGTCACGTCGGGCGCGGCGAGGCCGGAGAGGTCGAGGAAATGGGTGCTCTCCTTGGGCGAATTCGCCAGCATCCCGGCGAAATGCGTCTCAAGCAGCGCACGGACTCGCGAATCGTCGAGCCCGCCCTCGCGGATTTCCATTTCCTGCTCCCCCTTGTTGTTTTCCCTGGGCTCAGATCTCGTCGATAAATCCTGCCAAAGTCTCAAGACACGAATGCGCCAGCGTCTTGCAGCGCGCCGGCGACCAGGCGAACTCGGGATCCGCGTTCACTTCGTGGTCCTTGAACGGCATCTCCAGCGTCATCGATACCGCGCCGAAGCGCTCGGCGAGCTGGTTGGTCGACATCGACAGATTGGCCTGGCCCGGTGCCGACTTCTCATAGCCCAGGTCGAGCTGGAAGTCGGGCGTCTGCTTCGCGAGGCGGCGGGCATATTCGTAGAATTTCTCGCCATGCTCGTCGGTCCAGGAGGCAATGCCCTCATAGCCGGCCAGGAAATTGGCCGGGATCGCCTCGTCGCCGTGGATGTCCATCGCGAAGTCGACGCCGGTCTCGTCCATCGCCGCCTTGACGAGGAAGACCTCGGGGCTCTTCTCCATCGTCGGCGCATGCCATTCGCGGTTGAGGTTGATGCCCGCGGCGTTGGTGCGCAGATGGCCGCGGTGCGAGCCGTCGGGGTTCATGTTCGGCACGATGTGGAAGACTGCCTTCTCACGAAGGGCGAGGGCGGTCTGGTTGGTCGGATCGGTCAGGAACTCGAGCGCGCCTTCCATCCACCACTCGGCCATGGTCTCGCCCGGATGCTGGCGGGCATAGAGCCACACGGTCTTGGGGCCGGTGCCCAGCGTCAGCAGGTCCATCGGCTGGCCGTCGAGCGTCTTGCCCAGCTCGCGGTGCGACACGCCGGGCTGCAGCGCCATGCGGCTGACCAGGTCGTGGTGCCGCTCCATGGAGTAGGGCGCGAAATAGGCGAACCAGACGAGATCGGTGTCGATCGTCTTGGTGAAGGTCAGCACGCCATCGGCATAGGACGAATCGGCGGTGCGCCACGCCTCGCGGTCGGTCGACCAGCGTGCCTTGTAGCCGGGCCAGCCGAACGCATAGGCCGCGTTCCCGGCGTTGAGCAGGCGGAAGGTGAGCGTACGCCCCTTCGCGCCCGCCACGCGGAAATGGAACCACTGGTAGAAGTCGGACAGGTGATCGGTGACGATCTCGAGGTCGACGCGGTCGCCCTCGATGCCGACGAGGCGGATGTTGCCGGAATCGAAGCCGGAGTTGATCTGGATGGTCATTTCACCGTGATAGTGATGCCGGACTCGCCGGGGAAGTCCTTGAACAGCGCCCTGGCCATGCGGGCGGCCGCAACGGCGGGCTGGTCGGGATCGGTGCCGCCCACGCTGCCGCTCTGCGCGCGGCCTTCCCACACCGTGGTGTTGTCGCTGCGCCGGCGCAGCTGCACCCACAGCTCGGTCTGGTAGAGCTCGCGCACCTTGCCGCCGATGCCGAAGCCGACATCGCCGCCAACGCCCACGCCGCCCCGGCGCCCGCCGCTATAGCTGCCGCCGCCGACGCCGATCGTCACGGGCGGCGGCTCCTTGAAGGCGCCCTTGGACGTGCGGCGAAAGGCGACCGCGGCGATATAGCCCGAAGGCGTGCCGCTCACCGACTGGACATAGCCCAGCCGCTCCAGCTCGACGCGCACCGCATCCGAATAGGCCTGGTATTCGGGGCCGAACGAATCGGTGTTGGCCATCGGCTCGATCGCCACGGTCGTGCGCTCCATCGGGCTGCCCAGATGATAGCGGGTCACGTCGATCGGCTGCGGGCGATAGGTGGGAGCGCAGGCCCCCAGCGCGACGAGCAAGGCGATGCTGAGCGGCTTCTTCACGCGAGGAACTCCTGTTTCGCGAACGGAACGTCTCCGTTTGCCCTCCAACACCGCGCGCGTCGAGTCGGTTCCGTAGGGCGATCGGGCGACTCCTGCCTTGACTTGCCCGGCAGCGGACACTAGGCGAGCCCTCCTTCCGGCATTCCATTATTTGAAAAGCGAATCGGTCATGAAGATCGTGAATTCATTGAAGTCGCTCAAGGATCGGCATCGCGATAACCGCGTGATCCGTCGTCGTGGGCGCATCTACGTCATCAACAAGACCCAGAAGCGGTTCAAGGCCCGTCAGGGCTGATCCTGCGCGTGGAGGCCCCGTCGGCCGTCATCTTCGACGTCGGCAACGTCCTCTACGACTGGAATCCGCGGTTCTTGTACGAGCGCCTGATCGAGGACGATCGGGCGCTCGACGCGTTTCTGGATACCGTTGCCACCAAGGCGTGGCATTTCCAGCATGATGCTGGCCGCCCCTTTGCCGAGACTTCGGCAGAGCTGTCTGCCGCGCACCCCGAGTTCGCCGAGATGATCGCACTCTGGGGCCCGCGATTCGACGAGCAGATCCCCCATGCGCTGCCGGGCATGCCGGAACTGGTCGCCGATCTCGACGAATCGGGCGTGCCGCTCTTCGCGATCACCAATTTCTCGGGCGAGTTCTGGCCGCAATTCCGCAATCGCGAATCGGCCCTGTTCGATCGCTTCCGGGACATCGTCGTCTCGGGCGACGAGAAGCTGGTGAAGCCCGATCCCGCGATCTACGCGCTGGCGCTTGCCCGATTCGGCCTGAAGGGCCCCGACGCGGTGTTCGTCGACGATCGCGAGGACAATGTCGCCGCGGCCTTCGATGCGGGGCTGCACGCGCTGCTGTTCACCGGCGCCGACAAGCTGCGCGCGGACCTGCAGGCGCTGGGGCTGCTTTAAACCCGTCCCGTAAGGAATAGCTG
>JAEXLC010000033.1 GCA_023445495.1 Pseudomonadota bacterium | reverse complement strand
CCCTCCCCGAGACAAGCTCGGGGAGGATTTTGATGACCATGCACCTCCACACACCCGAGGACTCCCTCGCCCTCGGCCGCCGTCTCGCCGAGCTCGCCCGCCCCGGCGACGTCATCGCGCTCTCCGGCCCGCTCGGCGCCGGCAAGACCAGCATCGCCCGCGGCCTGCTCGCGGCGCTCGGCCTCGAGGGCGAGGCGCCGTCGCCCAGCTTCGCGATCGTCCAGCCCTATGAGCCGCCCGAGGTCCGTTTCCCGGTCCTCCATGTCGATCTCTACCGGCTCGACGAACCCGAGGAAGCCGAGGAACTGGGCCTCGACGATGCCCGCTATGATTCGCTGCTGATCGTCGAATGGCCCGAGCGTCTGGGTGCGGCCGCATGGCACGATGCGCTGTGGTTGTCCCTCGATGTGGCACCGGACGGCGCGCGCGTCTTGACAGCCAAGGTGCCCGCGGCATGGAAGGACCGATGGTTTCCGACATGAATCCGCCCGCCGCGGCGCCCGACTTCCTTGTTGCCGCCGGTTGGGGCGAGGCCGAGATCCGCCCACTCGCCGGCGACGCCTCGTTCCGCCGCTATTTCCGCGTGGTCGAGCATGACCGGACCGCGATCCTGATGGACGCGCCGCCGCCGCACGAGGATCCGCGCCCCTTCATCAACATCGCCCGCTGGCTGACGTCGCACGGCTTCGCCGCGCCCGAGATCCTGCACGAGGACCTGACCGAGGGCCTGGTCCTGATCCAGGACTTCGGCGACGCCCGCATGCGCGAGACCGTCGATGCCGCGCCCGAGAGCGAGCTGCGCCTCTACGAAGAGGCGATCGACCTCATCATCCGCCTCGCCGAAATCCCCGCGCCGGACATCCTCAAGCCCTATACCCTCGCCGAATATCACCGCGAGGCGGACCTGCTCCCCGAATGGTATTGCCCGGCGGTCGGCCTCGACGTCGATCTCGACGGATACCGCAAGGCCTGGGACGAAGCGCTCGCCCCGGTGCTGGCGGGTCACACGCCTGTCACGGTGCTGCGCGACTACCATGTCGAGAATCTCATGCTGATCGACGGTAGCGCGGAAACCCTTGGCCTGCTCGACTTCCAGGACGCCCTGGCGGGGCACCCGGCCTATGACCTCGTCTCGCTGCTCCAGGACGCCCGCCGCGACGTGCCGGTCGAGCTCGAGACCGCGATGCTCGATCGCTACAAGCGGATCACCGGCGCCGGCGACGCGTTCGACGTGGCCTATCACGTCCTCGGCGCGCAGCGGAACGCCAAGATCGTCGGCATCTTCACTCGGCTGTGGCAGCGCGACGGCAAGCCGCGCTATCCGGGCCTCTGCCCGCGCGTCTGGACCTATCTCAACCGCGACCTCCAGCACCCCGCGCTCAAGCCGGTGGCCGACTGGTTCGCAGCCAATATCCCCCTCGACCTGCGCGGCGACCCGCTCGCACTGACCAAGGCATAAGACCGGGGCAATGAAACCCTCCGCTACCTATTCGCTGCGCCCGAACCCGGACGTCGCCATGCCCGAGACCGCGATGGTGATGGCCGCCGGCCTCGGCAAGCGCATGCGCCCGCTCACCGTGACGCGCCCCAAGCCGCTGGTCGAAGTCGCCGGCAAGCCGCTGCTCGATCACACGATGGACCACCTGCGCGAAGCCGGGATCAAGCGCGCCGTGGTCAACGTCCATTATCTCGCCGACCAGGTCGAGGCGCACCTCAAGGTCCGCGCCGGCGATATCGACGTCCAGATCTCGGACGAGCGCGCCCAGCTGATGGAGACCGGCGGCGGCATCGTCCAGGCCCGCGACATGCTCGGCGACAAGCCCTTCTTCACGGTGAACAGCGACACGCTCTGGGTCGACGGCCCGATCGGCTCGCTCAACGCGCTCGCCGCCGCCTGGGACGATGCCAGGATGGACGCGCTGCTCCTGCTCGTTCCGCTGGCGCGCGCATACAGCCACAAGGGCATGGGCGATTTCCGCCTCGACCCGCTTGGCCGCATCACCGAGCGCCGCAAGCCCGGCCGCCTCGCGCCGTTCGTCTATGCCGGCGCGCAGATCCTCCACCCCCGCGTGATCCGCGACTGGCCCGAGGGCCCGTTCTCGACCAACCTGTTCTGGAACCGCGCGATGGAGCGGGGGCGGTTGTGGGGCACGGTCCACCAGGGCCTGTGGTTCGACGTCGGCACCCCCGGCGCAGTGAAAGAGGCCGAAGAGATACTGGCGACAGTCTGAGGGCGGCCTAGCGGACCCAAGGCGCGATCGCGAAGAGCCCTTCGATCTGCGCCTTGCCGTTCCAGCCGGTCGGAATTTCGGCCGGGCGGCCACTCCAGGCCGGCCCGAACGAAGTCCAGCCCCGGCGATAGTTGCGCAGACAATCGAGGATCGAAGCCCCGGCGGCGCCTGATGCGGCTGGGATATCGTCGAACCCAGGTTCCCAATGACAGCAGCCGCAAATGCCAGAGCCTGCGAGACTGCTCTGCTCGTCGTAAGCGGGATAGGCAAAAGCATCCGGAAAGCCGCATGCCGGGCACAGCAAGCGGCTCTCATCGTCCCGAATGTTGAATTTGCGGGCGTCGTCCATGACGAGTTGCGTAAACCGTAGCTTCGTCGCATGCCAAGCAGGAATCGATGCCCACCGCCCTCCACCTCTACACCATCCCCCCGCACCGCGCCTTCGCGGATGCGCTGGCGAACGGGCTGATCCAACGCTTCGGAGCCGACCCGATGGGCCTCGCCCGCGGGCTCGTCCTGCTGCCCAACAACCGCGCCAAGAAGGCGATCCAGGACGCCTTCGTCCGCGCCAGCGGCGGCGGCCTGCTGCTCCCGCGCCTCGTCGCGGTCGGCGATCCCGAGCTCGACGAAGCGGTGTTCGATGCCGCCGCCGATCCGGACCCCGTGCCCCCCGCGGTCACCCCGCTCCAGCGCCAGCTCATCCTCGCGCGCCTGATCCAGCAGGCCGAGCCCCGCCACGACGCCGCCGAAGCCGTCCGCCTCGCCGGCGAGCTTGCCGAGACGCTCGACCAGCTGCTGATCGAGGAAGTCCCGCTCACCCGCCTCACCGACCTCAAGTTCGAAGGCGAGCTGCAGTCGCATTGGGACAAGTCGCTCAACCTGTTCCGCATCGTCCTCGAGCGCTGGCCCGGCGAACTCGCCCGGCTCGGCCGCATCGATCTCGCCGATCGCCGCCGCCGGCTGATCGACAAGGTCGCGAAGCGCTGGGCCGCCAATCCGCCGCAAGGGTTCGTCTGCGCCGCCGGCATCACTGCCAGCGCGCCGGCGATCGCCCGGCTCCAGCGCACCGTTGCCGAGCTGCCCCAGGGCATGGTCGTCCTCCCCGATCTCGCCATCTCGATCTCGGAGGCCGAATGGGAGATGCTCGGTCCCCACGCGCCCGATCCGGTCACCGGCCGCCGCAAGCGCAACCTCGAGACGCACCCGCAATTCCACCTCAAGCTCCTGCTCGAACGCATGTCGGTCCACCGCAGCGAGTTCGATCCCTGGATGTTCGCCAGCGAGCATGACGCCGCGCCTTCGCGCAGCAAGGCGATCGCCTCGGCGATGCAGCCGCCCGAACTCACCCATGGCTGGACCACGCTCCCCGAGCATGAGCGCCGGCTCGATGGCGTCCGCGTCCTCGAAGTCGCCACCCCGGCCGAGGAAGCCCAGGCGATTGCGCTGGCACTCCGCCAGGTGCTGGAGACCCCCGAGCGTACCGCCGCCCTGGTCACCCCCGATCGCGCGCTCGCCCGCCGCGTCGCCGCCCATTGCGCCCGCTGGGGCATCGCGGTCGACGATTCCGCCGGCCAGCCGCTGTCGATCCTGCCGCCGGGCACCTTGCTGCTCGCGCTCGCCGACGCCGCTGCCCAGCGCTTCGCCCCGCTGCCGCTGCTGACCCTGCTCAAGCACCCGCTGGTGATGCCCGAGGCGCGCACCGAATGGCTTGACGGCGCCCGCCTGCTCGATCGCGCCCTCAGAGGCCCGCGCCCCGCACCCGACCTCGCCGGCATCGATCGCCATCTGACGGAGCAGGAGGGCAGGGACGCCCCGATCCGCAAGGCGGCCGAGGCCTGGTGGCCCACCGCCAAGGCATTGCTCGCCCCGCTCGAAGCCGCGTTCGGCGCCGGCACCCAGCCGATCCCCGCACTCCTCGCCGCCCTGCGCGAAGCCGCCCAGGCGCTCGGCGGTGACCGGCTGTGGAGTCGGGCCGAGGGCCGCGCCGCCGCCACGCTGCTAGACGATCTCGAACGTGAAGCGGTGGATGGCCCCCAGCGCGCCGAACCCGGCACGCTCGCTCCGATGCTGCGCACGCTGATGGACGGCATCGCGGTGCGCCCGCCCCAGGGCGGCCATCCGCGCCTCGCCATTCTCGGCCAGCTCGAAGCGCGCCTGCAGACCGCCGACCTGATGATCCTGTCGGGCCTCAACGAAGGCGTCTGGCCAAGCCTGCCCGCGCCCGATCCGTGGCTGGCCCCGCGCATCCGCGCCGAGCTCGATCTGCCTGGCCTCGAACGCCGCATCGGCCTCGCCGCGCACGATCTCGCCGGCGCGCTCGGCGCCCCCGAAGTGCTGCTCACCCGCGCGCGGCGCGACGCCACCGCGCCGACGATTGCATCGCGCTTCTGGCTCCGCCTCGAAGCCTTGTCCGGCGGTCTCGATCGCGCCCCCGATCTCGCCGCCTGGCTCCACGCGATCGACAATCCCGGCGCGCACGAACCCGCCGATCGCCCGGCGCCGCAACCCGCCGTGGAGGGTCGCCCCAAGGCGATCTCGGTCACCGAAGTCGATCGGCTCAAGGCCGATCCCTATGCCTTTTATGCCCGCCGCATGCTCAAGCTCACCCCGCTCGATCCGGTCGATGCCGATCCCAGCGCGGCATGGCGCGGCACGGCGGTGCATGACGTCCTCCAGAAATGGTTCGAGCTCGATAATTGCGATCCGGCCAGGCTGCGCGCGCGCGCCGAGGCGATGCTGGTCGATGAGCGCACCCATCCGATGATGCGCGCGCTGTGGCAGCCGCGCCTGATGGAAGCGATCGACTGGATCGCCCGCCAGATCGCCGAGAACCCGGATCGCAAGGTGCTCGCGGTCGAACTCGACGGCGATATCGAATTCGCCGGCGTCAAGCTGCGCGGCAAGTTCGATCGCATCGATCGCCTGCCCGACGGCAGCCTGGCGATCATCGACTACAAGACCGGCCAGCCCCCCAGCACTCGCGCCGTCCGCGCCGGGTTCAGCCTGCAATTGGGCCTGCTCGGGCTGATCGCCGAGCGGGGCGGCTTTGCCGATATCGAGGGGATCGCGCGTGCGTTCGAATATTGGTCGCTCGCCCGCTCCCCGCGCACCGGCGGCTTCGGCTATGTCGACAGCCCCGTCGATCCGAAGAAGAAGGAGCCGATCCCGGCCGAGGAATTCGTCGACCTCGCCGCGCACCATTTCGGTGACGCCGTGCGGATGTGGCTCACCGGCGACGAACCCTTCACCGCCAAGCTCCACCCCGAATATGCGCCATACGCCGAGTATGACCAGCTGATGCGGCTCGACGAATGGTATGGCCGTGAGTGAGTTGCGCTCGACCCTCACCCTTCCGCCGCCTTCGGCGGCTCCCTCCCTCTCCCAAAGGGAGAGGGATTGGGTGCGCCC
>JAEXLC010000011.1 GCA_023445495.1 Pseudomonadota bacterium | reverse complement strand
CCCTCCCCTAGCCCCTCCCGCAAGCGGGAGGGGAATTTATGGCGGATTTCGAGACCCGGCGCATCGCGCTGCCCACCGGCGTAGAGCTCAACGTCGCCATCGCCGGCGACCCGGCAAACCCGCCGATCGTCCTGCTCCATGGCTTTCCCGAATCGCATCGCACCTGGCGCCATCAGATCCCGGCGCTCGCCCGCGACCATTATGTCATCGCGCCCGACCAGCGCGGCTTCGGCTATTCCTCGCGTCCCGAAGGCGTGGCGAGCTTCACGCCGGACAAGCCGGTGGCCGACCTGCTCGCGCTCGCCGATCATCTCGGCATCGGGCCGTTCACCCTTGTCGGGCATGACTGGGGCGGCGCCATCGCCTGGATGGCCGCGCTGCAGAACCCCCAGCGCGTCGCCCGCCTCATCATCGTCAACGCGCCGCACCCGCTCGTCTTCCAGCGCAGCATCTTCGACGACCCCGGGCAGCGCGAGGCGAGCCAGTACATCACCGCCTTCCGCAACCCGGACTTCGAGCAGTTCGTCGAACGGATCGGGCTCGATACCTTCTTCGACCAGAGCTTCGCCAAATATACCGACGCGGCCAGGCTCGCCCCCGAAAAGCCCGCCTATCTCGCCGAATGGGGCCAGCCCGGCGCGATGACCGCGATGCTCAACTGGTACCGCGCCAGCGTGATCCAGGTCCCCGCCCCCGGCGAGACGCCCGAGCGCCCGGTCTGGCTCGACGCCCCCTTCCCGCCGGTGACCCAGCCGACCCTGGTGATCTGGGCGATGCAGGACACCGCCCTGCTCCCGGTCCAGCTCGAAGGGCTGGACGCGCTGGTCCCTGACCTGACCGTCGTCCGCATCGCCAGCGCCGGCCATTTCGTGCCCTGGGAAAAGCCCGAGCTGGTCACCGAGGCGATTACGGAGTGGTTGTCCTAACGACAGACCCAACTGTTCCCCCGCGAAAGCCGGGGAACAGAAAGTTCGACACCCGCTTAAAGCACCACCTGCGCCGCAGCATCCAGCGCGATCCCCTCGGTCGCGCGCGTATCGCCCGGGCGGACCCAGGCGGCATGGGCGTGCGCCGTTGCCACCACCTCGCGCGCCTCGGGGCCCGGCCAGGTCCGGATGCTGACCACCTGCTCGCCCAGCGCCCGGTCGGGCTCCATCGCCACCCAGGCGAGCGGCCGCGCCGCCGTTGCCCGCGCCCCGGCCGCTTCCATCGCCGCACGGATCCGCGCCGTCCGGTCATCGGGAATATACTGCCACACCACCGAGTGCATCAGCACGCGCACCACGCCCTCGGCCTGCGGCTCGGCCAGCCTTACCTCCATCCAGTCCGCCGCATCGGCGCGCTCCAGATCGACACCGCGTTCGCGGATCATCGCAATCGCGGCCCTTAGCCGCTCCAGTCGCTCGGGCTTCTCGGCCCAGACATAGGCGGAGAGCCGCGCCTCGACCGCGGGATCGGTCACGTCGAGTGGCGCGATGTCGCTGCCCCGGGTCGAGACGATCTCGAGCGGGGGCAGCACCGGCGGCTCCCCCAGCCACTCCGGCGCGATCGTGATCGGCGAGTCCTCGGGGCCGAGCATCGCCCCGCCCAGATCGAAGCGGAAGCGATCGATCAGCAGGTTCAGCCCGCCGCTCGATCCGATCTCCAGCACCTCCAGCCTGGGCCCCAGCCGCCGCGCGACTTCGATCAGCCCGACGATCAGCGCGCCCGAACGCCCCGCCTCATTGGTCTGCGGCGGCCCGTCGAGCCAGGGCAGCAAGGCGGCATCGTTGCGCGCCAGCACCCGGTTCAGCGCCGTACCCGAAACCCGCCCGGCGAATATCTCCGCCAGCTCGGCATCGGCGCCGGCAAGCACCAGCGCATGCAGCCCGCCGATCAGCCGCAGCGGCAGCGCGTCTCGGGTCGGCTCGCCCGGCCAGTCGAGCACCGCACGCCCGGTCGCGCTGCTCCGGTCGAGCCCGTTGGCCAGCGCCACGCAGATATCGGCATACAAAGGCGCCGCCATCTTGCGGCAATAATATTCCTGGATCCGGAACGCCCCGCGGTTCGTCGCTTCATCGGCCACAAGAAATACCTCCGTGGCCCGCCTGTTGCGCCCTGAGGGAGCGACAAGTAAAGCCCCGGCTTCGATGACCGAACCGCTGATCCTTGCCGTCCCCAAGGGGCGCATCCTCGACGAGGCGCTGCCGCTGCTCGCCCGCGTCGGTATCATCCCCGAGCCCGACTTCTCGAACGAAAGCTCGCGCGCACTGCGCTTCAAGACCAACACGCCGGCGATCGACCTGATCCGCGTGCGCGCATTCGACGTGGCGACCTTTGTCGCACATGGCGCCGCGCAGCTCGGCATCGTCGGGTCGGACGTGCTTGCCGAGTTCGACTATTCGGAGCTCTACGCGCCGGTAGACCTCGGCATCGGCCATTGCCGCATCTCGGTCGCCGAACCGGCCAGCCTCGCCAGCAAGGACGATCCGCGCGGCTGGAGCCATGTTCGCGTCGCGACGAAGTATCCGCACATCACCCGCGCCCATTTCGAGGCGCGCGGCGTGCAGGCCGAATGCATCAAGCTCAACGGCGCGATGGAACTGGCCCCGGTGCTCGATCTCGCGCCGCGCATCGTCGATCTCGTCTCCTCGGGCCGCACGCTCAAGGAGAATGGCCTGGTCGAAGTCGAAGTGATCGCCGAGGTGAGCAGCCGGCTGGTGGTCAACCGCGCCGCGTTCAAGACGCGCGCGACCGATGTCGTCCCGCTGGTCGACAAGTTCCGCAAGGCGGTGGCGGCATGATCCGCCTGCCCCTTCAAGCCCCTCCCCTTCAGGGGAGGGGTTGGGGTGGGGCAGTCACCACAAGCACCACTCTCTACGAGACATGGGCG
>JAEXLC010000001.1 GCA_023445495.1 Pseudomonadota bacterium | reverse complement strand
CTCCCCCGACCCCTCCCGCAAGCGGAAGGGGAGTATTGATGGCGATGCACCTTCCTTCGAACAAGGGGCGCGGCCGCCGCGCGCCGATGGCCGACATCAACGTCACGCCGCTGGTCGACGTGATGCTGGTGCTGCTCATCATCTTCATGGTCACCGCGCCGCTGCTCACGGCGGGGGTTCCGGTGAACCTGCCCGAGAGCCGCGCCAAGCCGGTCGACCAGGACCAGAAGCCCGTCCAGATCTCGATCGACGACAAGGGCCAGGTGTTCGTCGACAACGAGTTGACCGCGGACGCCGCGCTGCCCGCAAAGCTCGAGGAAATCGCCGGCCGCGCGCCGGGGCCGGACGGCAAGCCGGTCGCGGTGTTCCTGCGCGCCGATCAGGGCCTGGGCTATGGCAAGGTCATGAAGGTGATGGGCGAGCTCAACCATGCCGGGCTCAACCGCGTCTCGCTGATCACCGACGCGAGCAGCAAGCCGTGAACCGGACCGAGGGAGCAGGGCTGACCGTTGCGCTGATCGGGCATGTCGCCCTGTTCGGCCTGTTGTCGGTCGGCTTCCTCGCGACTCCCAATCCGATGAAGCTGAAGCCGCAGCCGATTGAAGTGACGCTGGCGGAAGACGTTGCGCTGGAGAGCGCCGCACCGGTCATCAGCAGCGAAGAGCAGAAGATCGACTATGCGCCGGAGCCGACGCCCGGCGCGCCGCAGCCGGCGCCAGCGCAACCGGAGCCTGAGCCGGAAGTCGCCAAGCCCAATCCGGCGCCGCCCAAGCCGACCCCTGCGCCGAAGCCTGACGCCAAGCCGCAGCCGCCGTCCAAGCCGGTCAAGGCGCCGACCAATCCCAATCCGAAACCGCAGCCCAACCGCAAGCCGAATCTCGATCTCGATTCGGTGATCAAGGACATCCGTGGCGGCGGGCCCAAGCCGAACACCGCGACCAATCCCAATCCGCCGGCGGCAGTGATGTCGGCCGCGGCAGCGGCCAATATCGGCTCGGCGATTCAGCGCCAGGTTCAGCCCTGCGCCGATCGTCAGGTCAGCCCGGGCCCGGGTGCGGAGCGTATCCGGGCCGTGGTCAATCTGCGGATCAATCGTGACGGCTCGCTCGCCGCGCCGCCGCGGATCACGGGCCATGACGGCGTCGATGACAGCAACGAGCGCTATGTGACGCGCGTCGACGATGCCGTCCGTGCGATTTTCGCCGGCTGCTCGCCTTTGCGCGGGCTGCCCCTTGAGCTCTACGATGTCCCCAATGGCTGGAAGAGCTTCACTCTCCGCTACCGACTCAAGTCCTGAGGAACCGATGATGATGCGCACCATGACGGCAATGGCCATTGCCCTGATCGCGACGACGGCGACGGGCGTCGCTCACGCGCAGACCGTGCAGCCGCAGACCATCCCGACCCCGACACCGACGCCAGGGCAGGATAGCGGCCTCGTCGTCGATGTCGAAGGCGGCATGACCGCGCCGCTGCCGATCATCATCCCGGCGATGCCGACCTCGGAAGTCGCTCAGACAGCGGCGGGCTCGACCGACCAGCTCGGGCAGAAGCTCGCACAGATCATTGACGACGATCTACGCAACACCGGCCTGTTCAAGACGATGGGGCCGAATGCGACGCGCAGCATCGGCTATGCCGAAGTCGCAGCACCCAATTATTCGGCCTGGGGCGGCGTCACCGGCCAGGCGCTGATTCAGGGCTATGTCCGCGCCAATGGCAACGGCTCGCTGACCATCGGTTGCTATGTCTATGACATGGCCGCGCAGACCGAGCTGGTCCGCCAGGGCTTCGTCGTCTCGCCGGGCGACTGGCGCCGTGCCGCGCACAAGTGCGCCGATGCGGTCTATACCCGCCTCACCGGCGAAGGCCCCTATTTCGACAGCCAGGTCGTGTACGTCGCCGAGACCGGCCCCAAGAACAAGCGCCGCAAGCAGCTCGCGATCATGGATCAGGACGGCGCCAACCACCGCTTCCTGACCAACGGCCAGTCGATCGTGCTGACCCCGCGCATGTCGCCCAAGCAGAACGCGATCGTGTACATGAGCTACACCCAGCGCAAGCCGTCCATCTATGTCTATGACATGGCGGCGCGCTCGAACCGGCTGCTCGTCTCGAACGTGAGCCTCAGCTTCGCGCCGCGCTTCTCGCCGGACGGTCGCTGGGTGTTGTTCTCGATGTCGCAGGCCGGCAATACCGACATCTATCGCATCGCGGCGGCGGGCGGCGAATCGCAGCGGCTGACCAACTCGCCGGGCATCGATACCGGCGGCAGCTATTCGCCCGACGGCTCGAAGATCGTGTTCGAGAGCGACCGCGGCGGCACCCAGCAGCTCTATGTGATGAACGCCGACGGCTCGAACCAGCACCGGATCAGCTTCGGCGGCGGTCGCTATGCCACCCCGGTATGGAGCCCGCGCGGCGACCTGATCGCCTTCACTCGCACCGGCGGCGGCGCGTTCCGGATCGGCGTGATGAACCCCAGCGGCGGCGGCGAGAAGCTGCTGACCAACAGCTGGGGCGACGAAGCACCGAGCTGGTCGCCCAACGGCCGGGTGCTGATGTTCTTCCGCTCGGCCCAGGGTTCGGGTCGGCCGGATCTTTGGTCGGTGGATCTCACCGGCACCAATGCGCGGCGCATTCCCACGCCGCTCGACGGATCGGATCCCAGCTGGGGACCGATTCGCCCCTGAAACGTTACCGCATCTGTGCTAGCGTCCGGGCAAGCGGACGAGATGCGACCAGAGAAGGAGGAAAGACCATGTCCAAGATCACGACTGGCCTGGTGCTCGGCATCGCGCTGATCGCCACTGCGGGTTGCACCAAGAAGCGCACTGCCACCGACATTCCGCCCGCGCCGTCGGAGACCGGCCCGGTCAATGCGGGTGAGGGCGACAGCGACACGGTGGCGGCGCCGATCAACGAGCAGTTCCGCCGCGAAGTCGCGAGCGACACGATCCACTTCTCGTTCGACCAGTATGACATCGATCCGGAAGCGCGCGCGATCCTGGACAGCCAGGCGCAGTGGCTTAACAGCCACCCGAACACGCGCATCACGATCGAGGGGCATTGCGACGAGCGCGGCACCCGCGAATATAATCTCGGCCTGGGCGATCGTCGTGCCAACGCCGCGAAGAACTATCTCGCCTCGCGCGGCATCTCGCCGGCGCGGATCACCACGATCAGCTATGGCAAGGAGCGCCCGATCGCGCTCGGCTCGGACGATGCCAGCTGGGCGCAGAACCGCCGCGCGGTGACGATCGTCATCAGCTAAGGCGCTTCGCCTGACAGGGAACGGGCCGCCGGGAGCAATTCCGGCGGCCTTTTTCGTGGTCAGGGCTGGCGGGCCAGCGGCAGCGCAGGGCCCTCGCCGCGCGCGAAATAATCGAGGCGGATCACCGTGCCCGCGGCGTCGCGCACCGGCAGGAAATAGCTCAGCTCATCGGGCACGAAGCGGATCGCGCCGTCGCTGCCCAGCACCGCCGGGATGCCGCCCCGTTTGGGGCGGCTGATCACCAGCCTGCCGTCCTGCACCGCGATCGTGCGGGACGTCGCCGGGTCGCTGCCATAGCTGCCGGCCAGCGCCGCCAGCGATTGCGCTGGAACGCCGCTGGGGCGGGGCAGCGGATAGGGTTTGCCGATCACGATCGCCGCCATCCGCCGGGCGAGCGTCTGCGCGTCGAAATTGTCATTGTTGGCCAGCACCACCACCGTCGCGTCCTCGGCGGGCAGATAGAACAGGGCCGAGGCGAAGCCATTGATCTGGCCGGTATGGCCGATCGCATCCTGTCCGCGGACCTGCCAGCGATAGAGGCCGAGGCCATAGCGGTCCTGCACGCCGACGCTCGCCAGCGCCGGCCTGTTCATCTCGGCAAAGCCCTCGGCACCCACCGCCTTGCCCTGCGACAGCGCGCGCATCCAGCGCAGCAGGTCGGCGGCGGTCGAGCGGAGCGATCCGGCGGTCTTGGGGATCGAAAGGTTGAACGGCGTTGCGTTGCGCAGCACGCCCTTGTCGCTTGCATAGCCGCTCACTCGGCCGGGCACGATCGCGTCGGTCCGGTCATAAGCGGTGTCGGCCAGCCCCAACGGCACGAACAGTCGTGTGCGCATCGCTTCGTCCCAGCTCTGTCCGGTCACCTTCTCGATCACCGCGGCGAGCAGGATATAGCCGGCGTTCGAATAACGCTGCTTCGTACCGGGCTCGAAATCGAGTGGCCGGGCAGTGATCCGGCGGACCTGCTCGGCGATCGGCACTTCCGCATTTCCGAACGGCGGCTGGGGTGCTGCGTCGTTCTCGGAAACCCCCGCGGTGTGGCTGAGCAGCTGGCGCAGCGTGATCCGCGGATCGAGCGGCGCGTCGGGCAGGTAGCGCACCGCGGGCGCATCAAGCGAGACTTCGCCCCGCGCCGCCATCTGGACGAGCAGCGCGCCGGTGAAGCTCTTGGTGATCGAGGCGATGCGGAAGACCTGGTCGGGCGCCAGCGGCACGCCCAGCTCGACTTCGGCCATGCCGCGCGCCTTGCGATAAAGCACCGTGTCGCCCCGGGCGATCAGCACGACAGCGCCTGAACCCTTCGGATCGGTCGCCGCCGCAATCGCCCCATCGGCATCGCGGGCGCTCGCGGCGGGGGAGGGCTGCGCCC
>JAEXLC010000115.1 GCA_023445495.1 Pseudomonadota bacterium | reverse complement strand
GAGCTCGCCGGCGAGCTCGCGGATCGCCAGCGCGGTCGCGCCGCGGCCCTTGGCGACGAGCACCGGCACCTGGTCCTTGCCCTGCTCGTAGCGCAGGGCGACGGCAAAGTGGGTCGGGTTGGTGATGACCACATTCGCCGTGGCCACCGCCTTGCGGAAGCCGCCCTTGAGGATCTGGCGCTGGCGCTGGCGCTGGGCCGCCTTGGCCTCGGGCGAGCCTTCGCTTTCCTTGTGCTCGTCGCGCACTTCCTGCTTGGTCATGCGCAGCTTGGCCATGTGGCGCAGGATCTGGATCGGCAGGTCGACGCCGGCGATCAGCAACAGCCCGCCGGCCATGACGAAGAGCAGATAGAGGAACTCGCTGCCCATCGCGCCGATCGCGCCGTGCAGGTCCGCCTCGACCAGGCCGAGCGAGCGGCGGGTGAGCGACCAGAGCAGCCAGCTGCCGATGCTGCCGAGCAGCACGACCTTGAGCAGCCCCTTGCCGAGCTCGATCCAGCCATTGGGGCCGAAGATGCGGGCAAGGCCCGAGGCCGGGTTGATGCGCGACGCCTTGGGTGCGAACAGCTTGGAATTCCAGCGCAGCCCGGCAAGGCCGGCATGGCTGAGGATCGCGCCGATCACCGCGAGCAGCAGCAGCGCGAGCATCGGCGTGGCGAGCTTCCACCCCGCCTCGGCGATCGGGCGCCAGGGCTCGAAATCCTCGACATCCGCGACGCCGAAGGTGAAGCTGCCGACCATCACTTCCTTGCAGGCGCGGACCAGCGAGGGGCCGAACATCGCCATCCAGCCGCAGCCAAGCAGCACGATCAGCGCGGTGCCGAAATCCTTCGAGCTGAGTATTTGGCCGTCTTCTACGGCCTTGCGCTTGCGCTTGGCTGTTGGGGCTTCTGTCTTTTCGCCGCCGGACTCCGACATCAGCCGAGCACCAGCTGCGGCATCATCGTGAGCGATTCACGGACGATGACGACGAGATAATCCCCCATGGCGGGGAGCGCGAGCAGCATCGCGACGACGCCGAACAACAGGCTGGCGGGCAGGCCCACCGCGAACAGGTTGAGCGCCGGCGCGGCACGGCTGAGCATGCCGACGATCAGGTTGAGGCAGAGCAGCAGGAAGCCGATCGGCAGCGAGAGCAGCAGCCCGGCGAGGAAGGTGTAGCCGCCGAACATCGCGATGCCGAGCAGCCGCTCGGGCGCGATCCAGGCGCCGGGGGGCATGACGTCATAGCTGCGCACCACCAGCTCGACGAGGACGAGATGCCCGTCGAGCGACAGGAAGATCAGGGTGAGCATCAGCGACAGGAAGGTGCCGATCGCCGGCGTGGCATGGCCGCTATTGGGATCGACCGTGTTGGCGAAGCCCAGGCCCATCGACATCGAGATGACTTCGCTCGCCACCATCGGCGCGGAAAAGGCGACCTGGAGCACGAAGCCCATGGCAAGGCCGGTCAGCGCTTCGGCGGCGATCGCGAGGAAGGTGGTGAGCGAGAAGATCTCGGCGGGCGGGGTGACGTGCGCGACGTTGAGCACCAGCACGCCGATCGCGCCGGTGAGCGCGATGCGCGCGGGCAGCGGGATCGCCATCGCGCTGAACACCGGCGCCGCGATAAAGGCCGCGCCGATCCGCACCATGGCGAACAGCAAGGCCCAGAGCTGCGGCTCGATCGAGAGGCCGAAGCCCATCAGCATCAGTCCCTCTCCCCTTGGGAGAGGGAGGGAGCGCCGAAGGCGCGGAAGGGTGAGGGTGGGCAGGTGACAAGACGACCCTCACCCTTCCCACTCGGCTGCGCCGAGCGGGCCCAGCGCCGGGTCAACAGCACCCCGCGCTGTTGAGGCAATGCCGGGGGCATTGCCGACCCGACACTCCTCTCCCAATGGGAGAGGGAGTTCACTTCACCAGATCCGGAATGCGCTCGAAGATGCTCACGGTGAAATCGCCGAGCAGCCCCATGATCATCGAGCCGAAGATGATCAGGCTGAGGCCGACCACGATCAGCTTGGGCACGAAGGTGAGCGTCTGCTCCTGGATCGACGTGGCCGCCTGGACCATGCCGAGGACGAGGCCGGCGAGCAGCGCGGGCACCAGGATCGGGGTAGCGGCGAGCGCCAGCACCCACATCGCCTCGCGCCCGACGGTGAGGAAATAATCGGCGTCCATCGCGCTAGCTCACAAAGCTGGAGGCAAGCGAGCCCATCGTCAGCGCCCATCCGTCGACCAGGACGAAGAGCAGCAGCTTGAAGGGCAGCGAGATGATCGTCGGTGACATCATCATCATGCCGAGCGCCATCAGCACGGTGGCGACGACGAGATCGATGACGATGAAGGGCAGGAAGATCAGGAAGCCGATCTGGAAGGCGGTCTTGAGCTCCGAGGTGACGAAGGCGGGTAGCAGCACCGAGAAGGGCACGTCCTGCGGTTTGGCATAGGGGCCGCTCTTGGCGAGCCCGGCGAACAGCGTGACGTCCTTGGTGCGGGTCTGCTTGATCATGAAGCCGTGCAGCGCCTCGCCCGATTTGGAGATCATCTCGGTCGCGCCGATCTTGCCGGCCGAATAGGGCTGGATCGCATTGGTGTTCATCGTGTTGAGCGTCGGCGCCATCACGAAGAAGCTGAGGAACATCGCCAGGCCGATCAGCACCTGGTTGGGCGGGGTCTGCTGGAGGCCCAGCGCCTGGCGGAGCAGCGCCAGCACGATGATGATCCGGGTGAAGCTGGTCATCATCAGCAGGATGCCCGGCAGCACCGTGAGCAGGCCCATGATGATGAGGACCTGCAGCGACAGGCTGAGCGGCGCATTGCCGCCACCCAGGTCGCCCAGCGCGCGATCGACCGCGTCGCCCACGCCCGGAGTCGCTACCGGAGTCGGCACGGCCGGGGCCGCCCCTTGCGCGAAGGCCGGGAAGGCGAACAGCACGAGGAAGGCGAGGATGCCGATGAACAGCGCGGCGCGGCCGCCCATGGTGCGCGGCGCCTGGACGATCGCGCGGGTCATTGCTGCTTGTCCACCAAGGTGACGCCGCTGCGGCTCACCGAGACGAGCAGCTTCTGCCCTTCGAACTCGATGACGGCGAGGCGCAGGCCGGGGGAGAGCATCATCGTCTCCTTGAGCTGCACCATCCGCGTCGTCTGGTTCTTGGGCAGGCGCGATTCGAGCTTGCGCCAGGCATAGAGGCAACCGACCAGCAGGCCGCAGACGAGCGGCAGCAGCACGATCAGCTTGATGATGTACCAGGTCATGGGATCAGCGGGCCGTGCGCTTGTCGGGGCTGACCAGCTCGGTCATCCGCACGCCGAACTTCTCGCCGACCGTGACCACTTCGCCGCGGCCGATCAGCGTGCCGTTGACGAACACGTCGAGCAGCTCATTGGCTTCGCGATCGAGCTCGATCACGCTGCTTTCGCCGAGCGCGAGCAGCTCGCGCAGGGTCAGCCGGGTCGAACCGATCTCGACGGTGAGCTTGACGTCGACATCCTGCAGCAGCCGGAAATTGGCGGCGACGGCAGTATCGACCTGGAGGGAGGCCGTCATGTCGTTCATTGGAAGTCCTCTGCGTTGAGCGGTTCGAGCGAAGTGAGGCGGACCGCGGCGCGGCCGTTGGCGGTGCCGACAAGGCCGGTGCCGAGGCGGCGCTTCGCCACCATCACCGGAACCTCGGGGCCGAAATCGATCGGGATCACGTCGCCTTCCTTGAGCTCAAGCAGGCGGCCGAGCGGCATGATCGGTTCGGCAAGGACCGAGCGGATGGGCAGCGTGACCGCCATCACCGCGCGCGTGAGGCCGGCGCGCCATTCGGGCTCGACCTCGTCCTTGTTGCCGTGGACCTTGACCATCAGCGCGGCGCCGTGCGGCTTGAGCGCGGCGACGGGATAGAGAATGTCGAAGAAATGCGGGCGGTCCTCGCCGGCCGCGAGGCCGAAGCGGGTGACCACCACCGGATCGTCGCTGGCCAGATCGGGCGCGGCGGCGAGATTGGAGGTGCCCTCGGCACGGAAGGCGATGCGCGACAGCGGCTCCCAGGCCTTGTCGAGCAGCAGCGCCGACGACTGGGCGAGGCGGCCGACCAACGCTTCGGCGGCGGGGGTGAATTCGCTCGGCAGCGGATTGGGCGCTTCGCCGTCGCCGCCGAAGAATGCGTCGAGCATCTCGAAGACCAGCCCGGCCTCGAGCACGAACTGGGCGCGCGCGCGGGCATTGCCCATCACCATCGGCTGCCAGGCGGAAAGCACGCCGCCGCGCTCGGCCTTGTAATCGGCGAAGCGCTGGACGGAGAGCGGCTCCGCCCAGGCGCGCAGGTCCTTGCGCAGCAGCCCTTCGAACGCGCCCTTCAGGGACTTGGCCAGACGCGCGCTGAGATGCTGCAGCGTGACCAGGTCGCCGAACGGATTCAGGTTGGCCGTCCCCAGCACCGGCGCGTGTTCCGCGCTGGTCCTGGGGCGTTCCCGCCGATCGGCCGAGCCGTCTGGTGAAGGGCTGTTAACCATGCCCGTTCACTGAACGATGAAATTGGTAAAGTAGACGTTACTAACCCCGCCAAAACCTTCCTTTTCCTTCAAAACGCCGTTGATCGCCTTGGCCAGGCGGTCCTGGATGTGGCGCTTGCCCTCGGCAGTGAACACCTCGTCCTCGGTCGTCTCGCCCAGCGCCATCAGCACCGCCGAGCGAATCGCGATCTCATGCGTCTTGATGTTCTCGAGGACGCGTTCGTCATAGGGCGTCGACACCGCGAGGCCGACCTGGACGAAATGGACGCTGTCCTGGAGGTTGGAGGTGAACTCCTTCTCCATCGGGTAGTAGCTCGACGCGTATTTGTCGCCACCCTCGCCCTTGGGCGTCGGCTTGCCGCCATGGCCCGGCGCCTCGCCGCCTTCTTCGCCACCATGGCCACCCTCGCCGCCTTCCTTCATCGAGGCGCGCTTCTCCTCGCTCTTGGGCACGAGATGCGGCTCGTCCTTCTCCTCGGCATGCGCCGCCGCGCTGAACCAGCCGGCCTGCATCCCGTAGAACGCCGCACCACCGCCCCCGCCGAGCAGCACGACGGGCAGGCCGACGAGCAGCAGCAGGTTCTTCTTTTTCTTCTTCGGCGCCTCGGCGCCCGCATCCTTGAGTTCGGCCATCATCTATCTCCGCGGGCCTCAGGCGACCCGTTCATCCTGGCTGGTGGAAGAGGAAGCCTCGCGCCGCTGACCGGGCAGCGGTGCCGAAGGCTGGTTGCGCTGGGGCTGCGCATCCTGGCGCTGCCCCTGATTCATCTGCGAACTGGCGGTGCTCGTCCCCGAGCCGTTCCCGGCCCCGCCGCCATTGGAGCCGGCCGCATTGGTATCGACGCTGGTCGAGCCGATGCGGATGCCGCGCTCCTGCGCGATCTCGGCGAGCTTGGGCTGGGCATCGGCGATCAGCTGACGCGCCGACTGGGTATCGGTGCTGAACTGGACGTGGAGCCCGGCATCGTCCTGGCGGATCGCGATATCGACCTTGCCGAGCCCTTCCGGCATCAGGCTGATCTTCGTCTCGCGGACCGCCCCGCCCTGCAGCATCTCGATCTTGTCGATCATCTTCGCGGTCCATTCCTGGTGGCCCGTGTCGAGCGGTGCGTCCTGCGCCTGACCGGCCGCGGCAACGGCGGACAGGGTCTGGGTGCCCGTGGTCGGCGCGGCCAGCGTGGAAAGCGCCGACGGCTGGTCGCCCGCGACCGACGCGCCGCCCTGCCCGCGCGGCCGATCGAAGACGGCGAAGATCTGGTCCGCGACCGACGGCGACGCGGTCGCCGCCGCCTGAGGCGCGGCCGGCGTGACATCGGCGATCGACAGCGTCTGCGGCGCCACCGGGCGATCGAGCGCGATCCGCACCACCGGCGCATCGGCCGCCGCCTGGCGGAGCTCGCGCGGAACCTGTGGCAGCTGCGCCGGCGAGGCCGGTTCGGCCTCGGTGGATGCTTCGGCGGTCGTGCTGGTCACGGCCTGCGCCATCGCCGCTTCAACCGCGGGATCTGCCGGCGCGGCGCGCGGCGCAGGTGCGGGCGCCGGACTGGCCGACGAAGCGGGCACCGGCGGCACGGCGGCATCGGCACGGGGCACGCGCGGTGCCGTTGCGGGATAGGCTTCGGCAGGCTTCGCTTCCGGCGCGGTCGGCGCAGTAATCTTTGGGGCGGGGGCTTCGGCCTTGACCGTCGCGACCGGAGCATCGGCGATTTCGGAGACCGGCATTTCCGGCAGCGCGGCGTCAGACCGGACGCGACGCCGGCCGCCGCCATCGACCATCACCGCCGGCGCGGCATCAGCTTTTACCTCGGGTTCGGCTGCCGGTGCTGGCGCCGTGGCGAACCAGGCGAAGGGCGGAGGCGGCGCGTCCTCGGCGCTCGCATCCTTGTCGTCCTTATCGGCTTCGGCGCCGGCCTGCTCCTCGCTACGGCCTTCGAGACCCAGCACGGCATCCGGCAATTCCTTGCCGCCTTCGGCAATATCCTGCCGGCCGGGCAACAGGATCGCAGGATCGCCCGGCTTGCCCTGCGGGCCGCCGGCGGGCGCGCCGATCTTGGGCAGCAACGCTCCCAGGGCCAGCGCAAAGCCGCCGACATCCGCGGAAATCGCGGCGTTCGGCTTTACGGGCCCGACGGTTACAGTGGGAAGCGCGGTGGCGAGCTGGATCAACTTCTGGTCCCCGTGAAACTGGTTCACGGAGTACTCAGCAAATATCGTGCCGATTTTTGCCCATGGGCGGCAGCTGCTCGAGCTCGCGCAGCGCCTTGAGCGCGGCGTCGGCTTCGGCGCGGGTAATCAGCTTCTCGATCGCATTCTGGTCGCGCCTCGCCTCGCGGGTGGCGGCACGGGCGGTTTCGAGGCTCTGCTCGGCGACTTCGACGCGCTTGTCGGCGGCAAAGGCGGACTGGTGGAGCCGTTCGCGGAAATGCGCGGCGGCGGCGAGGCTGGAGGCTGATTCGGAGGCGCTAGGCGCAGGCGCGACGTTGGCGGCGAGGCTGGCGATGCGATCCCGCAGCTTCGCTTCCTGATCGACCTTGGCGACGGCGCGCACTTCATCGGCGCGGACCAGGTCGAGCTGGAGCGTGCGGACGCGGAGGAGGCGGTCCAGCTTCTTGACGGACCTAGCCATGGCCGAAGACGCCGACCAGTTCGGTCACCGCGTCGGGCAGGGTGACGATCTCGTCCGAGCCCTGGCGGATATACTCCATCACCGCCGGATGGCAGGCGATCGCCGCGTCGATCTCGGGATCGGCGCCGGCGCGATAGGCGCCCATCAGGACGAGGTCGCGATTTTCTTCGTATGTCGCGAGATGGCGGCGCAGCACGCGGGCGGCGGCGACATGCTCGCGCGGCACGATGTCGGTCATCACGCGGCTGACCGATGGACCGAGATCGATCGCCGGATAGACGCCGCGCTCGGCCAGCGCACGGCTGAGCACGATATGGCCGTCGAGGATCGACCGGGCCGAATCGACCACCGGATCATTGCCGTCATCGCCGTCCGCCAGCACCGTGTAGATCGCGGTGATCGATCCGCCGGTATGGACGTCCGTGCCGGCGCGCTCGATCAGGCTGGGCAGCATCGCGATGGCCGAAGGCGGGTAGCCGCGCGCCGAGGCCGGCTCGCCCAGCGCCAGGCCGATCTCGCGGCCGGCATGGGCGACGCGGGTGAGCGAATCCATGATGAGCAGCACCTTCTTGCCCTCGGCGCGGAACGCCTCGGCAATGGCGGTGGCGCGCAAGGCGCCGCGGATACGCAGCACCGGCGAGTGATTGGCGGGCACCGCGACGACGACCGAGCGGGCGCGGGCGGCGCCGGCGACCTTGGTCTCGAGGAAATCGGCGACTTCGCGCGAGCGCTCGCCGATCAGGCCGATGACGATCACATCGGCCTGGGCGGCACGGACCATCATGCCGAGCAGCACCGATTTGCCGACGCCCGAGCCGGCCATGATGCCGACGCGCTGGCCCTGGCCGATGGTGAGCAGCCCGTTGATCGCGCGGACACCGACATCGAGCGGCTGTAGAACCCTTCCGCGATCGAGCGGCGACTGGAGCTTGCCGGCGAGCGGCCAGGAGCCGGCGCCGCGGATCGGGCCGAGGCCGTCGATCGGCTTGCCCGAGCCATCGACGACACGGCCGAGCATCGCGGCGCCCACCTCCGCCTCGCCCGGTGCACCGATCGGGCGGACCGGCGCGTTGGGTAGCAGGGCGGCGGGACCGCCGAGGTTCATCAGCAGGGTCTTGCCGGCGCGGAAGCCGATCACTTCCGCCTCGACGCGGCTGTCGCCATCGCCGATCGCGCAGACCGTGCCGACGGGGAGCTGGAGGCCGACCGCTTCCATCAGCAGCCCGTCATAGGAGGACAGGCGCCCGGAGATGCGCGGGCGCGGGGCGAAATCGCTGCCGCCCAGCCCCTGCAGATAGTCTTCGGCGAACAGGTTCAGCATGCGGGCGGGATCGGCACGCGGTCGATCGCCTGGGCGAGCTGCTCGAGCCACAAGTCCGGACCGTCCTCGACGATGGTCGAGGCGCTTTCGATGACGAAGCCGCCGCGCTGGACATGCGGATCGCCGACCGGGAAGACGCTGGCGGGCAGCTTGCCCTGGACGAAGCCGACATCGTCGGGATTCAGGCGGAGCAGTGCCGATTCGGCGCTGTCGGCGAGCAGATCGACCGCGGCATTGATCCGGGCGGCGAGCATATCGGGCGCGACACCGACTTCGCCGACCAGCTTGGTGACGAGATGCAGCACGGTCTGGCGGAGCTGGCCGGCCATCCGGTCGCGATCGAAATGGGCGCCGCTGGCGAGCGCAGCCGAAACCTGATCGAGCAGGGCCGTCTCGCGTGCCTTGGCCGCTTCGGCTTCGACCAGCGCGGCGGCATGGCCTTCGGCGAAGCCAGCGTCATGCGCGGCGGCGATCGGATCGATGAACGGGCCCGGCTCGACCTGATGCTGGGTGTCTGCCGAGAAGGGATCCCAGCCCTCGGTGGGATTGGCCTGGGGATTGGCGGGCGCGAAATGGCGCGGCTGGGCCGGCGCTTCCTCGAACACGCGGCGACCGATCTGGTCGACCTCCGACGGCGCAAAGCCGACCCCGTCGCCAAAGGCGCGGGCGAGGACATGCTCGGCGGCGCGGATCCGCCCGGAAAAGCCGGGGGCGAACTCAGACATAGTCGTCGTCCCCGCCCTTTGACGGCATCTGCAACGTGCCGTCCTTCACCAGGCCGCGCGCGATGGCGATCATCGCCTTCTGCGCATCGAGGACATCGGCCATCTTCATCGGCCCAAGCGATTCCATCTCGTCGCGAATGCCGTCCGCCGCGCGGCTCGACATGCAGCCGAGGAAGCGTTCGCGCACCTCTTCCTCGACGCCCTTCAGCGACTTGACGAGGATCGTGGTGTCGATGTTGCGGATCAGCGTCGACAGGTTCTTGTCGTCGAGCTCGAGCAGATTGTCGAAGACGAACATCGCCTCCTCGATCGCGCGGGCGACCTCGCGGTCGATCTTGGCGAGCTTGGGCATGACGCGCTGCTCGGTGATCTTGCGGGCGCCGGACAGGATCTTCGCCGCCTCGCGCGTACCACCGAGCTGGAGCCCGCCGCTCGACTTGCGGCCGCCCATGCCGGCGCGGCCCTGGAGCATCGTCTTCAACGTCTCGATCGCCTCGGGCGGGATCGGGCCGAGCTTGGCGATGCGGCGCAGGATCTGCGGCTGCGCGGCTTCGGGCAGATGCTCGAACACCTTGGCGGCCACATCGGGATCGAGATTGGCGAGCAGCACCGCGGCGATCTGCGGATGCTCGTTCTCGATCATCCCGGCGATCTCCTCGGGCTCGAACCAGTCGAGCCATTCGATCGACGCCGCCTGGCTGGCGGGCATGACGCGGGCGAGCACGCCCGAGGCCCGTTCGGGGCCGAGCGCCTTGGTCATGATGCTCTCGATCTTCGGCGCCGGATCGAAGGTGACGCCGGTGCGCTCGCGCGCCTTGAACACGAAATCGTCGAGGACGATCTCGACCTCGGCCTCGCTGACATCGGCGACGTTGAACATCGCCTTGCCGAGCGAGCGGACCTCTTCCGGATCGAGCTTCTGGAGGATGGCGGCAGCCTCCTCCTCGCCGACCAGCATCATCAGGACCGCGGCGCGCTCGACGCCGTTGAAGCTGCGGATGGCGTTCATTGCGCGTCTGCCTTGATCATGTCGCGGACCGCCAGCGCGGCACGCGCCGGATTGTCGCGAGTGAAGCCGCGGACCAGGCCGACACGCTCGTCATAGCTGTTGCCCGAGCTTTCCAGCATGTCGATCGAGACCGGCGCGCCGCCCTGCATCTGGCCATCGTCGCCTGCCGGGCCGCTCATCGAGAGCGCAGGACGGTTGCCGGCGGCAGCCGGTTCCTCGCGCTTCTTGAGCAAGGCCTTGGTGAGCGGACGGACGCCGAGGAACAGGACGAGCAGCGCGATGACGAGCGCGGTGGCGTTGCGCGCGGCAAGCGGCACCCAGGGGGCGTCGTACCAGGCGGGGCCGGCCTCGGCGGCATCGGCGGCTGCAGTGAACTTGCGGCTGATCACCGTGACCTGGTCGGCACGACCCTGATTGTAGCCGACCGCGGCCTGGACGAGCTGGGTGATCTGCTGGATCTCGACCGTCGAGCGCGGCTTGCCCGATTCCTCACGCAGCAGCACCGCGACCGAAAGGCGCTTGATGCCGCCCGGTGCCTGGCGGGTGACCGAGACCTGCTTGCCGGTCTCATAGGTGCGGGTGAAGCTGTCGCTCTGCTTTTGCGGCGTCGCCTGCGTGGCGCCGGCAGCGGTGGTGGCGCCGGGCGCGGCAGCCGCGCCGGGGGTCGGCTGGGCATTGGGCGCCGTGATCGTGCTGGCGGGCGGCGGCGTGTTCGACAGCGCGCCGGGGATGCCGCCCGGGGCCTGGCCATCCTTGGAGCCGGTCCAGGCGCCCTGCTCGGCGGCGAGGACGGCGCCTTCCTTGTCATAGCTTTCGCGGGTCGCCTGGTTCTCGTCGAGGTCGACATCGGCCTGGACCTCGGCAGTGAAATTGCCGGCGCCGACCAGCGGGGTGAGCAGCTGGACGAGCTGCTCGCGATACTTGTCCTCGATGCGGCGCTGATAGTCGATGCGGGCATCGCCGGCGGCATTGGCCTCATTGCCCTTCTTGGAGAGCAGCGCGCCCATCTGGTCGACGATGGTGACGCCCTCCGGCGCCATGCCGGGGACCGAGGCGGCAACGAGGTTGACGATCGCGCGGGTCTGCGCGTCGCCCAGCGCGCGGCCAGGCTGGAGCTTGAGGACGACCGAGGCGGTGGGCGCAGTCTTGTCGCGGACGAAGACGCTGGCCTCGGGCGTGGCGAGGTGAACGCGGGCCTCGGCGACCGAATCGATCTCCTCGATCGAGCGGGCGAGCTCGGTCTCGCGGGCCTGGCGCAGGCGCTCGCCCTCGACGGCGCGGGAAACCCCCATCGGCAGCTGGTCGAGGATCTGGTAGCCGCCGGGCGCTGCCTTGGGCAGGTTCTGGCTGGCGAGCAGCATGCGGGCCTTGTGGAAATCATCCTCGGCGACGGTGACCGAGCCCGAGCTGTCGATGCTCGAGCGGATGCTCGCGCCGTCGAGCGCCGAGGTGATCGCTGCCTTGTCGGCATCGGTGACGTTGGCGAACAGGATGCGCTGCGGCGGGGTCGAGACCAGCGACCAGGCGAGGAAGCCGGCGGCGACCAGGCCGATCAGGAAGATCAGCGGCATCGCGCGCTTCACCGCGGGCTGGGCGAGAATGCCGCGCATCTGGGCGAGCGGCGCACCAAAACGGCCCGTGGCGGGCAGGAGAGGCGCATCGGTGGGGGCGAGGGCGTTGCTCATGGATTACACCGGCATGCTCATGATGTCCTTGTAAGCGGACAGGAGTTTGTTGCGGACCTGCAGTGTCGCCTCGAAGCCGACCGACGCCTGCTGGCGAGCGAGCATCACCTTGGCGATGTCCACGGTCTCGCCGCGTTCATAGGCTTCGGAGAGCGCGCCGGCCTGGTTCTGGGCCTGGTTGACCTGCTTGAACGCCTCTTCCATCGACGAGGTGAAGCTGGTCGATTTGGTGCCCGAAGCACCGGCGACGGTGCCCGCAGGCGTCTCATTGGCCTTGGCGAGCGCGGTGTTGCGCTCGAGGATCTGAGCGCGGAGCGCCATGACCCGGTCGACGCTCATCGCGCCGCCGCCGATACCGTCCACGCCGCTCATGCCGAAGCCCTCGCCTTACCGAAGTCGATGCTCTCGCCCTGCTCGCGCGCCTTGGCGAGGCGGTAGCGCAGGGTGCGCTCGGAGATGCCCAGCCGCTTCGCCGTCTCGATCCGGCTGCCGCCGCATTCGGCGAGCACATCGCGGATCGCGGCGAATTCGTGGATCTGGACGATGTTCGACAGCGTGCCCGCAGTCTCGACCTCGACCCGGCGCGCGGCGGGGCGATCGAAGATCAGATGCTCGGGATCGATGGTGCGGCCGCCGCAGAGCAGCAGCGCGCGCTGGATGACGTTCTCGAGCTCGCGGACATTGCCCGGCCAGTCATGGCCGATCAGCGAATCGAGCGCGGCGTTCGAGATCCACGGCATCGCGCCGCGGCCGCCGGCATGGCGGACGACCATCGCGGCCGCCAGCGCGGCGATGTCGCCGGGGCGCTCGGCCAGCGCGCGGGTGGTGAGCGGGAAGACCGAGAGGCGATAGTACAAGTCGGCGCGGAAGCGGCCTTCGGTGACTTCGCCCTGGAGATCGCGGTTGGCGCAGGCGATGACGCGGACGTCCACCTTCTCGGGCATCGTCCCGCCGATCGGCACGACCTCGCGCTCCTGCAGCACGCGGAGCAGCTTGGCCTGGAGGTTGAGCGGCATCTCGGCGATTTCGTCGAGCAGCAGCGTGCCGCCATGCGCGGCGCGGAAGAAGCCCTGGCCGCCCGAGGATGCGCCGGTGAACGCGCCCTTCTGGTGGCCGAACAGCATTGCTTCGAGCATCGTCTCGGGCAGCGCCGCACAGTTGATCGCCACGAAGGGCCCGTCCTTGCGGGCGGAATTATTGTGGATCGCCCGGGCCAGCACTTCCTTGCCGGTGCCGGTCGGACCGTTGATCAGCACGGTGATGTCGGACGCGGCGACGCGCTCGGCCAGCGCCAGCAGCGCCAGGCTCTCGGGATCGGCGGCCACGGGCTCGTGCGGGCCGCGCAGCAGCGCGGTCGCGAAGCCGGCGCCGACCGCAGCGTCGTCCGAGGTATAGGAGAGGCGGGCCGGGTTGCCGTCGCCGAATGCGATCGCCTGGCGGCCTTCGTCGCCGAGGATCAGCGTGCGCGCCGCGGCCGGAGGCACTTCGCCTTCCGCGACCAGGAACAGGTCGTGCGCGCCCGGACGGCCATCCTCGCCCGCGCCAATCGCAAAGCCCTGGGCCCGAAGCGACGAGACGAGCGCATATTTCTGGCGAAGCACGGCGGCCGACGGAAGGATGGATCGCATTGTTACCCCCTGAGACACATCCCCTTTTGAGACTAATCTGGTTAACGACGCGTAAAATTGCCCATTTCGAGACCGCTTCGGTCCGGGCGCGTCTACGCGTGCGCACGTAGAGCCGAAATTTTTCGCTTAAGCCGGGCGAAAGCCGGCCGTTCCTTGCCTTGGCGGCTCCGAGCTCCCGTTCAGGGGGGTACGCGGGAAGCCGACGAGCATGGAGTAACGAACATGACTGTTATCGCGACCAACACCGCGGCGCTGCGCGCCGCCAACGCTTCGAGCGGCGCCAACAAGGCACTGAGCACCGCCATGGAGCGCCTGTCGACCGGCAAGCGCATCAACAGCGCGAAGGACGACGCCGCCGGCCTGGCGATCGCCAACACCATGACCGCGTCGATCCGCGGCATGAACCAGGGCATCCGCAACGCCAATGACGGCATCTCGATGGCGCAGACCGCTGAAGGCGCGCTGAGCGAAGTGACCAACATGCTGCAGCGCATCCGCGAGCTTTCGGTCCAGTCGGCTTCGGGTACCTATTCGGACGACGACCGTGGCAATCTGCAGACCGAAGTCACCGCGCTGACCACCCAGATCACCAACATCCTGTCGAACACCACCTTCAACGGCGTGGCCCTGTTCGATGGCACCGCGGGCGATTCGGGCTCGGTCACCATCCAGACCGGCTCGACCGCTTCGGACACCGTGACGCTTGACTTCAGCGAGATCGATCTCGACGACGCAGTCGCCGTCGATATCTCGGACGCCGGCGATGCTTCGGACGCGCTGAAGACGATCGACGACGCACTGAAGACCGTGAACACCGCCCGCGCCAGCCTGGGCGCCGGCCAGAGCCAGCTCGAATCGGTGGTGAACAACCTCCAGTCGAACGTGGCCAATTTGAGCGACGCCCGCAGCCGGATCGAGGATACCGACTTCTCGACCGAAACCGCGGCGCTCGCCAAGGCGCAGATCCTCTCGCAGGCTTCGACGGCGATGCTCGCCCAGGCGAACCAGAGCCAGCAGACGGTTCTTTCGCTTCTCCGATAAGCGCGTGCCGGTCGGGGTGTCACCCCCCTGACAGGCGCCGCGGCCGGTCACCCCTTGCCATACCAAGGGGGCGCATGGGGAACCCCGGTGGTCGCGTACCACCGGGGTTTTTCCTTGTCGCAGGCACACTCCTCCCGTGCAGGGAGGGGAATTGGCGTTCCTGTCGCTTACTTCTTCTCCGGCCGGCCGCCCGGCTTCCATTCGGGCTTGGCGGCGCTGTTGGCCAGCGACTGGAGCGGCGCGACCAGCGACTGGATCGCGCGGGTCATGAACGCGATGTCGAGATTCTCGAGCGTGTCCTGCGCGGTGTGATAATTGGGCGTGACCGCCCAGCCCGAGATGGTGTGCGCCACCACCCCGCGCACCGCGAGCGAATAATTGTCCGAACGCTCGAAGAAATGCTGGTCGGGATAGGGATCCGAGGTGACCAGCGCGCCATGCGCCTTCAGCGTCTCGCCCAGGGTCGAACGCTCGAAGCCGGTCATCATCATCGTGCCGGCGGGCAGCTTGGGATCCTGCGCGCCGATCATCTCGATCTCGATATTGGCGACGATCTGGTCGAGCGGCACCGGCGGGTGGTCGCCGAAATAGCTCGAGCCATAGCCGCCGATCTCCTCGCTGCCATAGGCAACGAACAGCAGGCCTCGCCTGGTCTGCTTCGCCGCCGCCATCGCGCGGGCGAGCTCGAGCACCGCCGTGGTGCCCGAGGCATCGTCATTGGCGCCGTGCATGATCGTCCCGTCCGGGCGCACGCCGAGGTGATCGAGATGCGCGGAGACCAGGATCACGCCCGCCTTGGGATCGCTGCCCGGCAGCCAGCCGATCGCATTGGTGGTGATCGCTTCTTCCTTGACCACCGGCAGCACGAAGCTGACCGGCGCGCCGGCCTGGGCGATCGCCTTGTCGAAATCGGCCGAAGGCAAGGTCGCGAGCGCGGCATAGCTCGGCGGCGCGTTGCCCTCGAGACCGGCGGGCAGGCGCGGCTTGCCACCCAGGCCCTTGACCATGTTCTGGGTCATCTCGCTCTCGCGGACGATGACCAGCTTGACTCCGGCGGCGGTGGCGGCGCGGACCAGCGCCATCGGCGAGCCCTTGCCGCCGGTGACGAACAGCACATCGACATGCGGGACCTTGGCGGGATCCTCGCCGTCGAACACCGCCGAAGTGCCCGAGACCGGATCGACCGAGCCGACCAGCACCGTGGGCGCCGCGGTCGGCTTGCCGCCGACCGTCAGCGTCGCCGGGCCGCTGGCGGCGTAGCGGACGATCTTGGCGGGCTGGAGATAGCCGGGCATGCCGGGCGCGGGCTTGAGCCCATAGCCTTCGAACTGCGAGGCGACATAGGCGGCGGCGATCGCTTCGTCGCGGGTGGCGCTGCCGCGGCCCTGCAGCGCGTCGCTGGCGAGGAAGCTTTCATGCGCGCGGACCCATTCGGGGCGGACAGTCCATTTGTCCTGCGCGAGCGCCGGCGAGGCCGCCATTGCAAACGCCATCGCGCCGGCCAGGAACAGATGCTTGGTCACGTGAAATCCCCCGAATGGTTCGGGGCGGATGTGTGCGGCATGCGCCGGGGCCGCGCAAGCGGGGCGCGGGCGGAAAGTTTCGAAAGTTACGATGCGGGGTCGGCTTGCCTTACCCCGGCGAAGGCCGGGGCCCAGTACTTGAAAGTCACGCGCCTTGGCGCGTCTTCGCCGCGCACTGCTTAGTCTGGGCCCCGGCCTTCGCC
>JAEXLC010000228.1 GCA_023445495.1 Pseudomonadota bacterium | reverse complement strand
CGCCCCCCCCAGGGCGGCGCACTCACGGCTCTTGCCCCTCTCCCCGACCCTCTCCCCGGGGGGGAGAGGGAGAAGAGAAGTTCTTCCTCACGCCGCCGCCTTCAGCGTGCTCGCGCGGCAGATCAGCACGCGGCCGGCGCTGAGCTTGACCGGGATCACCGGGGTGCAGCCCTTGTCCTCGCCCTGAGCCTGGCCGGTCGCCAGCGCGATGTTCCAGTTGTGCAGCGGGCAGGCGATGCTGTGGCCATGGACTAGCCCCGCGCTGAGCGGGCCGCCCTTGTGCGGGCAGCGATTGACCAGCGCGAAGACCTTGTCGTCGCCGGTGCGGAACACCGCGATCTCTTCGCCGCCCTCGACCGGGATGGTGCGGCTGCCGCGCACCGGGATCTCGTGCAGCCAGCCGATATCGAGCCATTCGCCGATCATGCGATTTCCTCCACGCGGATGGGATTGAAGGCAGCCATGTGCGCGTGCTGCTCGCGGGCCTGGCCGGCGGCGCGCTCGGCCCAGGGGTCGTCCTGGCTGAAGGTCTGCGAATGCCAGAAGCGGGCGGCGAGCGCGTCGCGGAGCTCCGCATCCTCGACGATCCGGTCCTTCACATATTGCAGCCCGACCCGCTCGATCCACGGCGCGGTGCGCTCGAGATAGCGCGCTTCCTCGCGGTAAAGCTGGACGAAGGCAGCGGCGTAATGGAGCGACTCTTCCTCGGTCGCGACCTTCACCAGCAGGTCGGTCGCACGGACATGGATGCCGCCATTCCCGCCGACATGGAGCTCGTATCCCGAATCCACGCAGACAATGCCGAAATCCTTGATCGTCGCCTCGGCGCAGTTCCGCGGGCACCCCGAGACCGCCATCTTGAACTTGTGCGGCATCCAGCTGCCCCAGAAGCCGCGCTCGAGCTTCACGCCGAGCCCGGTCGAATCCTGGGTGCCGAAGCGGCACCATTCGGAGCCGACACAGGTCTTCACCGTGCGCAGCGCCTTGCCATACGCATGACCGGAGACCATGCCGGCGGCGTTGAGATCGGCCCAGACCGCGGGCAGGTCTTCCTTCCTGATCCCGAAGATGTCGAGCCGCTGGCCGCCGGTGACCTTGACCATCGGCGCGTCATATTTCTCGACGACATCGGCGATCGCGCGCAGCTCCTGCGGGGTGGTGATCCCGCCCCACATGCGCGGGACGACCGAATAGGTGCCGTCCTTCTGGATATTGGCGTGCATCCGCTCGTTGACGAAGCGGCTCTGCTGGTCGTCCTGATATTCGCCGGGCAGCGCGCAGAGCAGGTAGTAATTGAGCGCCGGGCGGCACGACGAGCAGCCATCGGGCGTGGCCCAATGGAGCTTCTGCATCACCTCGGGGATCGAGCGCATGCCCTGCGCGACGATCTCGCGGCGGACATCGTCATGGCCGAAGCTGGTGCATTTGCACATCGTCTTCGGCCCCGACTGGACCGCATCGCCGAGCGTGACCGCGAGCAGCGTCTCGACCAGCCCGGTGCACGAGCCGCAGCTCGCCGAGGCCTTGCAGCCCGCGCGCACCGCATCGAGGCTGCAGGCGCCCTTCTCGATGCAGGCGACGACCTGGCCCTTGGATACGCCGTTGCAGCCGCAGATCTCGGCATCGTCCGAGAGCGCCGCAACGGCCAGTTTAGGGTCCGCCCGCCCCCCTCCCGAGGCGAAGGCCTGGCCGAAGATCAGCAGATCGCGGAGATCGGAGATGTCCTCCTGCTTCTTGAGCAGGTCGAAATACCAGCTGCCATCGGCGGTATCGCCGTAGAGGACCGCGCCGACGATGCGATCGTCCTTCACCACCACGCGCTTGTAGATGCCCCGGCTGGCGTCACGCAGCACGATGTCCTCGGCGCCGTCGCCGCCCGAAAAGTCGCCGGCGGAGAACAGGTCGATGCCCGAGACCTTGAGCTTGGTCGACGTGACCGAGCCGCGATAGCCGGTGGGCGCCTCGACCAGCCCGTCGGCCAGCGCCCGGCACATCTCCCAGAGCGGCGCGACCAGGCCATAGACATTGCCGTCATGCTCGACGCATTCGCCGACCGCGAGCACATTGGCGTCGCTGGTGACCATGTGATCGTCGACCTGGATGCCGCGACCCACCGCCAGCCCGGCCTCACGCGCGAGCGCGGTCGAGGGACGGATGCCGACCGCCATCACCACCAGGCTGGCCGGGATCACCCGCCCGTCCTTGAGCTTGACGCCCTCGACATGATCGGTGCCCAGGATCTCGGCGGTGTCCGCGCCGGTGAGGATCGTCTGGCCGCGCGATTCCAGTTCGGACTTGAGCAGCCAGCCCGCCGCTTCGTCGAGCTGGCGCTCCATCAGCGTGGGCATCAGGTGCAGCACCGTGACCTTCATGCCGCGTAGCGTCAGGCCATGCGCCGCCTCGAGCCCGAGCAGTCCGCCGCCGATCACCACCGCGTCGCCGCCGCGCTCCGCTGCCGCGAGCATCGCATCGACATCCTTCATGTCGCGGAAGCTGATGACGCCGGGCAGGTCCTTGCCCGGCACCGGGATGATGAAGGGATCGGAGCCGGTGGCGATCAGCAGCTTGTCGTAGCCGACGCTGCGCCCACTGGCGGCGGTGACGGTGCGCGCTTCACGGTCGATCCCGGTGATGCAGTCGCCGGCGACCAGCTCGATGCCGTTGCCGTCATACCAGTCGCGCGGATTGATGACGATCTCGTCGAAGGTCTTCTCCCCGGCCAGCACGGGCGAGAGCATGATCCGGTTGTAGTTCACGTGCGGCTCGGCGCCGAAGATCGTCACCCGGTAGCGACCGGGGTCACGCGCGAGCAGTTCCTCGACGGCGCGGCAGCCGGCCATGCCGTTGCCGATCACCACCAGATGCGGGCGGTCGATGTGATGGGTCATGCGTGCGTACTCACAAGGTGAAATCGAGCTCGAGCCACAGCTTGCGCGTATCGGTCGCGAAGCTGGCGGCGCGGTAATCGGCATATTTGATCAGGGCGGCGACGCGCTTGAGCGGCTTGAAGCCGAGCTGCAGGTCCCATTCCTCGCCATAAAGGCGCGCGTTCCGGTCGCTGTCGAAGCGGTGGTAGATCGCCTGCAGCGTGATCACCGGCGCCTTGCCGAGCGCCAGCGCATAGCTGCCGCCGGCATAGAGATCGCGGATGCCGTCGGCGGGCGTGACGAGGAACTTGTCCGCCCAGCCCTGGAACTTGTGCAGCGTGGCGAGCGGGGTCTGGAAGCTGGTATTGGCCAGCCCCTTGTCGGCGCCGAGCACTTCATAGCCACCGCTCAGCCCGAACGCCTTGCGCTGCACCTGCCCCTCGATGAGCCAATAGTCCGCGGCATAGCGATTGGGATTGTCGCGCCAGTTCGACTGGCGGGCATAGCTGGCGGCGAGCGACAGCTTGGCCGGGCCCAGCGGCAGCGTGGTCGTGGCGCGGCCGCCATAGGTCTGGCTGGAGAATTGGCGGCGGCCGGTCGCGTCCTGATCGACCAGATAGGCGAAGCCCTTGGCACTGACCGGGCCGAGCTTCACGCTCGCGCCGGCAAAGACATTGTCGCCGCCGATCCCCGCGATCGGGCTCTCGACGCCGTAGATCGTCCGCGCTGCCCAGGCATAGGTGATGTCGATCGCCACCGGCCCCAGCGCCTTGCTCTCGACGCGCACCGCGTCGAAGGTCTGCTCGTTCTGGCGCCAGGCGACATTGCCGACGAAGCGCTGGTCGTCGAGCGCGATGCGCTGGCGGCCGGCGGTCAACACCGTGCCTTTGATCCCGCGATACTGGAGCTGGATCCGGTTGATCTCGACATTCTCGGGATCGGCGACGGTCGGATAGCGGGTCAGCCCGTTGACGCTGCTGTTGTAGCGTTCGACCAGCGCCAGCGTGCCTTCGCTCTCGGCAAGCAGCGCGAAATCGCCCTGCTTCAGCTCGAACCCGGCGCGGACGCGCAGCGTGAGCGCATCGGCGTCGCGGGCGAACCCGGCCTGATCGATACCTTCATAGCGAAGCCGCGCATCGACGATCGGCTTCATCTCCTGCGCCATCGCCGGCGTCGCGGCGACGGCCAGAGGAAGGAAGAGCGCAGCGCGCATCAGATCCGCACGCCCTGCGCGGCGGCGGCCCAGCGTGCACGCCACTTGCCCTTGACGAAGGTCAGGCCGGCAAGCGCGCCCAGCGCCAGCACCGCGAAGATCAGGAAGCCGGGGCCGAACCCGCCAGTCATCTGCCGCGCCAGGCCAAGCGACGAGGCAAGGTAGAAGCCACCGATGCCGCCCGCCATGCCGACCAGTCCGGTCAGGATGCCGATCTCCTTGCCGAAACGCTGCGGCACGAGCTGGAACACCGCGCCATTGCCGGTGCCGAGCGCGAGCATCGCGATGACGAACAGGGTGAGCGCCACGCCGAGGCTGGCGGGCGAGGTGCTGACACCAAGCAGCGCGAGCGCCGCGACGATGTAGACGGCGGTGAGCGCCGCGACGCCCCCCACCTTGTCGGCGAGCGCCCCGCCGAGCGGGCGGACCAGCGATCCGGCGAAGACGCAGGCGGCGGTGCAATAGCCGGCAACCACCGTGCTCAGCGCGAACTGATCGGTGAAATAGATGGTGAGCGACGAGGCGAGGCCGGAGAAGCCGCCAAAGGTGACGCCGTAGAACAGCATGAACCACCAGGCGTCGGCGGTCTTGAGCGGTTCGAGATAGGCAGCGAGCGGCTTGGGCGCAGGCTGGTTCGGCGCATCCTTGGCCAGCACGACATAGACGACCAGCACGATCGCCAGCGGAATGCAGACCAGGCCAAGCACCGCGTTCCAGCCGAACGCCTTGGCGAGCATCGGCGCGAACAGCGCGGCGAGCACGGTGCCCGAATTGCCCATGCCGGCAATGCCCATCGCCTTGCCCTGATGCTCGGGCGGATACCAGCGGCTGGCGAGCGGCAGCGCCACCGCGAAGCTGGCGCCGGCGAAACCGAGCACCCCGCCCAGCGCCAGCGTGCCGGCGAAGCTGTGGACGCCCAGGCGCCAGGCGGCGAGCAGCCCGGCGATCACGATCACCTGGCCGATCACGCCGGTGCGCTTCGGCCCGATCTGATCGGCGAGCAGGCCGACGAGCAGGCGCAGGACCGCGCCCGCCAGGGTGGGCGTTGCCACCATCAGGCCCTTCTGCGCCGGGCTCAGCCCGATATCCCTGGCGATCTCGGGCGCCAGCGGGCCGAGCAGCACCCAGACCATGAAGGCCAGGTCGAAATAGAGGAAGGCGGCGATCAGCGTCGGCGTGTGGCCGCTGCTCCAGAATGCCGACTTCGCCTTCCGCGCCGGCAGCGGATCGACATCCGATCCGCCGCCGATCGCCGCAAAGCCTTCACGCATCAGTTCCGCGACCGTCATCTGCACTGCTCCCCCGTGCCGCAGGCACGAAAAAAGCCGCTGTCGATCCCCCGCGAGGCGGTGATCGGACAGCGGCTTTGCTGAATTCCGGTGGATGTTCGCGCCTACGTCGCCGCGATCACCCGATAAGTGCCGCCCGGCCATTCGGGCGACTCGCATAAGCTGACGCGAAGCGGGTTTCTTCGCAAGTGCAAAAATTTCAGCTTTGTTTCAGCGCGTGGAGATAGGCAGGAATATCCTGCGGATCGAAAGACTTGCCATCAAAGAATCGGTCCGGCGAAAGCATCAGACTCCCCTGATGCGACGCAGCTGCGAGCGGATTCGCCAGCGCGCCTTCGACCTTCATGCTCGCCCCGGGCATCGCGACGCCGCGCCCGGCAAGCGCGCTGCGATACAGGTCGGACCGGAACACCCCGGCGGCGGCGCGCTCGGCCTCGGCACCCGGCTCGACCATCCCCCAGCGGACGAACTGCGAGTAGATCCACAGCGCCTGGCTGCGCCACGGAAAGTTCGCCGCGCCGCGATGGAAGACCAGGAAATCGGGCAGATCGATCGCCTCGCCGCCGCGCATCAGCGGCATCCGCCCGGCAAGCGCCTGCGCGATCAGCTCGGCGGGCTGGCCGACATGATCGGGCCGGGCCAGCAGCGCGGCAAGATCCTCGCGATTGGCCGGGTCGTCGCACCAGGCAGCGGCCCGGTCGAGCGCACGGAGCAGCTGGCCGAGCTGATCGGCATTGGCTTCGGCCCAGTCCGCGCGGGTGGCGAGCACCTTCTCGACGCCGCGCTGCCAGATGTTCACGCCGGCTGCCGCGATCTCGCCGACCCCTTCGGCTACCGCGACGCTGCCCCAGGGCTCGCCGGCGATGAAGCCGTCGATCTCGCCCAGCCGCAGCGCCTGGACCATCAGCGAAGGCGGCAGCACGCGCAGCGTCACGTCGCGATCGGGGTTCACCCCGGCATAGGCGAGCCAGTAGCGCAGCATCAGTGCGTGGCTCGAATAGCGATGGACGATGCCGATCACCGGCTTGCGGCGATGCAGCCCGACCGCGGCGGCGAAGTCGTGCGCGGTGGCGACGGGATCCTGCACCCGGTTGCGCGGATCGGGATCGAGAGCGGCGGCGAGCTCGGCGGAAAGCGTCAGCGCATTGCCATTGTCGTTGAGCTTGAACGGCGCGGCGATCGCGCAGGGCGCCTGGCTGAGCCCCAGCGTTACCGCCACGGCGAGCGGCGCGAGCATATGGGCGCACTGCACCTGACCATAGACCAGCCGGTCGCGCACCGTCGCCCAGCTGGTATCGCGTACCAGAGTGAGCGCGATCCCCTCGGCCTCAGCGAAGCCGCGCTCGCGGGCGACGATCAGCGGCGCGCTGTCGGTGAGCGGCAGAAAGGCGATCGAAAGCGGCGTCATCGCCCGTCTCCAAACAGGTCGGCGGCAGTGATCAGGGCTTCGGCGACTTCGGCGATGCGCCGCCCCTGCTTCATCGCGGTGGTGCGCAGCAGCGCATAGGCCTCGGGCTCACTCAGCCCGCGGCTCTGCATCAGGATCGCCTTGGCGCGGTCGAGCGTCTTGCGCTCGGCAAGCTCGGTGCGCGCGGCATCGAGCTCGGTCTGCAGCTTCGAGAAGGCGTTGAACCGGCGGATCGCCAGGTCGAGCACCGGCTTCACCCGGTCCTTGCGCAGCCCGTCGACGACATAGGCCGAGACGCCCGCATCGATCGCCGCGCCGATCATCCCCTCGTCCGACTGGTCGACGAACATCGCGATCGGCCGGGCGAGCGCGCGGCTGACCGTGAGCATCTCCTCCAGCGAATCGCGATTGGCGTTGCCGAGGTTCATCAGCACGACATCGGGCGCCATCCGCTCGAGCCGCGCGACAAAGGCACCGTGCGGGGGCACGATCTCGATTTCCTCGAAGCCGGCTTCGCGCAATCCCTCCTCCAGGATCGTGGCGCGCAGCCCGCTGTCGTCGATGATGGCAATGCGCAACGCCGGTCCCCAAGCCTACGCGCGCGAGGCTTATCCGGCGCATGCCCGGCGTCAACGTGCCAGTCCGGCAAATATTCCGTGGCGGTGGACGTGGCGATGGCAGCATCTACACTGGCGCCATGCTTGCTGTGATGAGCGCCGTCTCCGCCTTCGTGCGCACGCGCCGGCTGGCGCACCGGCTGAAGACGCCCGAGGACGTTCGCCGCTGGCAGGCCGCGAGGCTTGCCGGCTGGATGCGAACCGCGCTGCCGCAGGTCGATGCCTTTGCCGGGGCGCCGGTCACCCGCCTCGACGCGCTGCCCGTGATCGACAAGGCGATCCTGACTGCCGGTTTCGCCGCCTATAACCGCCCCCGCATCACGGCCGACCAAGTCCGTGCGGCGATCGATGCGGGCGAGGATCGCGTGCGCGGCTATCCGATCGGGCAGAGCACCGGGACGAGCGGCAATCGCGGCTATTACGTCATCAGCGAAGCGGAGCGGTTCGTCTGGCTGGGGACGATCCTCGCCAAGGCACTGCCCGATGTGCTGTGGCGCAGCCACCGGGTCGCGCTCGCCCTGCCCGGCTTCTCGACGCTCTATCGCTCGGCCGAGGGCCGGCGGATCAGCCTGCGCTTCTTCGACCTGGCGCTGGGTGTCGACACCTGGGCCGACCAGCTTGCCGCCTTCGCGCCCGACACGATCGTGGCGCCGCCCAAGGTGCTGCGGCGGCTGGCGGAGAGCGGCCGGCTGACCGCGCGCAACCTGTTCAGCGGCGCCGAAGTGCTCGATCCGCTCGACCGCGCGGTGATCGAGGCGGCGACCGGCGCCAGGGTACGCGAGATCTACATGGCGACCGAGGGGCTGTTCGGCGTCGCCTGCCCGCACGGCACGCTGCACCTCGCCGAGGATGCGGTGCAGTTCGAGTGGCAGCCATCGGGCGACAGCGGGCTGGTCACGCCGCTGGTCACCGACTTTACCCGGCGGACCCAGATCATGGCGCGCTACCGGATGAACGACCTGCTGGTCCTGTCCGGCGAACGCTGTGCCTGCGGTTCGCCGCTCCAGGCGGTGGCGCGGATCGAGGGACGGCAGGATGACGTGTTCGAGCTGCGGGATGCCGGCGGGCAGTGGCGCATGATCACGCCGGACGTGCTGCGCAACGCCGTGGTCGATGCCGATCGGGCGATCACCGATTTCCGCATCGTCCAGACAGCGGCGGACCGGATCAGCGTCGCGCTCGACCCCGCGCTTCCACCGGAGAGCGACGCGCGGGTGATCGCCTCGCTGGCGGGCCTGTTCGACCGTGCGGGCGTGGTGCGGCCGGAGATCGCGGTCACCCGCGGGCTGACCGTCGATTTCGACCGCAAGCTCCGCCGCGTCCGGCGCGAATGGCGTCAGAGGTAGAGTATCGCCTCGCGCCGCTCGACGGGCTGCGGCCTGCCATTGGCCAGCCGCCACACCGTCGGACCGATCAGGTCGGCCGGGCCGATCGCGAAATCGACCGCGCCCCAATCCTTCAGCGCCTCGACCTGGTCGGCCAGCACGCGCTGGTCCTGGCGCAGCAGCGGCAGGTTGAAGGCCTTGAGCACCCAGCGTTTTAGCCAGTTGGGCGCGATGCCCCGGCGCGTGGAGAACAGGGCATAGGGGCGCACCAGATCCTTGTCCTCGGGCACGAAGATCGCGGTCAGCGACACGCTGAGGCCGCGCTCGGTGCGGAACTCGAGCTGGCCGATCGTCGGCGGGAAATAGCGCCCGATCGATACCGTCCGCTTGCCCTCCAGCAGGCGCGGCATGATCCCTTCGGCCCGGGCATTCTCGTGATAGACGGCTTCCGCGCCATCGGGCCCGAGCGACAGCTCGACACGCATGGCCCGGCGCTTGCCGGTGCCGCGCAGGAACCAGGGATGGACGTAATGCGGGTGCGAGGCGTCGAGCATGTTCTCGATCCCGTCGAGCAGCCGCATCCGGCTGGGCGCGACCAGCCAGCGGAAATGATCGAGCGCGGGATCGTCGAGCAGTTCGGGCAGGCGGGGGAATGGCGGCGGGGTCTCGGCGAGGCAGGTCCAGACCAGCCCCGCGCGTATCTCGACCGGCAGGGCCCGCGCGGAAACCGGCGGTACTTCGTCCGAGCCGGGCACCTCGACGCAGCGGCCGTCGGCGCCGAAGCGCCAGCCATGATAGGGGCAGGCGATCGTGCCGGCCTGCACGCATCCGTCGGACAGCTTGAGCGCTCGGTGCGGGCAGCGATCGAGCATGACGACCGGTCTGCCTTCGCTGAGGAACAGCACGATCGGCGTGCCCATCAGCCGCCGCGCCAACGGCTTGCGGCCGAGCGCGTCCAGCGCCGCCAGTGGATGCCAGCCCTGCGCAATCGCCACCGGCCATGCCTCGCTCATAGCTCTCGCCTCCGCATCAATGGAACCGCAAGCCGATCGAGCACGGCCTGCATCGCGCCCAGCACCGCGCGCCTTCGCCGGGGTAGATGGTCCGCCGCGACCGCGGTATATTCGATCACGCCGGTGGCTCCGCGGTTGCGCTTGAACTGCGCGGCGCCGGCCGAGCCGTTGAGCCGGACGCCTCGCTCCTGCGCCATCGATGTGAACAGGAGCGTGGCGATCCGGTACAGGCCTTCGCTCCGGGGCCGCATGGTGTCGTAGCCGACGATCGGCGGGGTCATGATATCGCCCCGCACCAGCGCACCCGTCACCGCAAGCAGCTTGCCCTGCGCATCGCGCGCGCCACGATAGCGCAGCAGTCCCTCGCGCCAGGTCATCAGGATCCAGGCAGGCGAGAAGACCGGGTTCAGCGGCGAGTATTTGCCGACATAGAGCAGATGGTAGAGCTCGGCGATCCGCACCGCATCGGCCTCGGTCATCGCCGGGAACTCGTCGATCGCCAGGCCGCTCCGGCGAAGCAGGCGGAAATCGTGCCCGGTATTCCGCCGCGTGCGCCACTGCGTTGCCAGGTCACCGGTCACCCAGATCTGGCGACTGGCGAGCAACCGCCAGCCATCTTCCCGCGCCGCGTCGAGCAAGCCCGGCGAGGACCAGCTATCGAGCGAACGGATCGCGATAGCATGCGTCGGAAAACGCGCGGCCAGGAAGGCGCGGATCGCCGGAAGATCGTCACCCGACCAGTCGCCGTGCAGGTTGGTCGACAGCAGCCAGTTGTCGACATGGACGATGCGATTGACCTCACCCCAGCGCAGCAGCCGGTCGGCGGCCGCGATCATCGCGCGGAGCACCGGGCGCAGCCATCCGGTATCGACGATATCCAGCTCGGCCCGGGCATAGAGGATATAGGCGCTGTGCGGCAGGCAGACATAGCTGTCCCCCACTTCCCCGTCATTGATCGTCACCGGGTAGACGCGCTCGCCTGAGCGGAGCGCCATCCAGCGGGTCGCGACGTTGGGGATCATCGCGCGCACGCCAGCCCGCGCGATGCCCTCGATATAGGCGCGGGAATCGCAGGCAGCCGGCCACGCGCCCGGAGGCGGGTCGAGCGGATCGAACAGCATCATCCGATCGGCTCGCCATTCCATTCGATGTCGGCGGTGGTGGCGCCCGCCGCGCTCCCTCGCGACAGCAGCGCCTGCCTGGCGAAGCGCGCGGCATCGAGCATCGCGCCGACCACCGGACGCCGGTCGCCCGGTCGCCCCACCGCATCGCGCCCGAGCCGCACGTCGCGCGCCAGCTGGCCAAGCCGCCCGCCGCCGATCGCAGCCGGCAGCCCCAGCAGGAGCATCGCCGGACCGAGATAGCGCAAGCCCTCGGCCGGTCGCGCCTCGCCCCGCCCGAGCATCGCATGCGCGAGTTCGGCCCGCGCATCGAACAGATGCAACCCGCTCACCGCCCGGGGATTGCATTCGATCGGCACCGCCAAGCCCTCCCGCGTGAGGATAAGGTCGAGCGACAAATGCCCGGTCAGCGCGTGCGCCGCAGCCAGCGTGCGCGCGACTTCGACCGCCGCCGGGCAATCGACGGCCGCGAACGCGTAGGACGCCGCCTTTCCGTGCCGCCAGACCGGCCGGTACACGACCGCGGCGACCAGCCGCCCTTCCCGCGCGAAGGACCAGAGGCACAGCTCCTCGCCCGCCACGAAACGCTGCGCCGCCCATGCCCGGTCCGGGGACGGATCGATCCCGGCCAGTTGCGCGCGCGTCGGCCGGACCCGCGTTTCGGTGGCGAAGCGCGAGAAATCGGGCTTCAGCACCAGCTCTTCCAACCCGGCTGGCACTCTCTCAAGCTCGGCGCGCGTCTCGATCCGCCAGGTCTCCGGCGCGGCGATCCCGAGCGCGCGGGCATGGTCGGCAAAGGCGATCTTCGAATGCAGCGTACGGAGCGTCGCGAGCGACGGCACCAGCGCGGGAGCGCCCAGGCCCGAAGCCGCGACATAGAACACTTCCTCGCAGGTCGGAACGACCGCCACCGGATCGAGACGCGCCACCAGATCGCCCAGCCTGCCGGCGAACCCGGCGAAATCGGTACGCGGCGGCGGCAGCCGATGCGTTGCGGTCACCGCCCGCGACAGGCGCGCCGCCCAGCCGTCCACCGAATCGGCCAGATGGACCTCATGCCCCGCCGCGGCAAAGGATCGCGCCAGATCGACCGCGACCGGCGCACGCGCACCGGTGATAAGGACCTTGCTCACCCTTCGGCTTCGGCGGCGCGTTCGGGGCAATGCGCTGGCGTGAGCCGGATCGCCGGATTGCGTTGCCAGAGCGCATGCAGCTTTGCCAGGGTCTGCTCGACGCGCCCGGCATTGCCGAGCAGGCTGCTGGTCAGCCGTGGCGGCGGCATGTTGCGGCGGATGGCGTCGCTCGACCAGGCGGCATCGGCGACCAGGAAATGCGCGCCGTGCAGTCTGTCGGCGACGACCATGCCCCAATGCCCCGGGCAATGGCCGGGCAGCTCGACCGCGAGCAGGCTGCCATCGCCCAACAGGTCCGCGCCTTCGGCAAAGGGCTGCAACGCGCTGGGCAGGACAGTGCGCGGCGCATCTTCGAAGAACCGCGCGCGCGCCGCGATATCGGCAGGGAGCAGGGCCGGCAGTACCCCGCCGAGCAGCGCCTTCACCCGCCCGCTCGAGCAGGCCGCGTCGAGCCCGGCACGCGCGCAGTGGATCGCGGCATTCGGGAAGGCATGGGTGCCGGCGATATGATCGGCATGGAAATGCGACAGGACCAGATGGCGGACATCGCCGGGATCGAAGCCGAAGCGCTGCAGCTGGCTTGCGACATCGGCGCCCGGCGGCAGAGTGGCCGGGGTCAGCCAGCGATAGAAGCGCTCGGGATAGGGCCGGGTCGCGGCGAAGAATGCCGGGTCATAGCCGGTATCGAACAGGATCGGCCCTTCCTGCGGGTGCACGATCAGGATCGAAAGCGCGGGGAAGATCGCAGGCCGCAGGCTGCCGTCGCGGATCGTCGCGCGCTGCGGGTGGACGCAATGCCCCGCCCGGATCAGCCTGACCTCCACCTCACGCATCGCGCGCCTCCGGCAAGGCATGGGCGATCATCGCCTCGATCCGATGGCGCGGCACCCAATCGAGCAGATCGCGCGCGCGATCGAGCTGCATCGTCTGCGAGAAACCGAAGGTCATGACGCTGTAACGCGTCACCGGCGGTTCCGGCCTGCCGGGCAGCAGCGCGGCAACGCGTTCCATCGCGCCGGCCACCGCCAGCGCCAGACCGGTCGGCACCGCCACCAGAAGCGGCGCGCTTCCGATCCGCACGAACAACTGGCCCAGCAGCGCGCGCACCGGCTGTGGATCGCCGCCCGATATGTTGATCGCCTGCCCGCCGGCCGTCGCCAGCCGGCGGCCGGCAGCGACAAAGGCGGCTGCGGCGTCGCGAACATCGGTCGGCTCGATCAGCGCATTGCCCCCGCCCGGCAGCGGAAACCGTCCGCGACGTCCCGCACGCAGGATCCGTGGCAGCAGCACCGTGTCGTGCGGCCCCACGATCGCACGCGGCCGGATCGCGACCGTGCGGAAGCCCGGCGCATCGGCCGCCAGGACCAGCCGCTCGGCGGCATATTTGGTCGCGGCATAGGCATTGGCGAACCGCGGCCCGACCGGGCTGTCCTCGGTCAGGCCGATGCGGTCGCGCGGCTCGGCGTAGATCGAGGGCGTGGAGGCATAGACCAGACCCTCGCACCCCGCGGCACGCGCGGCATCGACCAGCCGCCGGGTCGCGGTGACGTTGATCGCCTCGAAAGCCGCCCGCGATCCCCAGGGGGAGGAAAGCGCCGCGAGGTGGAACACCATGTCCACATCGTCCAGCAGCGGCTCGAGCGGATCGGTGACCAGATCGGCGGGCAGGAATTCCGCTTCGAGCTGCGCGCCGATCGCCCGGTCGCGCCCGGTCGCGCGCACCTGATATCCGGCGGCACGCAACTGGCTGACCAGTTCGCGCCCCAGCCCGCCGGTCGCACCGGTCACCAGCACGCGGCGGCTCACCAGCGGATCACCGCACCGCCCAGCGATACGCCGGCCGACGTACCGATCAGCAGGCTGTGGCTGCCCGGCGTCAGCTGGCCGCGCCCCTGCGCGACATGCAGCGCGTGCGGCATGCCCGCCGCGATCTGGTTGCCATGGTCCCGGAAGATGTCGATCGTCCGGGCATGGCCGTTCGGCACCGAGCGCTTGAGATGCTCGATCGCCGCCGCGCTCGCCTGGTGCGGCACGATCGTGTCGAGCGCGTCGGCCGCGACCCCGCCCTCGGCGAGCAGGTCGCGCAGGAAACGCGGGAAGCGCTTGGCGGTCGCGGCGAACAGCGCCGGGCCGTCCATCCGGAACTTGGATACCGCCAGGAACGCGTCCAGATCCTCGGCCGGGCGCATGCGGGTGCCGCCCGATTCAAGCCGGCACAATTCCGCCCCGTCGCCAAAGGTCGCCAGCCGGCAGGCGAGCAGGCGGCTGGGGCCGTCGGCTTCGATCGCCACCGCCGCCGCGCCATCCCCGAAGATCACCGACGCCTCGGGCGAGCCGAAATCGAGCGCGGCGGAAGCGAGGTCGACCGACACGATCAGGCCGCGCCGCCATTTGCCGACCGCCATGCCCATCAGCAGCGTGTCGAGCGCGACGAGGAACGAGAGGCAGGTCGCATTGACGTCGAACGCGGCAATGCCGCTCGCGCCGATGCCGAGCCGGCGCTGGATCAGCGGGGCGTTGCCCGGAATCGGCTGCTCCATCACGCCGCATGCCGAGATCACCACATCGAGATCGCCGGCATCCCAGTTCGCCGCCGCCAGCGCCGCCGACGCAGCAGCCGCGCCAAGCGAGGAACTGGTTTCGTCGCCCTGCGCCCAATAGCGGGTGGCGATTGCGAAATTCGCTTCGGTCCAGCCGGGATCCCGGCCGAGCCGGGCGTCGATTTCCACCGAAGGAACGGCAGTCCCGGGCAGCGCGACACCGCTGCCAGCGAAGCGAAAAGCGAGGCCCCGAGTCGCATTCATGCGAATATATTGAACAGTGTCTATTTACTTGTAAAGGGGGCGCAACGAATTGCCTCGAGCACGCGGGCCTGGACGGTGTCTAGCGGATCGGTCTCGCCGAGCAGCGCGAAGGTGCCGTTGAGCGTGAAGAAGCAATGGCCGTGGACGGTCGCCAGCAGCGATCGGGTGAGCGCCCCGGCTTCGTCCCGGCGCTCGGGCGGCAGGGCAGCGGCGATCTCGTCGCGGACGATCCCGGTGAGCGCGCGGATATGATCGCGATAATATTCGGGCGCCTCGACATCGTCGGGCAGCCGGTGATCGTACAGCGCCGTCCAGGCGTGGCGATGCAGGATGGCGAACTCGAAATAGGCCTCGACCAGCGCGCGAAGGCGGTCCCCGGTCGCCACCGCGAGGCGCGCCTCGACATGTGCCTGCCACTGCGCCAGCGTGCGCGCGTTGATCGCGACGATCAGCATGTCGTGGCTGCCGAACACATTGTAGACCGTGCCGATCGAGTAGCCGATCCGCTTCGCCACCTCACGCGCGGAGAACCGCGCAAAGCCCACGTCTGAGATCTGACGATGCCCCTCATGGACTATCATGGTCCGGAGCTCGTCCCGGGTATGATCGGACCGGCGTGCCACAGGGCCAACCTGCCCCTGAACTTTACACTGTTCAATAGATTTGCGCGCGCTGAGGGAGCGATCCGCCTCCCGGCCTCTCACACGGAGCCGGCCAACCGGCACCGGCAGTCGCCGAGCATCCGTCGGAACGGCGCGCCGACATGGCGTTCGCGTCCCGGCCAGAGCAAGCGGTGAAATAAATCCCGCATCAGTTCGTCGCTGCGAACGCCCTCCGGGAACCGCCCTCTCGGGCGATCCCGCCCGCCTTGGATGCGTTAAGGGAAAATGGTGCCCAGAAGAGAACCGAATAAATATTGACATCAATTTGAGATGATTTCTCAAACTATTTCTAACGCAGAAATTGTAGCCACAAATAGCACAACAAAATAATTTCGTGTCAACGGTTCGAGTCCTGAGCTACCAACCTTCTCCTTATCTCTTCGACACCGAATATATGCTCTATGTCACCCGAAATGTCCATACTGACATCGGCGCGAGCCCAAGAACTTTCTATGGTGAACTTGTAGGAGGCTGCCGCCGCCGAACACACCGACGGCTCGCGTTGGTACATATTGAGTTAGGTCCAGCACGGTGCCGGAGGATGGCGGCGAGTAACGTCTAGAGAAGCGTCGGCAAAGGCTCGGCGGGCGGAGTACCGTGAACCTGGCAGACCGTGAGACTGCCGGCCGGAAGGATGCGCAGCGCGTCTGCGGCGGGAGTAGCAGGGTCGAGCCACGCTGCCCATTGATCGCGCGCGAGGGGAATGACCTGTCGATGGTGATATGGCGCTACATCGGGACCAGCATCCAACGTCAGCATCGTAAAGGCCTCGCCGATCACCGGATCCCTGCGCCAGATCCCGGCAATGGCAAACCAGTCGTGATCATTGAGCGTGAACAGCCACTTGTTCTGACGTTTCTGCTTCGAATCATCGGACTTGGTAAATTCGTAGAACCCGTCGGCGAGGATGAGGCACCGATTGGCCGCGAACTCGCGGCCCTCCGCGCGATAGTTATAGACCGGCTTGCCCGTCGGTCCCGGCCAGCTCCATCGCCTGTTGACCAGTGCGCCTCGCCCGCTCTCGCCCTGCGGATTGGTGACGATCGGAGCGACATCGGTGATCTTGATGTCCTCGCGCGCGGCCACATTGGGTGTGCCCTCCGGCGTATCGATGTCGATCTCTAGCTCGTCGAAATCCTCCATGATCGAGGCGATGTCCACCTCGAGGCGATAGTCATTGCACATGAGAGATCCTCGATTTGCAAGCAGGATTCGTTCGCATTATGTTCTCATCATGCAAGCGAGTCCCTTCGAGTCGGATGCACCCTTTGGCAGCCGCAAGATCATCATCCGGCGCAACCCGCGGTCGGGCAAGCCCCAGGCGATCGAGGCCAGCTGGGGGCTCGAGCCGTGGGAGCCGGACGGCAAGCCATTCAGGTTCATTCGCTCCGAAGGCCGGACATTCCCCCATCAGCGCTGCCTGGTGCCAGCGAGCGAATTCCAGGTGACCAATGGCGAGCGCAAGTTCCGCGTCACGCTCGACGACGGGAATTTCTTCTATCTCGCCGGGATCTGGCGCCCCAGCTCGGGCGAGCGTGACGTCAGCTACGCGATCATCACGATTCCGGCCAATCCGGACATCTTCTTCTACCAGGAGCGTCAGGGCGCCGTGTTGCTCCGGCGTGAGAACATGGCCTGGCTCGACCTCACTCAACCCCAATCCGAGCTGCTGAGGGCGCTGCCCAAGCACAGCTATCAGATCGAGGAAGTGGGCAAGCGGGGCCTCGCCGACCGCCAGCGCATGCTGGCTCTTTGATCGAGATCGCACATGTTCAGCCAGACATCTCCCATGACCGCGCCCGTCCAGCTAGCCTCCGCGGCGACCGCGCAACTCAATTCGGTTGCGCTGACAGGCCCCCAGATCGCCGCAGCGCTCCAGATCGTTGCGGGGTTACCGGAGCGGCAACGCGACGATCCGCTTGCACAGGCGGTTGCGCTTCAGACCTACGCGCTCGATGCGGGCTTTTCCGACGTAGCGATCGCCGGTGCGGCGCTGCACGCACGCGTTACGGCTCTCGCGAAATGGACGGCTCTGCACGACCCGCTACGGCAATCAGATCCGGAAGCGGCGATCGAAGCGACGGCCCGCCACCCGCTTGTCGAAGCGGATGGCGGAATTGGCTTCGAAGGTGCGGCCTTTCAGGAAATGATCCTCTTCATCGAGGAATTGCCCTGGTAGCATCCGGGCGGATCGAGCGACTACCGCCTATCGTTTGAAATAGGCTTCGACCGCATCGGCTCCGTTGCCGACGGCATCGACGGCCTCCTGCAGACGTTCTCGGCTCACGCCGAACTTGTCCGTCCAATATTGCACCTCGTAATCCTCACCCATTGCGATGCGGGAGCTGTCCTGCGGCGCGCGCAGGGTCTTGTTGTCCGCCATGTCGGCCTCCTCTTTTGCTGAGGGCCCAACGCTTCCGATTCCCGTGAGTTTCCGGAGAGTTGCGTCGGATCGGAACGAACCGTTGCTGAATCGAGTCTAGGAGAGATGGCACGCATGGCCGTCAAATCCGTCGATCCTCCCCGGCGCCGCAAAGGCTACTCCCTCAAGGATGTCCAGAAGCCGCCGGCGTTTCGCCCCGTGCAACTCGCCCAGCTCGTCGACACCGTTCCCGCGGGCGATCGCTGGCTTCATGAAATGAAGTATGATGGGTACCGCACGCTCATCGCGATCGGCGGCGGCGATGCGCGCGGATATACTCGCTCCGGCCTCGACTGGTCCGATCGCTACCCGGCGATCCTGGAGGAGGCACGGTCGCTCGCTGTCTCTTCGGCGTTGGTCGACGGCGAGGCGGTCGTGCTCGACAGGGACGGCCGGTCCAGCTTCCAGGCGCTCCAGAATGCGCTCAAGGGCGCGCCGGGGCGGATCGACTTCTATGCCTTCGATCTGCTCGAGCTGAACGGCGAGGACCTGACCGGCCTTCCACTCCTCGAGCGGAAGCAGAGGCCCCAGGCGATCCTTCCCGAGGGCTCAAGCCGCCTGCGCTACTCCGAACATATCGTCGGCAATGGCGAGCGGCTGCTCGGCCAGTTCTGCGGGGCCGGTCTCGAGGGCGTGATCTCCAAGCTTGCGTCGAGCGAATATGTCGGGTCGCGCTCGGGAAGCTGGGTCAAGACCAAGTGCATCAAGCGGCAGGAATTCGTGATCGTCGGCTGGACGCCTTCGGACAAGTCGCGAACTTTCCGTTCGCTCATCCTTGGTCTCCACGATCAAGGCCATCTTCGCTACGCGGGCAAGGTCGGGACCGGCTTCGGCACCGACGAACTATTCCGGCTCATTGAGTTGATGCGCCCCCTCGAGATCGAGGGTCCAACCGTCGAGGCCCCGCGCGCCGAGGTTCGGGGCGCACACTGGATCGTGCCGAAGCTCGTCGCGGAGATCGCCTATACCGAGATGACCAACGAGGGGACGCTGCGTCATCCCAGCTATCTGGGTCTTCGGGCCGACAAGAAGCCCGAGGCGGTGGTGCTGGAGACGGAAGCGCCTGCCGCCACGGCGGGCGCGCCCGGTTCAGGCGTGAAGATCAGCAATCGCGAACGTGTGATCTATCCGGAGAGCGCGATCACGAAAGGCGAACTTGCGGACTATTACGAGGCGGTCGCGCCGATCATGCTGCCCTGGGTCGGATCGCGACCGATCAGTCTGGTGCGATGCCCGCAGGGCCGGACCCGGAAATGCTTCGTCCAGAAGCATGATGCGGGGAGCTTCGGGGATGCCGTCCGGCATGTCGGCATCCAGGAGAAGGACGGCCATGAGGAGCCCTATCTCTATATCGACACGCCCGCCGGCCTGATGACGTGCGTCCAGATGGGCACGATCGAGTTTCACGGCTGGGGTGCAAGGATCGAGGATGTCGAAAAGGCCGACCGGCTGGTGCTCGACCTCGACCCGGACGTTGGCCTAGACTTCGAGAATGTGAGGACAGCCGCCTTCCATTTCCGCGATATCCTGCGCTCGATCGGGCTCGAGACCTTCCCCATGCTGACCGGCGGCAAGGGCGTGCACGTCATCGCGCCCCTGACTCCGCGCGCGGAGTGGCCGGAGGTGAAGGACTTCGCGCACCGGCTGGCGCTTGCGGTCGCGCAAAGCGACCCGGAGAATTTCACGGCGGCGCTGCCGAAGTTACAGCGCAAGGGCCGGATCTTCGTCGATTATCTGCGCAACCAGCGCGGGGCGACCGCAGTGATGCCCTATGCCGTGCGTGCCCGGGAGGGGGCGCCCGTGGCGGCGCCGATCACCTGGAAGGAAATGGAGACGATCGACAAGCCTTCACACTTCTGCATCCGAAACGCGGGCGAGCTGATACGGCGCGCCGAGTCCAAGGCGCTGTCCAACTGGGGTCGCGCCGATCAGGAACTCCCGGACCTGTGAGGATCGCCACCTACAATGTGAACGGCGTGAACGGCCGGCTACCGGTGCTGCTGCGCTGGCTGAAGCTGGCCGAACCCGACATCGTATGCCTTCAGGAGTTGAAGGCCCCGCAGGACAGGTTTCCGGAAAAGCCCATCCGGGATCTCGGCTATGATGTGGTCTGGCACGGGCAGAGCCGCTGGAACGGCGTCGCGCTCCTCAGCAGGATCGGCGAAATCCACGAGACGCGGCGAGGGCTGCCCGGCGACCCCGAGGACGCCCAAAGCCGCTATCTCGAGGCCGCGATCGGCGGAGTGCTTATCGCTGGTCTCTACCTTCCCAACGGCAATCCGCGGCCGGGACCGAAATTCGACTTCAAGCTGCGCTGGTTCGAGCGCCTGCACCAGCACATGGCCGGGCTGGGCGCGCTGGACGCACCGGTGATCGTCGCGGGCGACTATAACGTCATGCCGACCGATCTGGACGTCTATGTGCCCGACCGCTGGCGCGACGACGCGCTTTTCGCCCCGGAGGTGAAGCAAGCCTATTTCAGGGTCCTCGACCAGGGATGGACGGACGCGCTGCGCCACATGCATCCGGATGAGACGATCTACACCTTCTGGAAGTATCTGCGCTTTGCGTTCGAGAGGAACGCGGGACTGCGGATCGATCACCTTCTGCTCAACCCGGTCGCTGCCCGAAGACTGGTCGCCGCGGAAGTCGACAGGCGCCCGCGTGGCTGGGAGAAAACGAGCGATCACGCCCCCGTGTGGGTCGAACTATCGGATTGACCAGGACGGACCGCGTCCTCAAGACCGGCGAACCATTCGGCGTAGTCGGTGGTCCTTGCCATGCGCCTGTTCAGGTCCGGCGCGCCGTCGTCCCACCAGACCGGCCCGCGCTCGCCCAAGGCATGCTTCGCGCGATCGACCGCGGCGCGCGCCTCGGCCTCTCCGGATGGATCGTCCCGCCGCTTCGCAACGCCGACCGCCCGCCTGGCAGCCATCAGGGTATGCACGAGCGTCTCTCGCTCGCCGTCAGGCAAAGCGGGGTTGGCCATCCGCCAGAGCCGGCCGCGCACGACGAAGTACCGACGGTCCGGCGTCACCGGATATTTGCCGGCGGGACCTATCTTTTCTACCATCAGCGTAACTGGCTGTCCTTGCTCCCGCGCCGGTTGATTCCGGTGGAGCGGACCGCCGCATCGCGATCGGACTGGCAAGGAATGCAGGTGCGGCTTGCCGGCTGCGCCTTGCGCCGGGCCTCGGGAATCTCTTCTCCGCAATCCTCGCAATACCGCGTGCCTTCGCCGGTCGCGAGTCTCGCCCGCGCAAGGCTCACTGCGTCGGTGACGGTATCCTCGATCTGCTCCTGGACGGCGCCATCCTGCGCCCAGCCATTGGCCATTTCCGATCCTCTCTGCACGGGAACGCGCGGCGCGCTCCTGGGTGCCGGCGGGTGAAACGCGAAGGGCCGCCCTTTCGGACGGCCCTTCCATTGTCATCCGAACGCGGACAGCTCAGCCGAGCCGGACCCCCGCGGTGGAGGCCATGCTCAGAGAATTTGCCGCGAGCGGCATGTGACAATGAGACATCCGACCACCTCCTTTCCGTTGTTGACGATGGCTTGGATGTGGGATGCCGGTGCCTCTGTTTCAATCGCAAGGAGCTGACATCGCGCGCATTTTTTCGGGCGACGACGCCTCTCGAAGCCCGGCCGGGCCCTGCCACTCCGGAGCTGACGCCTTCCCAGGAACCCGCGCCGATGGCTCCTCGTTCTGTCGATGGGGGCATTGGAGCGTGCCATGACCGAGATAGACCGCCTCATCGCCCAATCCGAAACGGAGCTTCGCCGGGCTAGGAGTGCGCAGTCCGTCGACGCGCGCGACCGTCATGTGATGCGCTCGGAGCGCCTGCTCGACGAAGCCTGGCGGCTAAACGAGGCCGACGCGGATTTGCCGCCGCTCGAGAGCGGCCTGTGGTGCGCGCGGACCGATGGGATGCGCGCGGCCGCCTGAGGCCCGGAACGGGCACCCGGCGGGACGGTTGGGAAAGGACTAGGAGAGACATATGACCGATCATGTTCCCCAAGGGGCCAGTCCCCAGGATTTCCGCGAGACTGCCGTACGCAGCCTCGATGCCGGTATCGCCGATGAGAGCGCCAGCTACGCGGCCGCGGCTGTACCGGCCGGAGACGATCCGGGACGGCAGGATGCCGATGGCATCCCCCAGACCGGCGAGGAGGATCCGCTCGCGCAGGTGAGCGACCGCGATTCGAGCGCGGGTGCCGCCGAGTTCGCGCGCACGGAGCGCGCCGAGGCGCCGCAGGAGTCGGTGGACGGTAGCAACAGCATCGAGCCCGGTCGTATCCCGGGCTCGGCGCAAGACATCGAGGTAGCTGGCGTGACCGGGCCCGGCCCGAGTGGCTGACCGCCGATCTAGCGGAAGTCCCGTGGCTTGATCTTGATGCCCTCGGTCGGCTGTCCGGGAATGATGCCGGATCCCAGGCGGAGGTCCGGGATATAGATATCGCGAGGATTGCGGCCGAGCGGCCGCTCCGCCGGATCGCGCGGATCGGGGCCCTGGCCGTGCCTGACCACATCGGCCCGCGCGACGCGGTAGATGTCGGCGACCTCGCGCCGGCTCCCGACGCTCGCCAGCAGCGAGGACAGGTCGTCGAGCCGCTCGGCGATGACGTGGATGACGTCGCCTTCGCGCTGCACCTTTCCGCGAAGACCCATCATCGAGGCGCCGAGCACGACGCTGCGATATTTCTCGAAGACGCCGGTCCAGACGACGAGGTTGGCGATATCGGTTTCGTCCTCGATCGTGATGAACATCACGCCCCTGGCCGAGCCCGGCTTCTGCCGGACCAGGACCAGTCCCGCGAGATTGATCCAGCGGCCGTCCCTCGTCGTCCGGGTCGCCGAGCAGGGCAGGATATGCCTGTCGGCAAGTTCCTTGCGGAGGAAGGAGAGCGGATGCGCGCGCAGCGACAGGCTCGTGCTGCGATAATCCTCGACCACTTCCTGGCCCTCGCCCATCGGCGTCAGTATCACCTCGGGCTCGACGGCCTCGTCGCGCCAGGCCTGGTCACGCCGGTCGGCGGCCGCAAACAACGGCAGCGGCGCATCCGCCAGACCCCGGACCTGCCAAAGACCGCTCCGTCGCGTCTGGTCCAGCGAGCCGAACCCATCGGCCTCGCCGATACGGTTGAGCGCGCCGGCGCCGATTCCGGCGCGCCGCTGGATTTCCTCTACGCTGGCATATCGCCCGTCGCCCCGCGCGGCGACGATCGCAGCCGCATCGGCATTGGCGAGGTCGCGAACCATGCGCAGGCCCAGGCGCACCGCCATGTAGCGCCCGTCGGTCGGCTCCAGCGTACAGTCCCAGCGGCTGGCGTTGACGTCTATCGGGCGCACCTCGACGCCGTGCTCGCGGGCGTCCCGGACGATCTGTGCGGGCGCGTAGAAACCCATCGGCTGGGCATTGAGCAACGCTGCGCAGAAGGCGTCGGGATGATGGCATTTCATCCAGCTCGAGGCATAGGCGATGAGCGCGAAGCTCGCCGCATGGCTCTCGGGAAAGCCATAGCTGCCGAATCCCTCGATCTGCTTGAAGGTCTTCTCGGCGAAGCCATGGGCGTATCCGCGCGAGACCATGCCGTCGATCAGCTTGTCGCGAAAATGGCTGACGCCGCCGGTCAGCTTGAACGTCGCCATGGCGCGGCGGAGCAGGTCCGCCTCGCTCGCCGAAAAGCCGGCGCATTCGATCGCAACGCGCATCGCCTGCTCCTGGAAGAGCGGTACGCCGAGCGTCTTCTCGAGCACGCGGCGCAGCTCCTCCTTCGGATAGGTGACCGCCTCCTTGCCCTCGCGACGCCGGAGATAGGGATGGACCATGTCGCCCTGGATCGGGCCCGGGCGCACGATCGCGACCTCGATCACCAGGTCGTAGAAGGTGCGCGGCTTGATGCGCGGCAGCATCGCCATCTGCGCGCGGCTCTCGATCTGGAAGACGCCGAGCGTGTCGGCCTTGCGGATCATCGCATAGGTAGCCGGATCCTCCGCCGGGATGGTCGCGAGGTCGAGCGCGACGCCCTTGTCGGCCTCGAGGAATTCGAACGCGCGCCGCATGCAGCTCAGCATGCCGAGTGCCAGCACGTCGACCTTCATGAAGCCCAAAGCGTCGATGTCGTCCTTGTCCCATTCGATGACCTGGCGGTGCTCCATCGCGGCGGGCTCGATCGGCACCAGGTCGTCGAGCCGGTCCCGGGTCAGCACGAAGCCGCCGGGGTGCTGGGAGAGGTGCCGCGGCGTGTTGATCAGCTGCCGCGCCAGCTCGAGCGTGAGCGCGAGCCGGGGATCGGCCATGTCGAGATTGAGTTCCTCGGCCTGGACGGAAGTGACACCCTCGCGGCTCCAGCCCCAGACCTGGCTCGCCAGCCCGGCAGTCATGTCCTCGCTAAGCCCCAGCGCCTTGCCGACCTCGCGTACCGCCCCGCGCGCGCGGTAGCGGCTGACGACGGCCGTGAGCGCGCTGCGATCACGGCCATAAGTATCGTAGATCCACTGGATCACTTCCTCGCGCCGCTCATGTTCGAAATCGACGTCGATATCCGGCGGCTCCCTGCGCTCGACGCTGACGAAGCGCTCGAAGAGAAGCTCGGAGCGGACCGGATCGATCGAGGTGATGCCGAGGCAATAGCATACCGCCGAGTTGGCGGCCGAGCCCCGGCCCTGGCAAAGGATGTCCCGCGAGCGCGCGAAGGCGACGATCGAATGCACGGTCAGGAAATAGGGCGCGTAGTCGAGCTGGCCTATGAGGCGCAGTTCATGCTCGAGCTGCGCGCGGATCTTCGGCGTCACGCCGTCCGGATAGCGCCCGGGGGCCTTCTCCCAGGTCAGCCGCTCAAGCTCCTCCTGGGGAGTGCGCCCCGCCCCCTTGATCTCGTCGGGATATTGATAGCGGAGGTGCTCGAGGTCGAAGCTGCAGCGCTCCGCAATCTCAAGGCTTCGTGCGACCGGACGCGTGTCGCCCAGATAGCGGCGGTACAGCCGCTCCATCTCCGCGCCGGTCTTCAGGTGCCGGTCGGCGATCCTTTCGCGGCGGTCGCCCAGCGCGTCGACCGTACATTTCTCCCGGATGCAGGTGACCACGTCCTGCAGCAAACGCCGCTCCGCCGCGTGATAGAGCACGTCACCGGTCGCCACGGTGGCGACCCGCGCCTTCGCCGCCATCTCGGACAGGTCGCGCAGCCGCACCGCGTCGCGCGGGCCGCGGCGCAGCGCAAGCGCCAGATAGGATCGGTCGGCGAAGATACGGCTGGTCCGGTCCAATGCCGCCTGAGCATCGGCATTGGCCCGGTCCGGAACCAACACGCCGATAAGTCCCTGGTTCCAGGTCTCGATATCGCCCCAGTCGAGATGACAGGCGCCCTTGCCGGCGCGGCTCTTGCCGATCGAAAGCAGACGCGTGAGCCGGCTCCATGCGGCCCGGTCGGTCGGATAGACGAGCAGCGCAGTGCCATCGGCCAGATCGAGCCTGCAGCCGGCGATGGAGCGCACGCCGGTCGCCTTCTGGGCGTCCCAGGCGCGAACGATTCCCGCGACCGAGTTGCGATCGGCGATACCGAGCGCGGGGAGACCTAGCAGTGCCGCTGCGGCAAACAATTCCTCAGGCGAGGAGGCACCGCGCAGGAAGCTGAAATGCGTGGTTACCTGGAGTTCGACATAAGAAGGGCTGGACATGGGACGAGTCGGCAAGAGGAACGATGTTCCTTATATGTTCTTGCCGGCCGGGTCGAATCTCTCCTCGATCCTCTCTGCCCATCGCCCCGAACCGACGGTGGTGTCCGGGGCCGACCGCCGCCTAGTTGCCCTGCGCCAGTAACGTGCGGATCGCCACCGCAAGCGTCTGGAGCTTGTATGGCTTGCGAAGAATGGGAAATTCCCGCTGGTCCGCCGGAATGAACTGCTTGCTGCTATAGCCGCTCGCCAGCAGCACCGCGACCCGATCGTTCTGCTCGCGCACGCGCTTGGCCAATTCCAAGCCGTTCATGCCCGGCATGACGATGTCGGAGAATATCAGGTCGACCGAGTTGTCTTTCAGGCGCTCGAGCGCTTCCTCGCCGCTCGCAGCCTCGACCACCTCGCAACCAAGATCCTCTAGCAGCTGTCGCGCGAAATAGCGGACATGGTCGCTATCCTCGACCAGCAGGACCTTGAGGCCGGCGGAAATCGAGACCTGGGGATCGAGCTCTGCCGCCTTTTGCGCCGGCTTGTCGGTCCGGGGCAGCAGGATGCGGACCGTCGTGCCCTGGCCGAGCTCCGATTCGATCGTTGCGGAACCCCCGGATTGCACGGCGAACCCATGGATCTGGGACAGGCCGAGCCCGGTGCCCTTTCCGGCCGGTTTGGTCGTGAAGAAAGGCTCGAACACGCGCTCCAGCTTCTCGGGCGCGATACCCTCGCCGGTATCGCTTATCGCAAGGCATACCATGTCGCCCTCGGGCCGCGACAGGTTGCTCGTCACGAGACGGATCCGGCCTCCGTTCGGCATCGCATCGCGCGCATTCAGCACCGCGTTGAGCAACGCAGTCTCGAGTCCCGTCGGATCGATCTCGACCGGCCAGAGTGCCGGCGCCAGGTCGAGCTCGAGCGCGACATTGCCGCCCAGCGTACGCTGGAGCATCTCGGCCACCGCATCGAGACGCACGCTCAGATCAAGAACCTCGGGCTCGAGCGGCTGGCGCCGCGCAAAGGCCAAGAGCTGCGAGGTCAGGCTGGCGGCGCGCTCGGCGGTCTCCAGCATGACGTGGAGATAGCGGTTACGCTTCTCCGCGGGCAGGTCCGGCTGCTGCAGAAGGAAATCGGTCGAGCCGCGAATGACGGTCATCAGATTATTGAAGTCGTGCGCGATACCCCCAGCCAGCTCGCCGAGTGCCTGGAGCTTCTGCGACTGGAGGAGCGCGGCCTGGGTGTCGCGCAGCTCGTCCTGCGCGAGCTTGCGCTCGGTCACGTCGCGCGTGATCTTCGCGAAGCCGATATGGGTGCCGGCCTCGTCGTAGATCGGATCGATGACGACATGGGCCCAGAACAGCGATCCATCCTTGCGGACCCGGCGAGCCTCGGCCTCGAACTTGCCTTCGCGCAGTGCCGTCTCGAGCGCCATGGCCGGCGTGCCCCGCACGCGATCGTCTTCGGTGTGGAAGAGCGAGAAATGCTGGCCCAGCACCTCCTGCTCCTCATAGCCCTTGATCGCGCGGGCGCCGGCGTTCCAACTGGTGATGCGCCCGCCCGGATCGAGCATGTAGATGGCATAGTCGTGCACGCCCTGTACGAGCATGCGGAATTGCAGTTCGCTGGCCAGGCGCGCCTGTTCGAGCTGGCGCCGCTCGGTGATGTCGCGCGTGATCTTGGCGAACCCGACCAGCGTCCCATCCTCGGCGCGGATCGGGTCGAGCACGGCATGCGCCCAGAACCGGCTGCCGTCCTTGCGCACCCGCCAGCCCTCGACCTCAGAGCGGCCCTCGTCGGCCGCCTTGGCGAGCGCTTTGGCCGGAAGCCCGGCCGCGCGATCCTCCGGCGTGAAGAAGCGCGAATAATGCTCGCCGACGATCTCCTCCGCGGCATAGCCCTTGAGCCGCTCGGCACCCGCATTCCAGGTGACGATCCGGCCTTCGCGATCGAGCATGTAGATCGCATAGTCGATCACCGACTGGACCAGTATCTCGAACCGGTTTGCGACAGGATCCTCGAGCGGCGATTGGACCATATTATTTCCTGAAAAGAAGGCGCTGCGCCGCCATAGCGCGCATGGGCGCGGCCGCGCAAATCCCGCTAGAAGGCGGAGATTGCTGGAGATTGTCCGGCTCCTCCGGGCCGAAGGTTGCGTAGCGGCCAGAGCGGCTCCGAGAGGCGGGCATGGCTCAGAACGGCGGGCCGCTTATGGCTGTGGGCGGAACGTGCGCGTTGCCAAGGGGTTGATATCACCGCCTGGAAAGCATGCCCTGAAGTCAGCTAAGTGCAGGAAATCATTGTGTCGGATTCTCGAATCGTCGCCATTGGTCTGCTTACCCGGCAGGACCTGGACCGGCTGGGAGCGAGCTTCCGGGGCGCGATACCCGTGCCGGCCGACGGAGGGTTCAAAGATCTTTTGCGCCAACTCGACCAGGTCGAGCTGGCCGCATCCGACCGCGGCGTCCTGTTGGTTGCCGATCCGGCGTCGCACGGCGAGACATGATCTTCGCTCGGCCGGCCTGCTGCCAAGCCGAGTCTCTTACCCAATCGCGCGCGCCCCCCGGCACTACCATTCGGCCCGAGCCTGATCTGGGTTAATTCGTGATTTATTAGGTGGTTAGCGCCCAGATGACTTCTGCAAGGAGAATTCGATGCTGCAACTTCTCTACATCAGCTCGGCGCGCAAGAACGAAGTCATCGATCTCGACCAGCTCCTTGCACAGGCGCAGCGCAACAATGCGCGCGACGAGATCACCGGCCTTCTCTACACCGATGGGCGTCGGTTTCTCCAGGCGCTCGAAGGACCGAAGACCGCGGTCGAGGACGTCTTCCTTCGCATCATCGCCGACCCTCGCCACCATGCGCTGGTGCTTCTCTCGCGGCGCGAAACCACGCGGCGCGAATTCGGCGAATGGTCGATGGCCCGCCGCAGCTTCCAGGAGACGCAGGACCAGTTCGGCGGCCGTATCGCCGCACTTTGCCGGGATGCCGATCCGTCGATCCGCGGCACCTTCGCCGGGCTGGTCGACGTGCGAGACGCCGCCTAGCCCTCCTTGGGTCCGAAGTCGCCCATATCGTCCCGCGCCGGCTGCTGCGGCGGTCGAGCGCGATCCGAACCCGGTCCGCTAGCTCCCCTTGCGATAGGGCTTGCCGACCACGTCGAGCTGTGTGCCGCGCGGAATATCCGCGACAAGATCCTCGTTATAGCCGGTCGTCATCAGAATGGGCAGCAACGGCTGGCAACCGAAGTCCCCACGGCACCGGCGAAACACAACGCTAGGACTTGCCGCCTGTGGCGGTGTCGCCAGCCAGCATCGATTCGACCATGGCGCCACCGACGCCCGCAATCGCAGTCTGCGCCAACTCCTTCACTTCCTGCCGGCCGATATCGATCGCACTCTCCGTGGCGCCGCGCGCGACGTCCTCCAGCGTGTCCGCGAGCGGACCGAGAACCTCGGCTTCGCGGCGCGTTACGGGCAACAGCAGCGCGATTCCGGCGCCGATCGTGGCGGCACCAAGCGCGGCGGTAATCGGATTTTCCGCGACCTGCCGCGCACCTGCCGATGCCAGCCGGCCGAGGCGACCGCCAGCGCCGGCGATCACGGCGCGGCCTGTGTCGATGCGGCGTGCCTTGTGCGCGCCCCGTGCCTGACTCGTGGCGGCGTTGAGCTTCGTAGCGGTCTGACGGGTCATGCGAGCGCCTCCTTTGCGCGTGCCTGGCTACCGGACCCGGACCGAACCAGCCCGGCCTTGAAAATGCGTCCGGCCGCGAAGCCCAGCAGCGAGGCCGCGCCGATCGCGATCACCGGGTTGCGCCCGATGACGCGCCGCGTGCCGTCGGCGATTTCGTCCAGTTGCGTGTTCCGCACCGTCTTCGCGAGCCGATCGAGGGCGTCTCCACCACGATGGACGGCGCTTCCGGCAGTATCGCCAAATCTTTCCCCGGCATCGTCGCCGAACTGGCGCACGATCTCGACGACGGTGCCGATGGCATCGGCAGCTCCTGCCTTTCGCTCTTCGGCAATCCGGCCAAGCCGCGCGATACCCTGGTCGACAAGGGCATTGCTCGAGGTGCCGATGCGGCTGGCGATGTGAGACAGTGCCGAGGGCGACGCCGCCTCGGGCGCCTCGGGCGCCGCGGCGGCGCCGGCGGCTTCTGTCGGAGTCGTCGTCATGTGATTTGCTCCCGTCGGAATTCGCGCTTCCAACCGACGCGAATGCACCCAGTTCCCTTTCGCCGGCAGAGTCAGGCCGTCCGCCACCGGGGACGCGACGATCGCAAGGAAGGGCGTGCGTCAGGCGGCCAGCGCGTAGCGCCTGCAATGCTCAAGATACCCCGCCTCGTGGCTCCCTGCGAGGGAAACGACGCTCTCCCAGAGCCAAGAGGGGGCGTCGATCAATCCGCGCCGGTCGGCGTCAAGCGCCTCCCCCCACGCCTTGCGGTCATGGGCGTCGAGTTGCCTCGCATGCGCCTTGGCCACCACGAAGGCGAGATAGCGTGCAGCCTTAATCGCCTGTCCCTGGCTGAACTGCTCGACTTCGATCTTGAGGTCCTGGGGCGCCAGTTCGCGCAGCACCAGGCTGCGGCCCAGCATATGCACGGGCATCATGCGCGAGCCGAGGTGAGGCGAGAGTGCCTTCGCGGCGGTGACAACCCTTTCCCCCTGGTCCTTGGGCAGGCGGGCGCCCCGATAGGCCGGCGCGATCGGCTCGACCGCCTCTTTCAAATCCATCAAGGCGTATTCCGATTTCCCCTTGCCCGTCTCCAAGCCGACGATCGCCGCGAAACGCAGCGACCCGAGCGAGCTGCAGCCTTTCATCCAATAGGCTGCATCGACGAGCCGGACGCTGCGCGCCTTCCCTTTGCGGTCGAGCGACAGGATCAGCCGCGCGACATCGCCATCCTCGAACAGGCTTTGCAGCGCGGCACGCTCGTCGGGGTCCAGCGCCCAGAAGCGCTTGCCCAGCGGCAGCCTCGGCTCGATCGCGTCCAGGCGCTCCTTGGCAAGGTGTTTCCAGCGGCGTCCCAGCGCTCGCCGCTTGACGCTGCGGACGAGCTCGGGCTCCACACCGGGGTCGCCCCGATCGGGATCGCGCAGCGCCGCGCCATAGCCATCCACCATTTCCTCCATCATTCGAGCGGTCACGACACCCGGAAGATCGGAACCGCGTGCCGCCGTCGCGAGCGACAGGCCCAGGCGAATCAGGTCGTGGGCCGGATTTCCGATGACGGCCTGGTCGAGGTCGCGGATCTGAATTTCCACGTCGCCCAGTTCGTTGGCGAGCGGTCCGAGATTGCCGAGGTGGCAGTCGCCGCAAATCCATATCGCCGGCCCCTGCGGGACCCGGCGCGCGGCGGGCGATGCCGCCAGCCATTCGTAGAATTTGGCGGTGTTGCCGCGGACGAAGGCGTGCGCGGACCGGGCCATCTTCATGGCGCGGCGACTTTCCAACATGGTCTTGCGGTCGGCTGGGAGTGGCATCGGCAAATCTGGCTTCCTCATTGGGAAACGCTGCAACGCCCGAGCGGCCGGATTGTAACAAACTGTTGCTGCAACCATGCTCCCAACCGTCGCCTAGGGGTTTAACCTGAAGCAAGTGCCTGAGCGAGCGCGAGATTTCTGAGGAACGCCGTGCCCGCTTTCGAGTTGAGCAGCGCACCGACGCCATAGGGCGACGCGCCACTTTGGCAAAGGCCGCGACCTGCGCGTCGCGACCGGACTATCATGGGAGGTCGCCACGCTTATTGCGATTGCTGGCTGGGTAGCGCCCTGCGCGACCATGATCGCGGCGATGATGACCGCCGCGAACCTCGGTGCCCGTTTGACGGGATGGGGCTTCGTCGTCTTCACCGTCGGATCGCTCGGCTGGGCGACGGTCGGCCTTTCCAGCGGACAGACCAATTTGCTCGCGACCAACTGCTTCCTGACGCTCGTCAACGCGGTGGGAATCTGGCGCTGGCTGGGCCGCCAGCGCGTCTATGAGGATGGCGGGAAGTCCGCCTCCGAGGCGAGCCGGCGCGCCGCCGCGCCATCGCTGTTCACTGCCACCGGCCTGGCCGGGATGCCCGTCGTCGACAGCGTCGGCGACCGCGTGGGGAAGGCGGTCGAGGGGCTTGTCGAATGCGCGACCGGCGAGATCAGCTATGTGGTAGTGGCGAGCGGACCGCCCACCGGGATTGGTGAGGCGCTGCGCGCAGTGCCGCGCCAGGCGATCCGTTTCGGCTGCGACTTCCTGGCGCTCGATATGCCGCGCAACCTCTTCGACGCGATCGAGCCGCTCGACGGCGGCGACTGGCCCGTGAAAGTCGTGCTGGACCATGCGTCGTGATCGGCATCGGCCGCTCGGGTGCGGCTCGCCGTCTGCGCCCAGCGCGTGGGGATGCGGCTCCCCGGAGGACGCTTGCCCAGCCTCCGGCTGGCATGACCTTCCCATCCGAAAGGTAGAACAGCGTGTCATCCATGCCCGAGCCTGCGGTCCGCGCCCTCGCTACCCCCGATAAGGTGCGCCCCGCCCCGATCGGCGCGGCCGCGGCCCAGTTGGCCGAGATCCTTGCCTTGGAAGACGTCATCGTCGCCGCTGGCGATGAACAGCGGGCGGCGGCGCTTGCCCGGACGCTAGACGCTCTCACCGAAGCAGAGATCATCTACTGCCCCGGCAGCGACGCGATTCCGGGCGACGACGCGCCGGCATCCCCGGTGAATGTCGGGCAACGCGTCTCTGCGTTGCGCCGCCTCCGCCTCGCCCAGGCGCACGAGCGCCAGCGCCGGATCGCATTGGTGACCAGCGGCGAGGCGCTCGGCCATCGCTACCCGCCGCCACAGGCTTTCGATGCCGAGCCGCCCAGGGTTGTCGGCGGCGAGGCAGTGGACCTGGCCAGCCTCTTCGACGGCCTCGTCGAGGCTGGCTATGTCAGCGACGAACGGGTCGACGAACCGGGAGAAGTGGCGCTTCGGGGCCAGGTCCTCGACGTGTTTCCGGCCGATGCCGAGCTTCCGCTGCGCGTCGAGATTGTCGATGGCGTGATTGTTTCCATCCGGAGCTACGATCCGATCGACCAGCGTTCGGTAGAGGAACTCGACGCGCGCGAGCTTGGGCGCGTGGCCGAGCCGGATATTGGGAACGAAGGCGTCTCGCTCGTCGATCACCTCCCGGGCGCCCGGCTCGCGATCGAGACCGGCGCGGAGGAGCGCCGGCGTCGATTGCTCGCCCTCGTCGCGGATGCCGAGCGGAGGCGTCCTGGCAAGGCGCGCCGGCACGTCGTCGGCGATCGCGACTGGTCCGCAGCGATCGCGGAGCGCAAGGCTATAGAGCTGGAAGCCGAACCGGCTCCCGTCCCCCGGTTCGTGGAGGAAAGATCCCCAATGCGCGCCTTTGGAGCATTCGCGCGCGCGCTGCTCGCGGGGGGTGGCACCCTGGCGATCCTCGGAACCGCCCGCGACCTGCGCTTTCTTCGCGCACGCGTCGCCAAGGCGGCAAGGGCCGAGATCACGGACATGCCGGACTGGGAGAGCGTCGTCGGAGCCGAGCCTGGCCGCCTTCTCGCCCTCCAAGTGCCCCTGGACCGCGGCTTCCGCCGCGGCAATCTGGTTGCCGTTGCGGCCGCCGATCTGCTCGGCAGCCGGGCGGAACGCGGCGATGAGATCGCCGACAGCCACCAGGCATTGGTCTTCGCGCTGGACGAGATCCGCATCGGCGACGTCGTCGTCCATGAGGACCATGGCATCGGCCGCGTCCATGGGCTCGGAGCCTCGCCGGCAGGGGACACGGAAGCGATCGCACTCGAATATGCAGGGGGCGCAATGCGGCTCGTGCCGATCGGCCAGGCCGATCGCCTGTGGCGCTACGGCGCGGACGCCGACGCAGTGACGCTGGACAGGCTCGACGGTTCCAGTTGGGAGAAGCGCCGTTCCGCGATCGACGCCGCGATCGCGGAGACCGCAGCGGGGCTGATCGAGATCGCAGCGGCGAGCGCCGGGCGAACGGCGCCGGTGCTCGCGCCGGACTCGGCTGAGTATGAGAAATTCGCCGGCGGATTCGCATTCACCGAGACGCGGGACCAGGCCAGGGCGATCGATGCGGTGCGCGCCGATCTCGCCTCGGGAAAGCCGATGGACCGCCTCGTCATCGGCGATGTTGGATACGGCAAGACCGAGGTGGCGCTGCGCGCGGCCGCGCTCGCTGCGCTTGCGGGATATCAGGTCGCGATCGCCGCCCCCACCACCGTGCTCGCGCGCCAGCACCTTGAAAATTTCGCCGCGCGGTTCGAGGGAACCGGAATAGAGGTCGCGGGTCTGTCCCGGCTTTCCACGCCGGCCGAGCGCAGGCGCGTCCGAGCCGGCATCGCGGACGGCTCGATCCGGGTCGTCGTCGGCACGGGCGCCGTGGCCGGCAAGGGCGTCACCTACAACAGGCTAGGCCTGGTCATCATCGACGAAGAGCAGCGGTTCGGCACAGCCGACAAGGAACGCCTTCGTAAGCTGGGGGCAGGCCATGCGCTCTCGCTGAGCGCGACTCCGATCCCGCGCACGCTGCAAAGCGCACTTGTCGGCATCCAGCAGCTCTCGATCATCGCATCGCCGCCAGCGCGGCGGCAGCCGATCCGCACTGCGGTCACCGCGTTCGACAAGGCCGCGATACGGGCGGCACTGCTGCGCGAGCGCAGCCGGGCGGGCCAGAGCTTCGTGGTCGTGCCGCGTATCGAGGACATGGCGCCGCTCGCCACAATTCTCGGCGAGCTCGTGCCGGAACTCGAGGTGCTGACTGCCCATGGCAAGATGGGCGCGGCGGAGATCGACGAGACCATGGTCCGCTTCGCGCGGGGCGACGGCGACGTCCTGCTGGCGACCAACATCATCGAGGCCGGCCTCGACGTACCGCGCGCGAACACCATGGTGATCTGGCGGGCGGACCGGTTCGGCCTGAGCCAGCTCCACCAGCTGCGCGGACGCGTCGGTCGCGGCGGACGCCGTGGCCAGGTCATCCTCCTGACCGACCCGGACAAGGCGCTGGCGCCGCGAACGTTGAAGCGCCTGCGGACGCTCGAGGCCTTCGATCGGCTCGGCGCAGGCTTCGCGGTGAGCGCGGCGGACCTCGACATGCGCGGCGCGGGCGACCTCATGGGCGACGCACAGGCCGGCCATATGAAGCTGATCGGCATAGACCTCTATCAGGATCTGCTGGGGGCGGCGCTTCGCGC
>JAEXLC010000203.1 GCA_023445495.1 Pseudomonadota bacterium | reverse complement strand
CCCCTCCCCCAGCGAGCTGGGGGAGGAATTTTGGATGCCAACGCGCCACTGTCAGTTCGCCATCCCCACTTTCGCCCGCACGACAGATAAATCCGATCTCGGACATGGCGGGTTGCCACCGGTTACCCTATCTAGAGCGCTCCGCACGGCCTTGATCTTTGCGCGCCATTGGTGTCTCGCGGGCCCGAAACGACGATGAAGAGGCGATCCATGCGACAGCCCGCGGGCAAACTGCTTTTGTTCGGCGCCACCGGCGACCTTTCCCAGCGGATGCTGCTCCCCTCGCTCTACGGCCTGCACGCCGATGGGCTGCTGCCCGACGGCCTGACGATCACCTGCACCGCGCGCTCGGATTATGACGATGTCGCTTTCCGCGGCTTCGCCCAGGAATCGCTCGAGAAATTCCTGCCGGCCGACCGCAAGGATGACAGCGCTGTCGCAAGCTTCCTGGAGCGCGTCTTCTACCAGCGGCTCGACGCTTCCAAGACCGAGGGCTTTGCCGCGCTGGCCGAGAAGCTGGGCGACATCTCGGGCGGTCTCGCCATCTTCCTGTCGACCGCGCCTTCGCTGTTCGGCCCGACGATCAAGGGGCTGCAATCGGCCGGGCTGACCGGCGACAATGTCCGGATCGGGTTGGAAAAGCCGCTGGGCGTCGACCTCGCCTCGAGCCGGATCGTCAACGACATCGTTGCCGAAGCCTTCCCCGAGGACCGCACCTTCCGGATCGATCACTATCTCGGCAAGGAGACGGTGCAGAACATCCTGGCGCTGCGCTTCGGCAATTCGCTGTTCGAGCCGGTGTGGAATGCCCAGGGCATCGAGCATGTCCAGATCACCATCTCCGAGACGGTCGGTCTCGAAGGCCGCGCGGGCTATTATGACGATGTCGGCGCGCTGCGCGACATGGTGCAGAACCATATGCTCCAGCTGCTCGCGTTGGTCGCGATGGAACCCCCTGCCCGCTTCGACGGCACTTCGGTGCGCGACGAGAAGGTGAAGGTGCTGCGTTCGCTCCGCCCGATCGCCGGCAGCGACGTGCCCAACCTGACCGTGACCGGCCAATATGGCGGCGGCGCGGTGAAGGGCGAGATCGTGCGCTCGTACGACACCGACCTGGAGAAGAGCTCGGACACCGAGACCTTCGTCGCGATCAAGGCGCATGTCGATAACTGGCGCTGGCACGGCGTGCCCTTCTACATGCGCACCGGCAAGCGACTGTCGGAGCGCCGCAGCGAGATCGTCATCACCTTCAAGCCGGTGCCCCATTCGATCTTCGAGGATCGCGGCGGTGCGCTGAAGCCGAACGTGCTGGTGATCCGCCTGCAGCCCGAGGAATATATCCAGCTGCTGGTGATGGCGAAGGAGCCGGGCCTCGACCGCGACGGCATCCACCTGAAGGAAGTGCCGCTCAACCTGAGCCTGGAGCATGAATTCGCCGGGTCGCGCCGCCGCATCGCCTATGAGCGGCTGTTCCTCGACCTGATCGAGGGCGACCCGACGCTGTTCGTCCGCCGCGACGAAGTGGAAGCGCAATGGGCGTGGATCGACGCGATCCGCGAAGGCTGGAAGACGGGTAACGTGAAGCCCAAGCCCTATGCTTCGGGCAGCTGGGGCCCGAGCGCCGCGATCGCGCTGACCGAGCGCGACGGGGTGACGTGGAACGAGTAGGATTTTAGGGGAACGTCACCCTGACCCCGGACTTGATCCGGGGTTCAGGGTCCAACGCGCCACCGGCGACGGTTTCCCGAGTGGAGCCTTGGATGCTGAAACAAGTTCAGCATGACGATGATTTTTGAGCCAGGAATACCCACCTGAAACGCAAGGAACGAACATGACGACCGAAATCGAATGGTGGGACTATGAGAGCGCCGACGAGATGGCCGATGCCGTCGCCGGCGATATCGGCTTCATCATCGAGAGCGCGATCGATGCGCGCGGCGCGGCCGTGATCGCGCTGGCTGGGGGCAAGACCCCGCTGCCGATCTACGAGAAGCTCGCCAAGGCCAAGATCGACTGGAAGCGCGTGACGATCATCCCGGGCGACGATCGCATCGTGCCGCTGGGCGATCCGCTGTCGAACGTCACCGCGATCGGCAAGATCTTCATCCCCAAGGGCGCGCGCGTGATCCCGCTCGTCTCGGACAAGGCGCCGGACTACAAGGCGGCGGGCCGCTCGGCCGATGCGCTGCTCCAGGACGTACACTGGCCACTCGACCTGTGCCTGCTCGGCGTGGGTGGCGACGGCCACTGCGCCTCGATCTTCCCGGGCCCGGATTACGACGAAGCGCTGAACGGCCCCAAGGAGCGCCGCGCGCTGGGCGTGATGCCCGATCCGCTGCCGCCCGAAGCGCCGGTTGCCCGCGTGACGCTGAGCCGCGCGTCGATCGTCTCGGCCCGCGCGCTGATGATCGCCTTCACCGGCGAAGCGAAGAAGGACGTGCTCGAGGCCGCGATCGAACAGGGTGCGCTGTCGAGCTATCCGGTCGGCCGCGTGCTCGCCGATGCCGAGCTGCCGGTGGATATCCACTGGGCGGCGTAAGCGTATGACCCTCACCCTTCCCATAGCCTTTCGGCGATGGGCCCCTTCCCTCTCCCGATGGGAGAGGGAGGGAGGCGCGAAGCGCCGGAAGGGTGAGGGTGTTTGAAGAGAGATGACGATGACCCAGCTCCACACCGAAATCGCCGCCGTCACCGATCGGGTGATCGAGCGCTCCAAGGCGCGCCGCCGCGCCTATCTCGCGCTGCTCGATGCCGAGCGCGAATCGGGGAATGACCGGCCCAAGCTGGGCTGCGCCAATCTCGCCCATGCCTATGCCGGCACCGACGAGCAGCGCGAGCAGATGAAGGCCGGGCGCTCGATGAACATCGGCATCGTCAGCGCCTATAACGACCTGCTTTCGGCGCACGCGGTCTATTATCGCTATCCCGAGCAGATGAAGATCTGGGCGCATGAAGCGGGTGCCACCGCGCAGGTGGCGGGCGGCGTGCCGGCGATGTGCGACGGCGTGACCCAGGGCTATCAGGGCATGGAGCTGTCGTTGTTCAGCCGCGACACGATCGCGCTCAGCACCGCGGTCGCCCTCTCGCACCGCACCTTCGAGGGCGCGGCGCTGCTCGGCATCTGCGACAAGATCGTCCCGGGCCTGCTGATGGGCGCGCTGCGCTTCGGGCACCTGCCGATGGTGCTGATCCCGGGCGGTCCGATGAAGTCGGGCCTGGCCAACAAGGAAAAGGCCAAGATCCGCGAGCTGTACGCGGAGGGCAAGGTGAGCCGCGACGAGCTGCTCGACGCCGAGATCGCCGCCTATCATTCGAAGGGCACCTGCACCTTCTACGGCACCGCCAATTCCAACCAGATGATGATGGAGGCGATGGGCCTGCACATGCCGGGCGCGGCCTTTGCCAATCCGGGCACCAAGCTGCGCCAGGAGCTGACCCGCGCCGCCGTCCACCGGCTCACCGAGATCGGCTGGAACGGCGACGATTACCGCCCGATCGGCCATGTCGTCGACGAAAAGGCGATCGTGAACGCGGCAATCGTGCTGCTGGCGACCGGCGGCTCGACCAACCACCTGATCCATGTGCCCGCCTTTGCGCGGGCGGCGGGGATCACGATCGACTGGGACGATTTCGACCGGCTCTCGCGGATCGTGCCGCTGCTGACACGGGTCTATCCGAACGGCTCGGCCGATGTGAACGGCTTCGAGGATGCCGGCGGCCCGAGCTTCGTGATCCGCGAGCTGCTCGGCGCCGGGCTGATGCACGGCGACACGCTGACCGTCGGCAAGGGCGGCATGGCGGATTATGGCCGCAAGCCCGAGATGGCCGGCGACACGCTGGTGTGGACCGAGCATGGCGAGAAGAGCGGCGACGACACGATCGTGCGCACCGCAAGCGATCCCTTCTCGAGCGAGGGCGGCTTCCGCATCCTCAAGGGCAATCTGGGCCGCGCCTGCATCAAGGTCTCGGCGGTCGAGCGCGAGCGCTGGACGATCGAGGCGCCGTGCCGCGTGTTCCAGGACCAGGCCGAGGTGCAGGAAGCGTTCAAGGCCGGCGAGCTGGAACGCGACGTGATCGTCGTGGTCCGCTTCCAGGGCCCCAAGGCCAACGGCATGCCCGAGCTGCACAAGCTGACCCCGCCGCTGGGCGTGCTGCAGAATCGCGGCTTCAAGGTCGCGCTGGTGACCGACGGGCGCATGTCGGGCGCGAGCGGCAAGGTGCCGTGCGCGATCCATCTCAGCCCCGAGGCGCTGGGCGGCGGCCCGATCGCCAAGCTGCGCGACGGCGATGTGGTGCGGCTCTGCGCCGAGACGGGCGAGCTGAACGCGCTGGTCGACGCGGCGGAATGGGATGCGCGCGAGCATGTCGCCACGCCGCCGCCCGCGATCGGCACCGGCCGCGAGCTGTTCGCGATGCTGCGCCACCACTGCGACGAAGCCGAAAAGGGCGCGTCGGCGATGCTGGCGGAAGCGGGGCTGTAAGACCCCGGCCCCACCCCGGCCACGACCGGGGTGACGGTTATCCTTTACTTCTGCGCCGCGCGGGGGAAGAAGGGCGCAGCCGGGTATGGCAACGTTGACAGACCCAGGCGGATGAGAGGATCAGGAGCCCGAATGGAAGTCGTCGCGGTCGATATCGGGGGCACGCATGCCCGCTTTGCCATTGCCGAAGTGGCGGAAGGCCGCGTGGTCTCGATCAGCGAGCCGATGACCCAGAAGGTTGCCGAGCATCCCAGCCTGCAGCTCGCCTGGCAGGCCTTTGGCGAGGCACTCGGCCGGCCGCTGCCCAAGGCGGCGGCGCTGGCGGTGGCCTCGCCGGTCGGCGGCGAGATCATCAAGCTCACCAACAATCCCTGGATTATCCGCCCTGCCCTGATCCCCGATCGGCTGGGTGCCGACACCTGGACGGTGGTCAACGATTTCGAGGCAATCGGCCATGCGGTCGCGCAGATGGGCGACGAGCATTTCCTGCATTTGTGCGGGCCCGACCAGTCGCTCCCCGACAAGGGCTCGATCACCGTGTGTGGCCCGGGCACCGGGCTGGGCGTCGCGCAGGTGTTCCGCCACCGCGCCGGCTATGACGTGATTGCGACCGAGGGCGGCCATAGCGACTTCGCCCCGCTCGACCCGATCGAGGACGCGCTCGTGAAGCGGCTGCGCAAGATCTACAACCGCGTCTCCAAGGAGCGCGTGGTCGCCGGCCCGGCGATCGTCTCGCTCTACGAGACGCTGGCCGAGCTGGAAGGCAAGCCGATCGCGCGACTCGACGACAAGGCGATCTGGGGTCTGGCGCTGGAAGGCAAGGACGAGCTGGCGGTGGCCGCGCTCGACCGCTTCTGCCTGAGCCTGGGCGCGGTCGCGGGCGACCTGGCGCTGAGCCATGGCCCCAGCGGCGTGGTGATTGCGGGCGGTCTGGGGTTGCGACTCAAGGACCATCTGTTGCAGTCGGGCTTCGGCCAGCGGTTCGTCGCCAAGGGCCGGTTCCAGGGTCTGATGTCTTCCATTCCGGTGAAGCTCATCACGCACCCGCAGCCGGGCCTTTACGGCGCCGCCGCGGCGTTCGCGCAGGAGCATGCCCTTTGAATATCGAAGCCATCATGAAGACCGCGCCGGTGATCCCGGTGCTCGTGATCGAAGACGCCGCCACGGCCAGGCCGCTGGCGGAAGCGCTGGTGAAGGGCGGCCTGCGCGTGCTCGAGGTGACGCTGCGCACCGAAGCGGCGCTGGAAGCGATCGCCGAGATGAAGAAGGTCGAAGGCGCGATCGTCGGTGCCGGCACGGTGGTGAACACCGACCAGTTCGAGCAGGTGATGAAGGCCGATGCCGAATTCATCGTCTCGCCGGGCCTGACCGATCGTCTGGGCGACGCGATCACCCGCAGCGGCGTGCCCTATCTCCCCGGCGTCGCCAATGCCGGCGACATCATGCGCGGGCTCGACATGGGCCTGACCCATTTCAAGTTCTTCCCGGCCGAGACCTCGGGCGGGCTCAAGGCGCTGAAGGCGCTCGCCGGCCCCTTCTACCAGTGCAAGTTCTGCCCGACCGGTGGCATCCTGGCCGCAACTGCGCCGGATTGGCTCGCGTTCGACCCGATCCTGTGCGTCGGCGGCTCCTGGGTGACGCCGAAGGGCGCGAGCTACGAGCAGGTCGAGACGCTGGCGCGTGAGGCGGCTTCGCTGAAGGGCTGATCTTCATCTCCCTCTCCCTCTCCCTCTGGGAGAGGG
>JAEXLC010000194.1 GCA_023445495.1 Pseudomonadota bacterium | reverse complement strand
GGGAGCAGAGATGGAACCGGGCTGGTCTAAGGCAGGCGCCTTTGTCAAACTCCGGCCATGACCAAGCTCCGCCGCCTGTTCGCCATCGCCGCGCTCCTCCTGCCCGGCATCGCCCTCGCGCAGAAGGCGCCGGTACTGCTGGTTCCCGACCGCGTGTTCACCGCGACCGATCGCGTGGTGCACGAAGGCTGGAAGGTGCTGGTTGCCGACGGGAAGATCGTGGCGGTCGGTCCCGATGTCGTCGCGCCCGCCGGCGCCGAGACGCGCGCGCTGCCCGGCACGACGCTGCTGCCCGGCCTTATCGACCTGCATGTCCATCTGTTCCTGCATCCGTACAATGAGACGAGCTGGAACGACCAGGTGATGAAGGAGCCGCTGGCGCTCCGTACCGCCCGCGCGGTCGCGCATGCGCGCGCGACGCTGATGGCCGGCTTCACCACGGTGCGCGATCTCGGCACCGAGGGGGCGGGCGACGCCGATGCCGGGCTCAAGGCAGCGATCCAGCAGGGCATCGTGCCGGGGCCGCGGCTGCTCATCGCCAGCCGTGCGCTGGTCGCCACCGGTGCCTATGGTCCCAAGGGCTATGCGTTCGACGTGCCGCAGGGCGCCGAGGAAGTGAGCGGGGAGGGGATCGTCGCCGCCGTCCGCCGCCAGATCGCGCATGGCGCCGACTGGGTGAAATTCTACGCCGATTATCGCTGGGGACCGGGGGAGCCGAGCCGCGCCACCTTCACGCTCGACGAGCTCAGGGTCGGCGTTGCCGCCGCGCATGATGCCGGGCGCAAGGTCGCGGTCCATGCGAGCACGCCCGAAGGCATGCGCCGCGCGGTGCTGGCCGGGGCCGACACGATCGAGCATGGCAATGACGCGACGGATGCGGTCTTCGCGCAGATGAAGGCGAGCAAGGTCGCCTTCTGCCCGACGCTCGCCGCCACCGACGCGATCACGCGCTATGGCGGCTGGAATGGTGCGGCGCCCGAACCGGAGGCGATCCGGGTCAAGCGGGCGAGCTATGCCGCCGCGCTCAAGTCCGGCGTGACGATGTGCGTGGGTGGCGACACCGGGGTGTTCGCGCACGGCGCCAATGCCCGCGAGATCGAGCTGATGGCGGGCTGGGGCATGGCGCCCGCCGATGCCTTGTGGACGGCAACTGCGGGCAACGCGGCGATCCTCGGCATGTCCGACCGGATCGGCAGCATCGCGCCCGGCCGAATCGCCGATCTCGTTGCGGTTGCCGGCGATCCGCTCAAGGATTTGACCGCGCTCGAAAATGTCCGGCTCGTGATGCAATCGGGCAACATCGTCACCAATCCGTGAACCGTTTCCGTCCCGTACGGTGACATTGTCACAATCGAGTCACATGATTGTCTCCAAACCTTCTTCGAAGTCGCGCCAACGCGTAACAGAGCCCGCCTAGCGCCGCCCTGCGGCCGACGGGGGAACAGCCGAGTCGATCCCGCACCGTAATTCGATGCAACCCGGCGTCCGCCGGAACGGAGATCCTATGGCCAGCTTCAAACGCGTCAGCCTTATCATGATGACTGCCGCTGCATGCACCGCCCTTGCGGCGTGCGACGGCGCGAACGACATCGCCTCGCCGGGCACCGGCGGTAACGTCATCATCAACAACCCGCCGGCTCCGACGCCGTCGCCGACCCCGACGCCGACCACCGCGCTCGTGTCGCCGGCCACCGGCTGCCCGACCATCGCCGACCCGAAGGGCCTGACCAACGACGGCACCATCAAGGGCCCGACCGGCGAGTGGCGCGTCTGCACGCTGCCGTCGATCATCTCGGCCAGCGTCACGCTGCCGAAGATCGCCGGCCTGGTCTATCAGCTCAAGGACCGCGTGAACGTCGGCTGCGACGGCGGCTTCACCGCACCGACCAGCACCGCGCCGCGCGCCAGCACCACCGTGGGATGCACCGCCGCGAACGGCTTCACGCTGAACGGCTCGGGCCAGCTGACCGGCGACACCAACGTGACGCTGACGATCTCGCCGGGCGTGATCCTGTTCGGCGGCACCGGCACCTCGTGGCTCGCCGTCAACCGCGGCAACAAGATCGCCGCCAACGGCACCGCGACCGCGCCGATCATCTTCACCAGCCGCGACAACCTGCTCGGCCTCGCCGACGACACCTCGATCGGCCAGTGGGGCGGTGTGGTGCTGATGGGCCGCGCCAAGATCACCGACTGCAACACCGGCAGCACCGGCGCCGGCACTTGCGAGCGTGAGACGGAAGGCGCCTCGGGCACCGGTCCGGCTACCTTCGGCGGCAGCGACGACACCTATAACGCCGGCAGCATCAAGTACACGCAGATCCGCTATTCGGGTTACGTGCTTGGCGCGAACGTCGAGCTCCAGGGCCTGACCACCGAAGGCACCGGCAGCGGCACCACGCTTGACTCGGTCCAGAGCCACAACAGCTCGGACGACGGCGCGGAGTTCTTCGGCGGCACCGTCAAGTTCAAGCACTATGTCTCGACCGGCGCCGATGACGACAGCCTCGACATCGACACCGGCCTGCAGGGCTTCTTCCAGTACGTCCTGCTGCTGCAGCGTCCTGGCCAGGGCGACGCCCTGATGGAAGTCGACAGCAACAACAACGAAGGCGACACCCCGCGCCAGGTGACCCGCGTCGCCAACTTCACGGCGATCCAGAGCCAGACCAGCGCGAACAACGAAGCCAATGACCAGGCTTCGATCCTGCTGCGCGGCAATGCCGACCTGACCCTCGTCAACGGCCTGGTCATCAGCCCGGCGAACGAGTGCCTTCGCATGAACAAGTCGGGCGGCGCCAACTCGGCGAGCCTGGTTGCGCGTGCGGTCGCGATGCAGTGCAACAGCACCAAGTACATCGGTACCGGCGAAACCGGCTTCACTGCGACCCAGGTCGCGGCGTTCTTCGGCACGGGCGCCAACGGCAACAACGACGCGTTCACCCCGTCGCTGACCAGCCTGTTCATCAACGGTGCCAACGAGACCGCGCTCACTGCGATCGATCCGAAGACGGTGGATGCCACCGGCTTCTTCGACACGACCAACTATGTCGGTGCCGTCAAGGACGCCAACGACAACTGGTACAAGCAGTGGACCTGCAACTCCGGCTATGCCGCGTTCGACGATGCGACGAACGCCAACCGTCGCTGCACCTCGCTGCCGACGAACTGAGGCTAGCCTGACCTGAGACTGGGGCGGGGCGTAGCCAACCGGCGACGCTCCGCCCTTTCAGGATTTGATTGGGGGTTACCATGACGAAGCCGCTCCGGCTTGCCAGCCTGTTCCTTTTCACCTCCGCGCTCGTTGCGCCTTCCCTCGTCTGCGCGCAGACGACGCCTTCGACGCCGGATACCACCGGCACTCCGTCCGATGCCGCAGCCGTGCCCCAGGACCAGGCTGCTCCGCAGGAAGAGCAGGCTCCGGACGTCTCGGTTCCGGGCGGCGACGCCATTATCGTGACCGGCCGCCGCGTCAACGTCGCGCGTGACACCCCGCAGGTGGTCTCGGTGCTGTCGAGCGCCGATATCGCCCGCACCGGCGAAGGCGACATCGCCGGCGCCCTCAGCCGCGTCACCGGCCTCAGCGTGGTCGGCAACGGCTATGTCTATGTCCGCGGCCTTGGCGACCGCTATTCGCTCGCGCTGCTCAACGGTTCGCCGCTGCCCAGCCCCGAGCCGCTCAAGCGCGTCGTGCCGCTCGACATCTTCCCCACCAACGTGGTCTCGTCCTCGCTGGTGCAGAAGAGCTATTCGACCAACTTCCCCGGCGAGTTCGGCGGCGGCGTCATCAACCTGACGACCAACTCGGTGCCGAAGGAAAGCTTCCTCACCGCCAGCGGCGGCATCGGCGCCAATCTCGTGACCACCGGTCATGTCGGCTATGTCTATGCCGGCGGCGGGCACGACTGGACCGGCTATGACGACGGTTCGCGCGATCTGCCCCCGGCGCTCGCGGCCTTCTTCGCCAGCGGCGAGAAGATCAGCTCGGGCAATGTCGATACCCAGCTGATAGCGGGCCAGCTCATCAACGCCAAGAACGCGCTCGTCCAGCGCCAGTCGAAGATCGGCCCGAACTGGTCGGCGACGCTTTCGGGGGGCACGTCCTTTCCGATCGGCGACGACATGACGCTCGGCATCATCGCGACCGGCGGCTACAGCAACAAGTGGACGACGCGCGACGCGATCCAGCAGACCTCGCTCAACAGCGACCTTTCGTCGCTCGAGAACGACTTCCGCCGGGTCTCGACCGACAACCGGATCGTCGCCAACGGCCTGCTGGGCTTCGGCCTCGAGTATGGCGACAACAAGATCCGCTGGACCAACCTCTACATCCACGACACGCTGAAGCGTGCGCGTCTCGGCCTCGGCAAGACCAACAACAATGCCGTCACCGACGTCATGCAGCAGGACACCGCCTGGTACGAGCGCCAGCTGATAAACACCCAGCTGGTCGGCGAGTTCAAGTTCAGCCCCGAGTGGAGCCTCGATCTTCGCGGCAGCTATGCCAATTCGAAGCGCAAGGCCCCGAACGAGCTGACGATGGAGTATGTCCGCACCAACGTGGCATCGGACCTGTATGGCGCGTACTTCGTCAATCGCCTCAACAACGGCAATAACGGCGATGCGCACATCAGCTATTCGGACCTGGACGAGAATCTCTACTCGGCCGGTGCCGACCTCACGTTCAAGCCGATCACCGATCTCGCGCTGACCGCGGGCTATGCCTATCTCAAGACCGAGCGCACCAGCTCGCGGCGCGACTTCCAGTTCACGGCGCCGAGCAGCTTCCCGACCGCGGTCGGCATGCTGCGTCCGGACCTGCTGCTGGGCACGGCGATCATCGATTACTACAATATCGCGCTGATCGACACGAACGAAGGCGCGCCGGCGTTCCGCGCGGAGCTGAAGAACCATGCCGGTTACGGCAAGGTGAACTGGCAGGTCTCGCCTGAGCTCTCGCTCGATTTCGGCGTCCGCTACGAGACGGCGAAGGAAACGGTGGTTCCGGTCCAGGTGTTCAACACCCCGACCGGCAGCACCGCGGCGACCAATCTCGACAACGACTATTGGCTGCCGGCCGCCACGCTGACTTGGCAGTTCCGCCCGGACATGCAGGTGCGTCTGAGCTCGTCGAAGACGATCGCCCGCCCGCAGTTCCGCGAGCTGATCTACCAATTCTACTTCGACCCGGACAGCAACCGCCAGTATCGCGGCAACCCGCTGCTCCAGGACAGCACGCTGGTGAACTCCGAGGCGCGCTACGAATGGTATTTCGCACCGGAGCAGCGCCTGACGGTCGCGGGTTTCTACAAGCGGATCAAGAATCCGATCGAGACCTTCATCACCGGCAGCGACTTCGTCACCAGCTTCGCCAACGCGCCCCGTGCGGACCTGTACGGCGCCGAGGTCGAAGCGGTGAAGAAGTTCCCGCTCGCCAACTGGTCGGGCTCGAACTTCTTCGCGGACCGCTACCTGATCGCCATCGCCAACTATACCTACACCCAGTCGGAGCTGAAGGTTAAGGCGGGCGACCGGACCCGGATGTTCGCGGCGTCGTCGACGCTGGCGACCGACTATTTCCAGGACGGTTCGCCGCTCACCGGACAGTCGGATCACCTCGTCAACTTCCAGTTCGGCATGGAAGACAAGGGCTCTCTCTCGCAGCAGACCCTCATCCTCTCCTATGCCAGCAAGCGTGTGACCAGCCGCGGCCTGGCCAATAGCGGCCAGCCGGACATCTACGAATATCCGGGCCTCAACCTGGACTTCGTGATGCGCCAGGGCGTGAAGGTTGCAGGCCGCCAGCTCGACCTGAAGCTGGAAGCCCGCAACATCACCAACCGGAAGCACAAGGAAACCCAGACGCTGGGCAAGAACACCGTGATCTACAACAACTACTCGGTGGGTCCGACGTTCACCTTCTCGCTCTCGACCACCTTCTGATCGCGCGCATGCGCAAATGAAAAGGGAGCGGCCCGCCTGGCGGTGCCGCTCCCTTTTTCGTTTCGCCCGGACTGGCGGCTCACCAGCCCCAGGGCTTCTCGCGATACCATTGGGTGACGACGTATTTCAGCCCGGCGCGCACCTTCATCGCGTGGTGGATGGTCGAGGGATTGGGCGTGCCGTCGGGGCGGAGATTGTTCCAGGCGACGACCTTGCCGACTTCGGGCTGGATGATCTTGTCGACCGCCTTGAAACGGGTCGCGCCGCCGGCTTCGACTTCGTTGAGATAGAGCATTACCGTCCAGGTCCGCTGGCCCGCGACGCCGCAATATTTCTCATAGTCGCGGCCCTGCGGCTCGAAATAGTCGGTGTGCGCCTTGAACTCCTGGCCGATCTCGTAGCGCTGGCCCTGCATCGGCTCGCCATGCGTGGGATCGAGGCCGGTGAGCACGGTCATCCGTCGCTTGAGCTCGAGCACCAGCGCGTCATTCGAGTTGAAGTCGCAGGTCTCGCTCGTGCGGAAGGCATAGTCGCCATTATCGTCGGCGATGGTCGAAGGGCGGCGTTCCGCATCGATCTTCATCATCAGCAGCTGGCAGAGCTCCGGCTCCAGGAAAGCCTTGGCGATGAACATCTGGATCTTTGGGTGCGGCACGCGCTGCACGCCCGGCCAGCGCAGGATCTGGTCGACAATCGGTTCGGAGGGCAGGCCTGAGCCAAGATTGGGGAGCGGAGAAACGGCACTTTGCATGGCGGCGTTCTGCCAAAAGCCACGCGGCCGCGCCAGCGTGACGCAAAATCGTCATAAAAGCGCAAGCGACATGTCACATGAGCTGCCTAGCGGATGACGCACCGCAAAGGGGAAGCCGATGGACATGGAAGCCGAAGCGCTGGCGCCGATGGCCGAAACCTCGCCGCAGCCCTTGCTCTTTTCCGCTCCGCGCGCCGATTCCGCCGCGGAGGCGCTGATCGCCGAAGGGCGCCGACGCCGCGCCTCGCATATTCATCTCGAAATGGGCGCGGCCGCCACGGTGGTGCGCATGCGCATCGCGGGCCAGCTCACCGAGCCGCGCCATTATCACGCCGACCCTCTGCTTGCCGGGGAGCTTCGCGCGATGGACGGCGCGTCGGTGATCGCACAGGGGGAGGGCGAACGCATCGTCCTGCGCCTCGATGGCGGGGAGCGGCGGGATCGCGCGCTGGAAGCGATCGGCATGAGCCGCGTGCTGGTCGATGCGCTGCTTCCGGCGTTGCGACGGGGCGGGCTGGTGCTGGTCACGGGGCTCGCGGGCTCGGGCCGCAGCACCACCCTTGCGACCTTGCTCCGGCATTTCTCCGGTTCGCCCCGCCACATTGCGACGATCGGCACCCTGGCGGTGGAAGGGGCTACGCGCATCGAGAACTGCACCGGCGCGGCAGCGATCCATGCCGCGCTTGAGCAGGATCCGGACATCATCGCGCTGGACGGCCTGGAAGGGCGGGAGGCTGCCGCCGCCGCCGCGGAAGCGGCCGAGCGCGGGCACCTCGTCCTCGCCACGATCGACGCGCCGGATGCGGTTTCGGCGATTCGGCGGATGCGCGACTGGCGGGTCGAGCCGTTCCGCCTGGCATCCAATGTCGCCGCGGTACTCGCCCAGCGGCTGGTCCGCAGGCTATGCCCCGATTGCCGTCGGCCGGTACAGGCCCAGGGTTCGGTATCCGCGCTGCTCGGCTTCGATTCAGGCGCGATCGTATTCGCGCCGGTGGGGTGCGAGAGCTGCGAAGGCATCGGCTTTGTCGGCGAAACCGGCGCGTTCGAGGCGATCATCGCCGACGGGGCGATTCGCCGATTGATCAATGACGGCGGCGACGAGGCGATCCTGGCGCGCCACGCTTTCCTGCGCGCGCCCAATCTCGGATCGGCCGCGCGAGCGCTTGCGCGAGAGGGGATCACCACGCCGGAGGAGGCGGTGCGCATTTCCCGCGGATAATTGCCAATATTTCTGGCGTAATTATCTTGCCCTTCGCATCGACCCCCGCTAAGCGCGCCTTCTTCACGGCGGTTGTAGCTCAGTTGGTTAGAGCATCGGTTTGTGGTACCGAGGGTCGCGGGTTCAAGTCCCGTCATCCGCCCCATTTCTTCCCCTTGTGACCGCACGCGGCACACAGACGTGCGGCACCATCCGCAGGAATGTAGCGCGTGATCACCGACTGGGGTTTCCCTGATTTCGACGACCATGAAGGCGTCCATCTGTTCAGCGACCGCGAATCGGGCCTGAGTGCCATCATCGCGGTCCATTCCAGCAAGCTCGGGCCCGCCGCCGGCGGCGTGCGCTTCTGGCATTATGCCGACCACCGTGCCGCGATCACCGACGCGCTGCGTCTGTCGCGCGGCATGAGCTACAAGAACGCAATGGCGAACCTGCCGCTCGGCGGCGGCAAGGGCGTGATCCTGGCGAACCAGCCGGGCGCCACCGTCACCACCGAACAGCTCCAGGCATTCGGCCGCGCGGTCGAATCGCTGGGCGGCAAATATGTCACCGCCGAGGATGTCGGCATGTCCGAGGAGCGGATGAAGGTCGTCGCGACCCAGACCCGCCACGTCTCGGGCCTGCCGGTCGCCGAGGGCGGCGCGGGCGGCGATCCGGGCCCGGTGACCGCGCGCGGCGTCTATCTCGGCGTGAAGGCGGCGGCGAAGCGCGGCCTGGGCGCCGATTCGATGGCCGGCGTGCGCGTCGCGATCCAGGGCGTCGGCTCGGTCGGCGGCGGCGTTGCCCGCCTGCTCGCCAGGGACGGCGCGAAGCTGGTGCTGGCCGACGTCAATGCCGAGCGCGCCAAGGCACTCGCGGCGGAGCTGGGCGGCGAGGCGATCGATGCTTCCGAGATCCTCGGCATCGAGACCGATATCCTCAGCCCGAATGCGCTGGGCGCGATCTTCACCGAACAGTCGATCGCGGCGCTCAAGACCACCGTGGTTGCCGGTGGCGCCAACAACCAGCTGGCGACCCGCCAGGATGGCCACCGTCTCCACGATCGCGGCATCCTCTATGCGCCCGATTACGTCATCAACGCTGGCGGCATCATCAATGTCGGCCTGGAATATCTCGGCCAGGGCAACATGGCCGAGGTGCAGGCACGCGTGGACAAGATCCCCGAGCGCCTGATCGAAGTGTGGGACGAAAGCGCCCGCACAGGCGATCCGCAGAGCGAAGTCGCCGATCGGATCGCGCAGCGGCTGATCGGCCGGGGCTAAGTTACGTTTCAATTCCCCTCCCTGAAAGGGAGGGGCCAGGGGTGGGTTAGGAAAGGCCGGGCTCGCTGCCCGGCCGTTTATTTTTACGATGCCGTCTCGCTGGGCGCCC
>JAEXLC010000173.1 GCA_023445495.1 Pseudomonadota bacterium | reverse complement strand
GGGTCCCGCGGCCGTTCCACGCGGGAAGAAGGGGGATCCCGGCTCAAGGCCGGGATGACGAGGGGAGAGATTGCGAGGTGAGGATGCCTAGGGCGCGCTCAGCTCTGCCGCCTTGCCGATCAGCGCGACGAAGCGGCCCTCGTCGACGGCCTTCCGCACATCGTTCCAGCTGCCGGTGACGACATACCAGTCGCCATTCCGCGCCTGGAGCAGCAGCGTCATGTTCATCACGCCGGGTTCGGATCCGCCCTTGTAGCCGATCCATTGCCACTTGCTGCGCACATCGGGGCTGACGCCCGGATTGACCGACAGCACCGCGCGCGCATCGGCGCCGGCCGGGCCTTCGCTGTTGCGCCGCAGCCAGTCCATCACCCGGACCAGGTCGTTCGGGCTCTCGAACCATTCGAGCGTGTCGATATGGTTGGGGATCTTCTTCACGAAGCTGGTCGCATCGATCAGGATCGGCGGGATGCCCGCCACTTCGCCGTCGAGCAGCTTGCGCCGCCCGGCCTCGTCGAGCGCGAGATAGCGATCGGCCAGCCCGGCGACGCCCTTCAGCCGGAACACGTCGAGCGTGCCCATGAACGGCCGGTTACGCGCGGGATCGGCGATGCCGAGCACCGGCATCATCGCCTCGACCTTTGCCCGGCCGAGCGTGTGCAGCAGGATATCGGTGGCACTGTTGTCGCTGATCGAGATCATCTGCGTCGCCAGCTCGCGCAGGCTGACCTGTGTGCCCTTCGGCTTCTGGGTATAGACACCGCCGGGCAGCAACCCGCCGTCGAGCGTTACGAGATCGTCCCATTTGCGCTCGCCGGCATTGGTCGCGCGGACCAGCTCGGCGAAGATCACCAGCTTGAAGGCAGAGCCGATCGCATAGGGCTTGTCGGCGTTGCGCCCGGCCAGCAGCTGCGGCTTGCCGGCGCCCAGCCTGGCGATCGCATAGCCGACATCGCCGGGCAGCGCGGCAAAGGCGCTTTCGACCTCGGGCAGCGTCTTCTCGGCGCTCTCGAACCCGCGGACGAGCAGCCCGCCCACCCGGTGCGGCTCCGCCGGATCGGCGACCAGCAGAACGTTGGCGACGGCCTTCTCATACTGGACGCGCACATTCGCGCGCCACGGCGTCTCCTGCGCCACGCTGAGGATCTTCACCGGCTTGCCGTTGCCGGCGATCAGCTGGGCGGTAACCGCCTGCAAGGTCGCCTGGGGCACCTGCGCCTGGAAAGCGGGGGTGAAATAGCCGGCATAGTCGCCGCCGCCGCCCAGGATCGCGATCAGCGCGTCGAGCCGCGCCTGGAACGCGGGATCGGCCTGGACGGGCTGTGCGGCGGCTGCCGGCGGCGCGGTCTGCGCGGTGGCGGGTGCGGCGATCAGGAAAGCGGCGAGATACGGAAGCAGGCGCATCGGTGCCTCATGGCTGTGGATGCGCTGCTTCTACCGGCGATTAATTGTGATATCAAGATTAATGAGTCCTCATCGTTATCCCGGCGAAAGCCGGGATCTCGTGCGGCTCTTGTCCCGCGCCTTCGCCTGAGATCCCGGCTTTCGCCGGGATGACGGAATTGGGCGGAAATGACGGTGTCAGGCGTCGATCACTTCCTCGTCGAGCCGCGCCGCATTCTCCTGGATGAAGGCGAAGCGGTGGGCGGGATTATTGCCCATCAGCCGGTCGACCAGGTCCTTCACCCCGGCGCGCTCCTCATATTCCTGGGGCAGGGTGATGCGCAGCAGGCCCCGAGTCTTCGGGTCCATCGTGGTTTCCTTGAGCTGATTCGGGTTCATCTCGCCGAGACCCTTGAACCGGCTGACTTCGACCTTCTTGCCCTTGAACGCAGTGCTCTCGATCTCGAGCCGGTGCGCGTCGTCGCGCGCATAGAGCGACTTGGAGCCTACGGTCAGGCGATAGAGCGGCGGCTGGGCGAGGTAGAGATGCCCCTGGCGGACCAGATCGGGCATTTCCTGGAAGAAGAAGGTCATCAGCAGCGTGGCGATATGCGCGCCGTCCACGTCTGCGTCGGTCATGATGATGATCTTCTCGTAGCGCAGGTTGCTCGGATCGCAGTCCTTGCGGGTGCCGCAGCCCATGGCGAGGATCAGGTCGGCGATCTCCTGGTTGGCCAGGATCTTGGCCGAGGTCGCGCTGGCGACGTTGAGGATCTTGCCGCGGATCGGCAGGATCGCCTGGGTCTTGCGGTCGCGCGCCTGCTTGGCGCTGCCGCCTGCCGAATCGCCCTCGACGATGAACAGCTCGGTGCCCGCCGGATCGTCGGCCGAGCAATCGGTGAGCTTGCCGGGCAGGCGGAGCTTGCGCGCGCTGGTCGCGGTCTTGCGCTTGACCTCGCGCTCCTGCTTGCGGCGCAGGCGATCGTCCATCCGCTCGAGCACATAGCCGAGCAGCGCCTTGCCGCGGTCCATATTGTCGGTGAGGAAATGGTCGAAATGGTCGCGCACGGCCTTTTCGACGAGCGCGGTCGCCTCGGGCGAGGTCAGCCGGTCCTTGGTCTGCGACTGGAATTGCGGCTCGCGGATGAACACCGAGAGCATCAGTTCGGAGCCGGTCATCACGTCGTCCGCCGTGATGTCCTTGCCCTTCTTCTGGCCGACGAGCTCGGCAAAGGCGCGGATCGAGCGCGTGAGCGCCTGGCGCAGGCCCTGCTCGTGCGTGCCGCCATCGGGGGTCGGGATGGTGTTGCAATACCAGCTGTACGAGCCGTCGCTCCACAGCGGCCAGGCGACCGCCCATTCGACCCGGCCGTTATTCTCGCCCGGGAAGTCCTGGTTGCCCGAGAAGAAGTCGGCGGTCGCGCATTCGCGGGTGCCGATCTGCTCCTTGAGGTGGTCGGCGAGACCGCCCGGGAACTGGAACACCGCCTCGGGCGGGGTGTCGTCCGAGATCAGCTCGGCATCGCACTTCCAGCGGATCTCGACGCCAGCGAAGAGATACGCCTTGGAGCGGACCAGCTTGTAGAGCCGGGCCGGCTTGAACAGCATCTCGCCGAAGATCTCGGTATCGGGGATGAAGCTGACCGAGGTGCCGCGCCGGTTGGGCGTGCCGCCGACATGCTCCAGGGGGCCCAGCGTCTTTCCCTGGCTGAAGCGCTGGCGATAGAGCTGCTTGTCGCGCGCGACTTCGACCGTGGTGTCGATCGACAGCGCGTTGACCACCGAGATGCCGACGCCGTGCAGGCCGCCCGAGGTGGCGTACGCCTTGCCCGAGAATTTGCCGCCCGAGTGGAGCATCGAGAGAATTACCTCGAGCGCCGACTTGTCGGGGAATTTCGGGTGCGGATCGATCGGCATGCCGCGGCCATTGTCGACGATCGTGATGCGGTTGCCGGCCTCCAGTGTCACTTCGATGCGGTTGGCATGGCCGGCCACGGCCTCGTCCATCGCATTGTCGAGGATCTCGGCGGCAAGGTGATGCAGCGCGCGCTCGTCGGTACCGCCGATATACATGCCCGGCCGGCGCCGGACCGGCTCCAGCCCCTCAAGGACCTCGATCGAGGAAGCGTCATAGGTTCCGGAGGGCACGCCCGGCGCGGCGAACAGGTCTTCAGCAGCCATGGAGAACGTATAGGGGGTGTGGCCTTGCTGGTGCAAGGGAGGGGCATCCCAAATCCTCCCCCAGCTTGCTGGGGGAGGGGGACCGCCGCCGAAGGCGGTGGTGGAGGGGCGCGGCGGGTTACCGCCGCGG
>JAEXLC010000119.1 GCA_023445495.1 Pseudomonadota bacterium | reverse complement strand
ACGTGAGCTGGGTTCAGAACGTCGCGAGACAGTTTGGTCCCTATCTGCCGTGGGCGTCGAAATTTGAGAGGAGTTGACCCTAGTACGAGAGGACCGGGTTGAACATACCTCTGGTGTACCTGTCGTCGTGCCAACGGCGCAGCAGGGTAGCTATGTATGGACGGGATAACCGCTGAAAGCATCTAAGCGGGAAGCCTCCCTCGAGATAAGATTTCTTAGGACGGTCGAAGACCACGACCTTGATAGATCGGATGTGGAAGCGCGGTAACGTGTGGAGCTAACCGATACTAATTGTCCTATTCGCACTTGATGAGTCCCACCATCAACGACAGCCCTGGGCTGGACGTTGAATGGATGTTCATCAGCCTTGATTTTGCACGGTTTGAAAAACTTCCGCTGCACAAGCTTCATTGCTTGGTGGCTATAGCGTCTGTGACCCACCCGATCCCATCCCGAACTCGGCCGTGAAACCAGACAGCGCCGATGGTACTATCGCTTAAGCGATGGAAGAGTAGGTCGTCGCCAGGCATTGAAGCTTGTGCACCGGAAGAACCCATTCACATTTGTCCACCCGTTTGGCGCGGGATGGAGCAGCCCGGTAGCTCGTCAGGCTCATAACCTGAAGGTCGTAGGTTCAAATCCTACTCCCGCAACCAAATATCCAAGCGCAAAAACAGATAGTTAGCCGGTCCTTTGGACCGGCTTTCTGCGTTTCATTCCGACGCGTTCCGCATCAGAATTCCGACGATATACCCGAACCCGACGCGTTGCCGCGGCGGGATTCTTGCGTTCTGGACCCGTTCCGCACGATTCGATACGCCGCCCTTCGGGGCGGCGTTTTCGTTTGTGGCAGCCGCGATCAGATTTTCCACTTTCGCCACGATTTCGGCGCGATGCTGGGCATTGGAATAGGGCGTCACGCTCTGGATCCGAGCCGCCAGGACGGCAGCGGCCTGGGGCGAAGAGCCGTCGATGAACGTCAGCACCAGCGAAGCACATGGCCGGGTTCTCGGGGGCCGGCTCACCGCGCACTCCCGATGAAAAATCGCCGATCTCACGCGGGCGGATCGATCAGTGCCCAGGCGTCGCGATGACGCCTGCGGAGACAGTTCCATGCGAACGCGTGAGCGGCGCCATTCCACGACGCGATGCCACGCAGAGCAGATGGAAAGCCGGAATGCCGTTGGAATATCGGACCTGATGACCGCATTAGTGCCAAAGCTATACTGCAAGACGGCGGCTTCCCGGCATTTCGAGGTCGAAGGAAGGCTCTCGTAACCTGTCGTCCGATCGGTTAGCAGTCGATTGGGGGAGTGGTTCAAGCCATTCCATTGTTTCAATCATCTGTGGCTGAATTCTCATATGCAGGATAACAACTCGCCGAATAGCGCGGGGCGGGACGATGCGGCTGCGCCTCAGTTCGATTCGGCGCTTGTCTGCTTTGTGCTGCTCGCGAAATTTCTTGGCGTTTCCGCCGATCCGGGGCAAATCGCCCATGCCCGCGGCAAGGGCAACGATCCTTATAGTCTCGAGGATCTTGCGCGGACCGCGAAGCAGCTCGGTCTGGTGGCCCGCGTGCGCCGCGCCGACGCGCGCGCCGCGGCGAAACTGCCGCTCCCGGCGATCGCGATGTGCCTCGACAGCACCGCAGTGCTGCTGCTCAAGGCGGATGGCGAGGGCGATGTGCCGCGGATGCTCGTCCAGCGCGCCGATGGCGATCGCCCCGAAATCTGGCTGCAGCACGAACTGGAGGCGCGGCTGTCCGGCACGCTGCTGCTGCTGACCTCGCGCGAGCGCATGGCGGGGGCCACGCGGCCGTTCGACATCAGCTGGTTCATCCCGGCGCTTGTCAAATATCGCCGTCCGCTGCGTGATGTTCTGATCGCTTCCTTCTTCCTCCAGCTCATGGGTCTCGTCTCTCCGATCTTCTTCCAGCTGGTGATCGACAAGGTGCTCGTTCACCATTCGCTGACCACGCTTGACGTGCTGGCGATCGGCCTCGGCGTGGTCCTGACCTGGGAGACGCTGCTGTCGGGGCTGCGTAACTGGCTCTTCGCGCACAGCACGAACCGCGTCGATGCGGAGCTGTCGGCGAACATGTTCCGCCACCTGCTCAACCTGCCCCTGAGCTATTTCGAGGCGCGGCGCGTGGGTGACAGCGTGGCGCGCGTGCGCGAACTCGAGCGGATCCGCGAATTCCTTACGTCGAACGCGGTCACAGTGGTGATCGATCTGTTCTTCACGATCGTGTTTTTCGCAGTGATGTATCTCTACAGCCCGATGCTCACGCTGATCGTGGCTTTGTCGATCCCGGTCTATGCCGCAATCTCGGTGCTAATCACCCCGGCGCTGCGCGCGGGGCTCGACGAAAAGTTCCGGCGTGGCGCGGAGAACCAGGCATTCCTGGTCGAAAGCGTCACCGGCATCGGCACGCTCAAGGCCATGGCGGTCGAGCCGCAGATGCGCGAGCGCTGGGAGAAGCAGTTCGCCGGCTATACCAATACCGGCTTCGCGGTGACCAAGCTCGCCAATTGGGGCAGCCACTTGATCCAGCTGGTCTCCAAGCTGACCACCGTGGCCATCCTCTATTTCGGGGCGAAGGCGGTGATCGCCGGGGACCTGAGCGTCGGATCGCTGGTGGCGTTCAACATGCTGTCGGGCCGCGTCGCTGCGCCGATCCTGCGCCTGTCGCAGCTCTGGCAGGATTTCCAGCAGGTGCGCATCTCGGTGGACCGGCTCGGTGACGTGCTCAACAGCCCGGCGGAGCCCGAGCACAATCCCGGCCGTGCGAGTCTGCCGCCGATCCGGGGGCGCATCGAATTCGACAAGGTCCGCTTCCGCTACCGGCCCGACGCGCCCGAGGCGCTGCGCGGTGTCTCGCTGTCGATCGGCGCCGGCGAGATGCTCGGCATCGTCGGACCGTCGGGCTCGGGCAAATCGACGCTGACGAAGCTGGTTCAGCGGCTCTATGTGCCAGAGCAGGGGCGGGTACTGGTCGATGGCGTCGATCTCGCGCTGGTCGACCCCGCCTGGCTGCGCCGTCAGATCGGCGTGGTGCTCCAGGAGAACATCCTGTTCAACCGATCGGTGCGCGAGAATATCGCGCTGGCCGACCCCACCTTGCCGATGGAAGCGGTGATCGCGGCTGCCGAACTGGCAGGCGCACACGAATTCATCCTCGCGATGAACCAGGGCTATGACACGATCATCGACGAACGCGGCAACAACCTGTCCGGTGGGCAGCGCCAGAGGCTCGCGATCGCGCGCGCCCTGGTGGCGAATCCGCGCATTCTGCTGCTCGACGAGGCGACCTCGGCGCTCGATGCCGAGAGTGAGGAGATCATCCAGGACAATCTCCGCCAGATCGCTCTCGGCCGCACCGTTATCATCATCGCGCACCGGCTTTCCGCCGTCCGGCAATGCCATCGGATCGTCACGGTGGAGGCGGGGGAGATAACCGAGGAAGGCGACCACGCCGCGCTGCTCGCGGCGGGTGGTCGCTATGCTCAGCTCTATACCAAGCAGATGGGAGCCGGCGCATGAGCGGCGCTGGGTTCTTCGCGGAGCGCTTTCCCGCGCTGGCGCGCCATTTCGCGATCCTGCGGCTGTCTTGGCGCATGCAGGACGAGGCGGACCGGACGAAGCGCGCGATCACCGATCACGAGTTTCTGCCCGCGGCACTCGAGATAACCGAACGCCCGCCCAGCCCCGGGCTGCGCTGGTTGATGCTGCTTCTGTGCGGCATGTTCGCGGTCGCTATCGCCTGGGCGATCATCGGCAAGGTCGATGTGGTCGCGGTGGCCACCGGCAAGACGATCCCCGCGACCAATGTGAAGCTCATCCAGCCGATCGAGATCGGTGCGGTGCGTGCAATCCATGTCCGCAACGGGCAGCACGTACGCAAGGGCCAGCTCCTCATCGAGCTCGATTCCACGCTAACGACCGCCGACGAGGCGCAGGCGACGCAGGGCCTGCGCAACGCCACGCTCATCGAGGCGCGCAACGATGCGCTGCTCGCGCACCTGGCGGGCAGGCCCGGGCGATTTGCCGCGCCGCCGGGGACCTCGCCTGTCGTCGCCGGCACCCAGCGGCAATTCATCGCGACGGCGGTGAGCGAATATGAAGCCGAGCGCGCCGGTCTCGAGCAGAGCAAGAGCGAAAGCGCCGCCGCACTGGCCGGCGCAGAGGCGGAGATCCTCAAGCTCCGCCAGACGCTGCCGCTGGTCGAGCAGCAGCTATCCGCGCGCAAGGAACTGGCCGAGAAAGGCTATTTCTCGAAGATCCGGCTGCTTGAGTATGAGCAGCTGCGGCTCGAGCACATCCAGAACATCGCCGTGCAGCGGGCCAATGCCGCCAAGGCGCGCGCGGCGATGGCCAATGCCGACGCGCAGATCATGCGGTTGCGCGCAGCCTTCGGCAAGGCCGCGGTAACCGATCTGGCCGAGGCGCAGGACAAGTCGCGCCTGGCCGCGGAGGAGCTCCACAAGTCGTCGCGCCGCCGACAGTATCAGCAATTGCGGGCGCCGGTCGATGGCACGGTCCAGCAACTTGCCATCAACACGATCGGCGGGGTGGTCGAGCCGGCCAAGCCGCTGATGGTGATCGTGCCCGACGACGCGGCGATCGAGGTGGAGGCGCAGATCCTCAACAAGGATATCGGCTTCGTCCGCGAGGGGCAGACGGTGCGGGTCAAGCTCGAGGCGTTTCCGTTCACGGACTATGGGCTGGTCGAGGGGCAGGTGGCGAGCATTAGCCGCGATGCGATCGACCTGGGGCAGCAGGTCTCGCAGGCAAGCCGCGAAGAGCAGGGCAAGCCGACGCCGACCGGACTGGTCTATGCGGCGCGAATCCGTCTGAATCAGCGAAGTATCCGTATCGGGGAACGCCTTCAGCCGATCGGGCCGGGACTTGCCGTGCAGGCAGAGATCAAGACCGGCGAGCGGCGGATCATCCAGTATCTATTGTCACCGATCGCACAGGCGGTGGATGAGGCGGGGCGGGAGCGGTGAGCACTCGATCAGCGTATTGATCCATTGTGGTGCAATGCGTGGCAAGATACCATCTTCTTTTGACTGAATATTCTTAGAGTTGTGGTTTAATTTCAGGAGCGCATTGACGATTTCTGTTGTCGCATGCAGGATACGGGGGAAATTAGATTCCTTATAGCTGGTAGAAATGGGAATCTTCGAAGGCGGAGTTCGATTGCGATGATCCACTTCGACAGGGGTATTTGCGCGGCCTCCAGATGAGTGTGTGCGGAGGCGTACGTTTCTGCAATGTTTCTGATGTGTATTTCGATTTCCTGAAAAGTCATGAACGCAGACTTCGTGTGAAGTAGTCGATGGTGATCGTCTGCGGACGCGGAAGATTTGCGAAATAATCGGGTTGCGCGGGGTTGTGTGCGAATTGCAGTGTGTAATTCGTGGGCCGAGGTGTGTCCGAAATTGACGTGGGGGAGTTTTCGTAATGCGTTCGAACGATCGGCGCGGGTTCTATCTGGTCGGACCGGATATGGACTATAATCCGAGCGACTTCGCTTTCGTCAACGAGGCGGAGGCATTGGTGAACGGCCGAATGTCCGGGACGCACAAATTCTCCCTGGAAGGCCGGGAGGTGCCGATCTCGATCGGTCTTCCTCCCTTGCTCAAGACGCCGGCTCTGATCGTAGGGGCGGACGAGGATCAGCTTCTCGATATGTATGGCTTGCGGAAGCGCTATGTATCGACGCGCGCGAAGACGCTGCTTTCCAGCATCGATCCCGACGCTTTCGAGTTCGCCGAGTGCGTCACGACCGATGGCGAGGGTAGGCCGATCGAACCTTACTGGATGATGGATGTCATCCGGATGGTCGATCGCTTCGACGAGGAGCACTCCTCCGTGGTGCATTTTTCCGATCGGTTCCCCGACGCGCCGGGGAACCCGTGCTTCCTGATGCTGAACGACATGCACTTCCCGGACGTATCCGCGGAGACGCACGCCTTCTATCTTCTGCGGTATACGAGGCGCTTCATCTTCGATGAAGTTCTGGCAGCGGCGTGGCGCGATGCCGGACTGCTCGGCGCCAGGTTAAGTCCGCTGCAGCCGCCCACTGAAGCGGAATTCGAACAGCATAGCAGCTTCGATAACTATCCTTATTGGACCGATCGCGGGGCAGGGGCATGAACAAGAAGTTTGTCAATGTTGTTGCTACGCACCATGTGTTGCAGCAGTCTCTGGTAGACAATCCGATCATCAAGTTGCTTGGTGGCAAGGATTGGTTGGAGCTGGATGCAAACAAGCTCCATCTGACCAACAAGATTGATATATCTGCTGCGACGAACACGCCGCTCCATCTCTCGAATCATCCTTGGGTGAAGAGTGTCCAGGAGGCGAGGCTCAACGAGTTCCTGGAGTTTAAGTTCGGTAACCACACCGCCGAGGAACTGATCGAACTAAACGATGTGAATAGTCCTGCTTACAAGGAAATGAAGCAGGCCGCCCTTGCCTATGCGGAGGATCTGCGTGACAAGACCGCCAAGGGGATTCTGAGCGGCGACGTACTGCTCACTGCGGAGGATCCTCGGTTCAACGGGGACACGGCAGCGGCACGGGCAAAGGCCGAAGCCTATCTGTCGCCCGACAAGTTCGCACCCGGAACAGCGGCGGAAGAGGCGCGGCACGCCGATCTTCTGGGCCTGCGCAACGAGCGGGCCGCGCTGGTCGAGGCGGGCGTCGATGCGAAATGGCTGGCGTTCAATTCGGCCGAGAAGACGCGCAATCTCATTTCCTCATCCCTTCTCGAAGGCGGGATGCCGTTCAATTACCGGGAAGCGAACCAGACGAGCCTGGCAAAGCTCATCTCGCATGTCGATGATGGCAGCATCCGCGCGTTTATTGAGGATACGCCCGCCGCCCGTGCGCTTCCCAAGCGGTTGCTGGCCAAGATCGGTGTTCCGGGCCTGCTCGGCGTGATCTTCACCGTTGCGCTTGCCGCACCCGACATCGCGAGAGCGAGCACGGCGAGTTCGGTCGAGGAAAGCAACACCATATTGCGCGACACCAGCGTGGCAGTGGGCCTCGAACTCGGCGCGATGGCGCTGGGTCTTGGGTTGTTGCCCGAGACGCTGATCGCCGCCGCGGGCTATGGCCTTTACAAATACGCGACCGATGCGGACACGCGCGCTGTCGTCAACGATTTCCTTTCGAACACTGCCGCGGTCGCCGCGCAGGTCACGACGCGCCTCTTCAACGGCGAGTCGATCGAAACCGGCCCCGAGGGCACGCAGATGGTGGCTGCGCCGGGGTCGAAGCAGGTTCCCTATGTGTTCAGCTCTGCTCCGCCGATACCGCAAACCGGTCCGGTTGCCCCAGGGGCCCTCGACAGCTTCTCGACATACGTCAATGCGCTCAACGCCGACTGGGGCATATTCGAATTCGATGACGCCGAAGTCTGGCATAATGACAGTCCGAACCAGAAATACCAGGTTGGGCGAATCAACGCGGGGCCGTCGCTCCTCGCCCTTGTGGTTACCCAGTCGGGTACGCCGGCCAGCTTCCTCTACGGCAAAGATGCAACGGGATACCTGCCCATCGGGACCTTGTTCGCGGTGCGGGCCTCGGAGCCGGGCGATGATGGTGCCATCGGCTTCAAGTCTATCAGCCCTCTCGGCCTCGTCACCACGGAACAGCTTGAAGGCGGCAACCTGCAGATTCTGGGCGAGGGCATCGTCAATTCTCTTCGGCAGGCGGCGATCAAGGCAGGGGAAAAGCTTCCGACTGACGTGACGATCCGCCGAGAGACTCAGGGCGACCTTTCGATCACTTCTGCAGTGGTGGTGAGATATGGCGAGTCCGACTATACCCTGATCCGGGTCGCCAAGAACGGATTCAATCTGGGTCTGAACACGGGGACCAAGGTCGAAGATAGCATTCGATCGGATGCGAATGGCGTCTTGATCAGTCGCACCGTCAGCGATGCCCGCACGATCTACGATCCAACAAAGCCTTTAGAGCCTATGCGCACCTACGCCATTCAGCGTACGCCGGATGGCCGCAAGACATATTGGGACGGTACACAGGAAGTCACTAACCCGACCCCTGCGCAGCGCGCGATCTTCGAGGAAATGGAGGCGCGTGCCGAGATCGGGCTCGCCGTGGCCAAGAAGGGTGGCGATGGCTCGAACGTGACGGTCATCGATCAGATGGCGCACGACATAACCGGGGCGAAGCAGCAAAACGCGCCGGCATTGATCGCTGTGCGCGAGATCGCACCCTCCATCGCCAACCAGTATAAGGGAGACCGAATCCTTTCCGTCTCGGCGCGACTGGTCGCGGACCGGCTGGCCGCAAAATATCAGCAGGACGGCAAGGAGTTCGTGGATCCCAAGCAATTCCAGGAAACTTTCGAGGAACAGGTCAAGCAGCAGGTCCACGACATACAGGTCGGCGGGCAGATCGGCACCATCTTCGGCTCGACGCTGGGCAGGGCGCTTGCCGGCGACGACAAGCTTGCCGGGGTGGTTCTGGGCGGGGTTCTCGGCTCGCTGGCGCGAAGCGTCGGCCAAAGCATCGCGACCGGCCTCGCCGTCGATTCCATCTCGGACGGGTTCAAGACCGGTATGGCCGAGTTGCCGAGCAACCTGGGCGACGCGGCGGTCGGTGCACTTTCCTCGTTCATCACTGCCGAACTGATTAACGCGATCGGACTGGACGGCCTTATCGGCGAGTTCGCCAACAGCGCGGCTGGGTCCGTGATTGGCCAGATCGCCGCCAATCTGGCCGACGGCGCCAAGACGCTGAAGGACATCTTCAATATCAGCAGCACGCAAGTGCTGAGCGCGGTCGCGTCTTTCATCGGCACCAAGCTGGCGTCCGAGATCGTCAAGTTCGATACGATCGGCGGACAGCTCGGCTCGGCAATCGGCTCGGCGATCGGCACCATCGCGGTGACCGAACTCGCCAAGGCGGGAACGCTCCTGGCGGGACCAGTGGGAGCGGCCATCGGCGCCTTTGCCGGTTTTATCCTTGGCGGCCTGATCGGGTCTCTTTTTGGCGGCACCCCGCGGGCGGGCGCAGACGCGCAATGGGATGCGCAGAAAGGCGAATTCGTCGTCGCCAACGTCTGGTCGCGCAAGGGCGGGTCGAAGAGTGCCGCGTCGGGCCTCGCTACCTCGGCTGCCCAGTCGCTCAACGGCATCCTCGCGGCGACCGGTGGGACGCTTCTCGATCCGGTTGCGGTGCAGGCCGGCAACTACGGCATGCGCAAATCCGAGTTCGTCTATCGTCCGGAATCGACGCAGGACACCGATGCGATCACTCGCGTGTTCAAGGGCAAGGATGCCGCACAGCAACTAATCAATTACGGTGTGGGGCTGGCGATCAGTGACCCGGACTTCAAGCTCGCGGGTGGCGACGTCTATGTGAAACGGGCACTATACGGCGCCATCGCGCGTGCCGCCGCCCAAGGCGGGACCGTCGATCTGCAGGCGGTGTTCGGCGACCTGGCGATTGCACGCGACTGGAGCTTCTACCGGAACAATCCCGGCGCGATCGAAGCCATCAGTTTTGGCCTGACGGGCGGCGAACGTGACGCCTATCTCGCCGGCTGGATTGTCACCACGGCGCGTGCGAACGAACTTGGGCTCGATCGCCGGCAGGCGTCGGACTGGTATGGCGGGTTTGCTTTCGCCCTTTCGGACACTGCGACGAACGCAGCCAATGTCGACTTCTCCTTCGACTATGATGTCCAGAACGACAAATACTCCCGCGTCATCGAGATGGGGCGGTATGCGCTGTATGATGCGATCGACGTCGCCGCCCAGACGATGATCGATACGACATCCGGCAACGACCAGATCGACCTGCGCAGCGGCGGGCTGGCGGATCAGCGCGGACTGACCGTGAACGGTCACCTCAACGACGATATCGCGACGCCGGGCAGCGACTTCGCGGCTTTTACCGCTCAGACCGTCGGCATCGCTGCAGGCGCGAACAGGGGCAGCCTTGCGCTCTCCGTCGCCGGTAACGACGCAGGTGAAGCGGACGAGGAATTGTCGATCGGATTGGCGCCTCTGTCCGGAGTGCTGCCGACCGGGCCGGATGCCCGGATCCGGATCGTGGATGCGTCCGATCTGCCTTATCTGAACGTTGGCCGCTCCTACGCCGCCGAGGGCGATGGCTATGCGATCTTCCGGATCAGCCTGTCGAAGGCGGCAGATGCGGCTGTAACCCTGGGGCTCTCGCTTGGGAGCGGCTCGGCCAGCATCGGCACCGATTTCGGTACCGTCCTTCAGGTCTCGGCGGACGGTCTCACGGGCTGGAGCGACGCGACGTCGCTTACGCTCTCTGTGGGCATCACCGAATATTATGTGCGCGTCGCGCTGACCGCTGACAGCATAGGGGAGGCCGAGGAGACTTTCGCGCTCGGCGTAAAAGCTTCTTCGGGGGGCAGTGCGCTTTCGAATGGCGCCAACCTGCTGACCGGTCAGGGCACGATCATCGACGGCGAGAGCAGCCTGCCTCTGGTTTGGCTCGACGACGCGATTGTCCATGCTGGGGCTGCCGCGGCGATCAGCGTTGGCGTATCGCGGCCGGTCACGGCAGCGGTCTCGATTTCGGCGCACACCATCGATCGTGTGCGGCTCGATATTCTTGCTTCCGCCACGGTCGACGCTGGCGACGGCGACGACACGGTGTACGCCTCCGATCTCGGCGACAACCTCATCGGTGGTGCGGGCAACGACACGCTCTATGGCGGCCGGCTCGATGATTGGCTGCTCGGCGGTGACGGCGACGACGTGCTGAATGCCGGCGGTATCGGTGCGGGCACGCTCGGTGGCGACGGCAACTATCTCGACGGTGGCGCGGGCAACGACGTGCTGACCGGCCGCGAGGGCTCGGATTGGCTCGAGGGCGGTGACGGCACCGACACTCTCGAGGGCGGCGACGGCGGCGATATCCTCGCGGGCGGCGGCGGCGCGGGTGACGTGCTTCACGGCGGGCGCGGCGACGACCAGTACATCCTGCGCCAAGGCGATCTTGCCGACGAAATCCATGACGAGAGCGGCACCTCGCTCGGCGCGATCGTCACCCAGGCCTATGGTGGCGCGACCGACCATGTCGCGGCGGCGCTCAGCGGCGAATTGTTCCGCAGTGGCAAGGGGCTCGACAACTGGCGCGGCGGCGGCGCGCAGGTCGGCGCGGGCGGCGTCGCTGCGGGCGGCGAGGACGCGCTGGTGCTCGGCCAGGGTATCGGCATCGAGGACGTCAAGATCTTCAAGTCGGCCGACGGCAAGGACCTGATCGTCGAGCTGTGGCCCGCTGGCGTGTTCCACGGCGACCGTGTGACGATGCGGGACTGGTTCAACAGCTTCAGCAAGATCGAGACGCTGCGCTTCGCCGATGGCAACGAAATACGGATCGCCGATTTCGATACGTTCGTGCTCGGCTCGGACGGCAGTGACGTGCTGGTGGGCACCACCGGCAATGATTTCGTCCATGGCGGCGGCGGCAGCGACATCGTCTATCTGCTTGCAGGCAACGATTTCGGCAATGGCGGACTCGGCAACGACTATGTCTCGGGCGACAGCGGTCGTGACATCGTGGTCGGCGGCGATGGCGACGACGTCGTCACCGGTGGCTACGACAACGACAGCGTGAGCGGCGGTCGCGGCAACGACCGCGTCTATGGCGACGAGGGCAACGACATCGTCGCCGGCGGCGCCGGGGACGACGAGGTTATTGGCGGCGCGGGCAACGACGTCTTCAAATACCAGCGCGGCGATGGCCGGGACACGCTGTTTGATGCGCTGACCAACGAGTGGGCCAAGGTGTGGGTTTCGGGCGCCGGCGGCGTGATGAGCGGCAACGCCGGCTATTCGGTCGAAGCCGACGGATCGCTGGTCCACAAGACCAATGGCATCATCGATCGGCCCAAGCTGTTCGACGCGGCGACCGGCACCTGGTCGGTACGTACCCGCTACGACATCGATACCGGCACGCTCTATGCCCATCTGCCGGCCAACGCCGATGCGGTCGTCGCCAATTCGGGCAACGACGTGCTCGAGTTCGGCATCGGTATCGACATCAACGACATCCAGTTCCAGGCTGCGGTCAACGGCCGCGACCTGCTGATGGGGATCGAGCCTTCGAGTGGCTATACCGCGAGCTTCGCAGGGCTCGCCGATCAGATCGTGCTCAAGGGATGGCTCGCCAGTCCCGGGTCGATCGAGACCTTCTCGTTCTTCAATACCGGCGGCGTGAACGTCGCCGCGACGGCGCTCAAGGGCGGTACCGACGGCGACGATGTACTGACCGGCGGGGCCGGCAAGAACTGGATCACCGGCGGGGCAGGCAACGACAGCATCACGGGTGGTGCGCTCGACGACATTTTGAACGGCAATTCGGGCCAGGACAGCCTGTACGGCGGCGGCGGTGCCGACGTGCTGCTCGGCGGCGTCGGCGATGACACGCTGACTGGCGGCGCTGGGGCGGACTTGCTGGTCGGCGGCGCTGGAAACGACATCGCGGCGTATGACAGCGCCGTTGTCGTCTCGCTGGCTACCCCGGGCAACAACACCGGCGACGCCGCCGGCGATATCTTCGACAGCATCGAGGGCCTGCGTGGTTCCGCCGCAGCGGATACGCTCGAGGGCGATTCGGGCGACAACGATCTGCGCGGCGGCCAGGGCGACGATACGCTCCGCGGCGGCGGTGGCGACGACTTCTATACCTTCGCACGCGGCGACGGCACCGATACGATCCTCGATTTCGACAGCGGCGACGAGTTGGTCGTGGTCGATGAACAGGGCAACCTGGCCGCTCGCTATCAGGCACAGGTCCAGATGGTCCTCGGTGAGGACGGGGGTACCTGGTTCGAGCAGACCGTCACCGACAGCGAAAGCGGCGAGGTGATCTATCGCTACTCCGGGCCAATCGGGCCGGACGGCATGCCCGAGGCGGAGGACTTTATCCGCTCCGGCTGGACGGCGGGTTACGTTCCGGCAGATGCGCCGTCGAAGAAGGTCGCACGCACCCTCCCGGCGCCCGGTGGCAGCGATACGATCTTCTTCGAGGACGCGACGGTTGTGGGCACGGGTGCCACTGCCGATCTGGCCATTGCGCTAAGCGATCTCGCCTTCCAGCTGGTCGGCAACAATCTCGAGATCACGCTCAATACCAGCGCGTCAGGCGCCACGATCGCCGGCGGCAAGATCGTCGTCCAGAATTTTCGAAACGGTGGCGCGTTGGATGCCAATAGCGGCATCGAGACTCTGCAATTCTCCGATGGCAGTTCGGTCAATCTCGCGGGGCTCCGGTTCGATGCGAACGGAAACTTGCTCTCGGTGTCGGGAGATACCCAGGCGGCGCCGATCGACGCGCTGATCGTCAGCAACGCGGCGACGCTCATTGGCGGCCATGGCGACGACACTTTGCTGGGCGGCGCCGGCAACAACAGGCTCGAGGGCGGCGACGGCGACGATCTGCTGATCGGCGGATTGGGCAGGGATACTTTCATTGGCGGAGCCGGCGTCGATACCGTCAGCTATTTCGGCTCGGACAAGATGGGCGGGACGCTTGGCGTGATCGTCGATCTCTCGAATGGTACCGCTATCGGCGTCGAGGCCAATGGCGACACATTTTCGGGCGTCGAGAACATTGTCGGCTCGCAGGCCAACGATTTCATCACGGGCGACGACGGCGACAATGTCCTCAAGGGTAATCGCGGCGACGACTATCTGTTCGGCGGCGGCGGCGAGCAGGATAGCGCCACATACGGAGTCGGCGCGGATGTACTGATCGGCGACGCCGGCAACGACGTGCTGTGGGCCGGCGTGGGCGATGACAGCCTGGATGGCGGCGATGGCAACGATACTCTTATCGGGGGCGGAGACCGCGACATATTGAACGGAGGGGACGGCAACGACGCGCTGGTCGGCGACAATCTGTCCGGCCCGGGAGTCGGCGGGAACCTGCTGGTCAATTCCGGCTTCGAGGATTCGGGCGACGCTGCCGACAACGTCGCCATTGCCAACGGACTGACCACTGCAGACCTTCCCGGCTGGCATTCGACTTCGGCCAGCCCTTCGCAACTGCTGGCCAGCGGTGTGACCGGTATCAACGGCACGCGTGCACTCCACCTGGACAATGGCGCGGCCAACACCGTCTCGCAGACCGTTGCCGGTCTCACCGCAGGCGAGGTGCTGACGCTGAGCTTCGATCATGCGGCGCTCGGCAACGGAGCTACCAGTGGGATCGAGGTGCTTTGGAATGGCGCGGTCGTTGCGACCGTCACCGGCGGCACGACCGGCATGCACGCGTTCGGCCCGCTTGCGGTCACCGCGATCAATGGCAGCAACGTGCTGGCATTCCGCGCGCTCGGCACGCCCGATGGCCTGGGATCGGTGATCGACAAGGTGTGGCTGGGCCGCACCGAGGGCGGCGCTGACCAGCTTATCGGTGGCGCCGGCCAGGACCGCCTCGACGGCGGCGCGGGCAACGACATCCTGCTCGGTGGCGACGGCGACGATATCGCGAGCTTCATCGTGTTCGAGGGCAGCGACCCGAGCCTTCGTGAGGCCGGGCTGTATGGCGGTTCCGGCGACGACATCCTTGATGGCGGTGCGGGCAACGACACGCTCGACGGCGGCACGGGGAACGACCGCTATCTGTTCGCCGCGGGAAGCGGCAACGACACCGTTATCACGGGTGGCGGGCGCGACGAGCTGATCTTCGATAAGATCGCGTCGAACCAGCTCTGGCTGCGCCGGAGCGGCAACGATCTCGAGATCACCGCGATCGGCCTCGGCTCTACGGTGCTGGTCAAGGACTGGTATCTGTCGCCCGGCAATCAGGCGCGGCGGCTCGTCGCGGCCGACAAGCTGCTCGGCCAGGGCGACGTGCAGGCGCTGGTAAGCGCGATGGCGGTGGTGAGCGCCACCGTGCCCGCCACCTGGCCGGCGAACCCGACCCAGGCATTCGCCAGCGTGTTCGCGGCGGCGTGGCAGGATCCCACCAGCTACAAGGATCAGGCAAGCTACACGGGCACGTCAGGCGACGATGCGCTCACCGCCGATCCGCTGCTCACCGGCGGCGCGCGTTTCTATTCGCTTGGCGGCAACGATATCCTGGTCGGCAGCGATGCGGACGACGAATTCCATTTCGGTGCCGAGGCCGGCTTCGACACCATCAAGGGCGGCCTCGGTTTCGACGCCCTGATAGCCGATGTCGACAATGCCGTGATCGGTCTTCGCACGACGACGGCGGCGCCGCTGAGCGGGATCGAGAAGATCAGCGCGAACGGGAAGTCGAACGTTACCATCCGCCTCGATACCGGGGCTTCGCTGGATCTGTCCGGCCTCCTGGTCGAGGGCATCGCCGGGATCGTCGGATCGGGCGGGGGCGACACCATCATCGGCAGCGCTGCCGACGACGTGATCGACGGCGCGGGCGGCGACGATGTCCTCAAGGGCGGTGCAGGCAACGACACGCTGCGCGGAGGCGCCGGCAACGACGATCTCGATGGCGGCGACGGCATCGATACCTATGACGCCTCCGACATCGCGACTGGCGGCACGATCACGCTGGCCACGAGCGGATCGACGCAGCATGTCGCCGGCGCCGAGACCAATATCCTCGCCAATTTCGAGAATGTGATCGCCGGATCGGGCGCGGATACGATCCTCGGCTCGGCCGGGAGCAACCGCCTGGACGGCGGTGCCGGTGACGACACGATCTCGGGCGGCGCTGGCGACGATGTGCTGATCGGTGGCGCGGGTGCGGATATCCTCAACGGTGGCGACGGCATCGACACAGTCAGCTATGCCACCATGGCGACTGCGCATGGCGGGTCCGGCTTCACCGACGCGGCCAGCGGGATCGTCATCAACGGCGTGAACGTCGATCTCAAGGCGAACAGTTCCGCCAACGGATCCGGCGCTCCGGTCGCCACTGCGGCCCAGGGCGATGCCGCGGGCGACTGGTTCTATCAGGTCGAGAACCTGACCGGCTCCCAGTATCGTGACATGTTGACCGGCGATGACGGCGCCAACGTCCTGCATGGCGGCGGCGGCAGCGACGCGCTCTATGGCGGCGCGGGCGACGACATGCTGTCGGGCGAAGCCGATTCGGACTATCTCGATGGCGGCAGCGGTACCAACACCGCAGTCTTCGCCGGCAATTTCTCCGACTACACGATCGTGTCGGGCCCCAGCGGCACCACCGTGACCGGAATCGGCGCCCGGGCGGGCGAAGGCACCGATACGCTCGTCAACATCCAGGCCATCAAGTTCGCCGACGTCACGATCAGCCTCGGCGTGAGCACCAACAATGCGCCGGTGCTCGGCATGCCGCGAATGGTCGACCAGTCGGTGGATGATGGAGTCAGCTACAGCTACCAGATTCCCGCGACCGCCTTCATCGATCTCGATATTTCCGGCAACGGCAACCTGGTCGATCAGATGGTACTGAGCGTGACGCTGGCCGATGGCAGCGCGCTGCCGAGCTGGTTGAGCTTCAATCCGGCGACGCGGACCTTCTCCGGGCCGGTTCCGCTGGCGGCGGTCGGCACCATTCTCGAAGTGAAGGTCACTGCGACCGATTCGACGGCCTCCGTGTCAGACACTTTCCTGCTCGCGATCAATCAGGCCAAGGGTGCCGACGTCGTCGGCACGGCCGGGGCCGACACGCTGGCGGGCACGTTCCGCGCCGAGAAGATGATCGGCGATGCAGGGGACGACGTCTTCCTCGGCTCCGACGGTGCCGACGAGATCGTCGGTGGCGCGGGCACCGATATGGTCGATTATGCCCTGTCCACCAGCGCGGTGTCGGTCGATCTGTCGGCCGGCATAGGCTCGGGCGGCCAGGCGAACGGCGATAGGCTGACCGAGATCGAGAAGCTGCGCGGCTCGGCTTTCGCCGACAGGCTGACGGGCTCGATGGGGCAGGATGATCTGCGCGGCGGCGCCGGCGACGACCGCATCGACGGTGGCGCCGAAGCCGACCTGATCGAAGGCGGCGCCGGTGCCGATACGTTGATCGGGGGCGCGGGGGTCGACACGATCTTCGCCCTCACCAAGGCCGATGGATCGCTCGAGGACATCGTCGATGGCGGCGCGGGCCTCGACGAGCTTCGTCTCGGGGGCGATGCGTCGCTCGGTATCGCGGGAAGCGCCTATGGCGCGGTCCTCGATCTCGGCGCGTCGGGCAATCAGGTTGCTTCCATCGAGAATGTCGTCGGCACCGACCACGCCGACCACATTGTCGGCAATGGCTTCAGCAATATTCTGAAGGGCGGTCTCGGCAACGATCTCCTCGAAGGCGGCGCTGGCAACGACACGCTCGAGGGCGGTGCGGGCGACGATATCCTCAGCGGAGGCACCGGCGCGGATCGTCTCGATGGCGGCGCCGGCATCGACGAAGCGCGCTATGGGTTCCTCGACGACGGTACCGCGAATCCGAACGGGATCGTCGTCGATCTCACGGACCGGACGAACAATACCGGCCTTGCCGCGGGCGATGTCCTCATATCGATCGAGAATGTGAGCGGGACGGCCCAGGCTGACGTCCTGCGCGGCGACGGTACGGCGAACACACTGATCGGAAACGGCGGCGACGATATCCTGCGCGGCGAAGGCGGGGCCGACACGCTGCTCGGCGGGGATGGCAACGACGTGCTGACCGGCGGCGCGGGCAACGATCACCTCGACGGCGGTGCCGGCGACGACACGATCGTCTTCAGCGGCAACCGCAGCGCGTACACGATCGACTTCGTCAACCATACCATCACCCACAATGGCGGCGGCGCGGACGGCGTCGATAGCTACGCCAATGTCGAATCCGCGCAGTTCGCGGACGGCACGATCAGTCTGCTGGTACAGCCGCCGGTCATCGATCTGCCGATGGCCAGCCAGTCCTTCGCCGACAATGCGAACTTCAGCTACACGATCCCGACAACGGCCTTCAACGATCCCGACGGCAATCTTGCAGATCCGTACAAGGGGCTGAGCTTCACGGCGACGCTCGTCGGCGGCGCGGCGCTTCCGTCATGGCTGGTGTTCGACCCGGCGACCAAGACCTTCTCCTACGCCATGCTGGCCGGAGCGATCGGAAGCGTCGCGAACGTGCGGGTGACCGCGTCGGACGGTCAGGCATCGACCTATGCGGATATCAGCTTCACCCTGACCCAGGGGCTGGGCGCGCCGATCATCGGCGGCGCGGGCAACGACACGCTCGTTGCAACCTTCCGCGCCGAAGCGATCGACGGCGGATCGGGAGTCGATCGCGTCAGCTACGCGGGATCCACCGCGGCGGTCTCGGTCAATCTGGCCAGCGGATCGGGCAGCGGCGGCTTCGCGCAGGGCGATACGCTAACCAATGTCGAGGACGTCACGGGTTCGGCCTATGGCGACACGCTTACCGGCAACGCCGGCGCCAATATGATCGACGCCGGCGCGGGCAACGATACCGTCGATGGCGGCGATGACGCTGACACGCTCTACGGCGGTGACGGGGATGACGTGCTGCTCGGCGGCACCGGCGACGACACGCTATATGGCGGCGCGGGTGCGGACAGGCTCGACGGCGGCTCGGGTGCCGACACCGTCAGCTATTATTATCTGAAGCTCGGTACGGTGAATCTCACGGGCGTCGTGGTCAATCTCGCCGCGTCCGCCAGCAACACCGGGATCGCCGCGGGCGACACGCTGGTCGCGATCGAGCACATCACCGGCAGCCAGGGCGATGACGAGCTGGTCGGCGACGGCGGCAACAATGTCCTGCGCGGGATGGAAGGCAACGACACGCTCCAGGGCGGTGCGGGTGATGACGTGCTGTGGGGCGGCGCAGGCAACGACACGATCGTCGGCGGCCTTGGCTTCGATTATCTCTATGGCGAGGACGGCGACGATCTGTTCGTCCTGACCGGCGTGGGTCAAGACCGGGTGGATGGCGGCGCGGGCAATGATACCGCCAGCTTCGCCACCGCGACCGCGGCGCTGGCGATTACCATTGGCGACGAGGCATATATGCTCACCGCCGTCGAGAATATCGACGGCACCGTGTTCGGTGACACCATCGTCGGCAGCGCAGGCGCCAATCGGATCGACGGCGGCGATGGCAACGACACGATCGAGGGCAAGGGCGGCGCCGACATATTGCTTGGCGGCGCAGGCGTCGATCTGCTGAGTTACGCATCCTCGGGTGCGGGCGCGAGCTTCCAGACGCTCGCGATCGGCGGGACCTCGGTTAACGGCAGCCTCGTGGTCGCAGCGGTGGTCCGTACGCTCAATGGCGTCAACGTCGACATCGCGGCGAACACCGCCGCCGGCGCCGACGCTGCCGGCGACACGATCTCCGGCTTCGAGAATCTGACCGGCTCGGCTTTTTCCGATCAGTTGCGCGGTTCGTCTTCCGATACGGTGGTCGATGGCGGCGCGGGTGACGACGTCATCTATGGCGGCGCGGGCAACGACACGCTCCGTGGCGGTCTCGGCAACGACTTCCTGTTCGGCGAGGCCGGCACGGACGATCTTTATGGCGACGATGGCGACGATCGCCTGTTCGGCGATGGCGCGAGCGACCGTCTGTACGGCGGCGCGGGCAACGATCTGCTTGATGCTGGTGACGCTGGCGACCATCTCGACGGTGGCACCGGCGACGACATCCTGATCGGCGGTGCCGGCGCGGACAACTATGTCATCCGGCGCAACTCGGGCGCGGACACGATCTACAATTTCGATACCGACAGCGCGCTCGACTCCGTGGTCTACGACCAGGCCGACCAGATTCAGTACAGCGAGCTCTGGTTCACCAAGGTCGGCAAGGATTTGAGGGTCAAGATCCTCGGCACCGGCACCGTGACGACGGTCAAGGACTGGTTCGTCGATGCCGTTGCAGGGAACTGGGCCGCGGCCGACAATTTCTACGTCGATATCTTCGTCGCTGACGATCGGGTCGTGCGTCAGGTAAACCTGCCGGCGCTGCTGACGATCATGTCCGCCATCGCCGAGCCCACCAGCTTCTCCGCGCTCGGTGCGGCAACCAAGTCGCAGATCGACACCGCCTGGGGCGAAAACCAGAAGCCGACGATCGCGATGGTTCCCGGTTCCACCACCGTCAATGAGGAAGGTTCGCTCGCCATCCGCTTCACCGTGGACGACGGCGACGAAACCGCGGCTGCGGGGCTGAGCATCGCAGTCGGCACCGATGGCAAGCTGCAAACGGTTCAGGCCAGCGACATCACCGTCATCGACGAACATACCCGGCAGGTCGTCATCCGTCCGGTGGGCAGCGAGTTCGGCAGCGGCAACCTGCGTGTCCGTGCCTTTGACGGCGGGCTCTATTCGGACGAACTGGCCGTGCAGATCACCATCGCTCCTGTCGCCAAGGGAGTCACCCTGGGAGCCTCGACCACCAGTTTCGCGCTCAACGCGGGCGCCACGATCGCGCTTTCGGGCCTTTCCGCCACACTCGCCGACCTCGACGAGATTTTCGACTATCTCTATCTCGACGGCCTGGCAGCCGGTACCACGGTAACCTCCGGCGGAAACAGCTTCACGGCCAGCGCGGGCAACGGCTCTGCCAACATCACCGGCTGGAACCTTGCCACGCTGCAGCTCACCGCCCTGGCCGGATCGTCGGCCGACATGACGGTGCATCTCCGTGCGCGAAGCCGTGACGGTGTTCCCGGCGGCTACGTCTATTCGACGGTGGCTCAGGGCGCCAACATCACGATCAGCGTCAACGGCACCCCGAACGCGCCGACGGTCGCCCTGGCGGGCGTGTCGAGCGTCGCGGAGAACAGCGCGGCGGTGCGTGTCGCGACGCTGAGCCGGACCGACCCGGACGGCACCACGCCGACCCTGTTCCTCCAGGGCGCCGATGCCGGCTATTTCCAGATCCTCAACGGCAACGAGATCTGGACGGTCGCCAATCTGAATTACGAGACCAAGTCGGTGCTGACCGTCAACGTAGCCGCGAGCGACGGATCGTTGACCAGTTCGCCGTGGATCAGCACTTTCACCGTCACCAACGTCAACGAGGCGCCGTTGACTCCCTCCGTCGTGCTCGCGGGAGCGGTCAGCGTCGCGGAAAACAGCGCCGCGGTGCGCGTCGCGACGCTGAGCCGGGGCGACCTGGATGGCACCACGCCGACCCTGGTGCTCCAGGGCGCCGACGCAGGGTACTTCCAGATCGTCAATGGCAACGAGATCTGGACGGTCGCCAATCTGAACTACGAGGCCAAGTCGGTGCTGACCGTCAACGTGGCCGCGACCGACGGGGCGCTGACCAGTTCGCCCTGGACCAGCACTTTCACCGTCACCAATGTCAACGAAGCGCCGACCGGGATCACCGTTTCCACGGTGCCGTTCAACGAGAATGTCGTCGGCGCGCACGTTGCCAATCTTTCCGCCACCGATCCCGACAGCACCAGCTTCACCTACGCGATCGCCGGCGGGGCGCAGGCAGCGAAGTTCACCATTTCGGGCGCCGCGCTATACCTTGCCGCCGGGCAGTCGCTGGATGCGGAAGCGGGGCCGGCGACGGTCGATATCCGAGTCACCGACTCGACCGGGCTGAGCTACGTTCGCACCGGCATCCAGATCACTGCGACCAACGTCAACGAGGCACCTTCGCTTCCTGCGGATGTCGATGCCGTGGGCGGCTCCGGTGCGAGCGGCGTCGTGGGCACGATAGCCGACGGCTCCGGTGCCACCTCGCTGGTCGGGATCACGCTCCAGGCGACCGATCCCGAAGGGACCGCGCTTACCTATGCGCTCGCCAGCAATCCGAACGGCTGGTTCACCATCAACGCCGCCACCGGCGTGATCTCGGTCGCAGCCGGCAAGGTGGTGCAGTACGAGGACACCACCAACGGCCAGGTCGCGATCAACGTGATTGCCTCCGACGGTGTGAACTCGGTCCAGAACAATGCGCTTGTGATAAACGTCACCGATGTGAACGAAGCGCCCTATTTCACCTCGGCGGCAAGCGGTTCGATCAGCGAGGCGGTTTCCGAGGAAGCCTATATTGCCACGATCACGACCGGCGATCCCGACAAGGACGGTAGCGTGTTCGGCGAGGCTGGCCACGTCATCTATCTCTACAGCGGCGATGGCGACAAATTCTATCTGAAGTCGGGTTCAGGCAACTCGATGCAGCTCTACAAGCGTGCCGGCGTCGTCCTCGACTACGACAATCCCTTGACCCGAAGCTTCACGCTGCAGTTCCGCGTCTATGACAATAGCGGCGGCACCGGCTGGAGCGATGCCTTCCAGACCTTCACCGTCAATGTTGCCCCGGTCCAGGAAGCGCCGAGCGCGCCGAACCCCTTCTCGGCGAACGTCTATGAGAACAGCACGGGCGTCCTGCTAACCGTCGGCGGCTCGGTCGATCCGGAAGGCGAGGCGATCAGCTATGCCTTCGCGTCGGGCGGAAATCCCGGCGGGCTGTTCAGCATCACCTCAGCTGGCGCGCTGTCGCTCAACTATGCGATCGACAATGAGAACCGGCATTCGGCTTTTGCGGCCGGCTATGCCGACGTCTCGGTCGTGGCGACCACCGCGACGGGCGTCTCGACCGTCCGGACCGGGCGGATCACGCTGCTCAACGTCAATGAGGCGCCGAGCGGGCCCGCCCAGCCGGGGACGGGCAGCATTGCCGAGAACGCCACCGGCTATACCGGTATCACCTTCGGCGGCGCGAGTGATCCGGACGGCGATGCGGTCAGCTATGTTTTCGCCAACGGCACGACGGCGTCTGGCAATTTCACGATCGTCGGCGGAAATCAGCTCCATGTGAATTCGCCGTTCGATTACGAAGCGCAGACGAGCGCGAGCGTCGCAGTCTATGCCTATGCCAATGGCCAGATGAGTGCGGGCGGCGTCACCGCCACGGTCAATATCGCCAACGCGGATGACAATCTGCCCTACGCTTCGCAGAGCATAGCGATGCTCAACGGCTACTCGACAACGATCGCCGAAGAGAGCGCTCCCCTCGGTACCGCCATCGCGCAATTCTATGCGGCAGATGCGGATGGCGATGGCCTGGTCTGGTCGATCGTCGGCGGCAACGCCGGCTCGGCGGTTTCGCTGACCAGCACCGGTCAGGTCGTCATCGCCAACGGGTTTGACTATGAAAGCCTGGGCGGCACGGTCGACTTCGGCGTCAATCCAAACCCGGTTAACTTCTCCGTCACTGTGCGGGCAGCGCAGGTAAATAATCCGAACCGCTATGTAGACCAGACGCTAAATCTGCAGATTACCGACATCGCACAGACGATCTCGATATCGGGAGACACCGCGTACGCATGGACGCAGACCTATTCCGCTTCGATGGGGTACATTTTGACGCGACCGTCCAATCGCGCGAACATCACGGAATTCTATCAGGTCGCATCGGGGGGACCGAACCCGATCTACAGAAGGGGCTTCTTCGCGGACCTGAACGGCAATCTGGTCTTCGACGGCAGCGATTATGCCGTCCTGCGCTATTACTCCAGCGGCAACCCGGCCATGGAGATAGCGACGCAGCTGGGATACTACATCAGTGGGAGCCAGCCGGTGGTGCAGCTCTACCAGATGCTTCCCCCGGTCGTTCTCGACCTCGACAATTCGGGCATCGGCACGCGCGATCTCACCGTCGCATTCGACGTCGATGGGGATGGCCGCAAGGACCAGGTCGCCTGGATCGGCGCGGGGCAGGGGTTCCTGGCGCTCGATCGCGACGGCAACGGGCTGATCGACAACGGCGCCGAGATATCCTTCGCGGGCGATCTGCCCGGCGCCCGAACCGATCTCGAAGGGCTTGCCGCCTATGACAGCAACAAGGATGGCGTGTTCGATTCCCGCGATACCCGCTTCGGCGAGTTCCGCATCTGGCAGGATCGCGATTCCGATGGGATATCCGACGCAGACGAACTGAAGACGCTTGCCGAGGCCGGGATAGCCTCGATCGGTCTGGCGATCACCCATGTCGCGCCAAAGGACGAGAAGGGGCTCCAGACGCTCGGCACGGCGCGTTTCACGCGCGCCGACGGGACCACCGGCACGGTTGGCGACGTGGTGCTGAGCTGGGACAGTGCGACGGCGAATGCCAGCCTGCCTGCTCAGGGACTGCCCACGGGCGGCACACTGGCGCTCGACCGCGACGGCAACGGCACGATCGATATCGCTACCGAGGTCTATACGCTCGGTCAGGCCCTCGCGCAGTTCGACAGCAATGGCGATGCGCGGATCACGCTGGCGGATGCCCGGTATCTCGATCTGCGGCTATGGACCGATGCCAATCGCAACGCCCGCGCCGAACTGGTCGAGCTTGCTCCGCTGGATCAGGTTGGGCTCACTTCGCTGGGTGCGGTTCCCGGCACTGAGAATCCCTCCACGCCAGACTCCCCCACCACGGTTGCCGGCCGACAGAGCTTCAGCCGCAAGGCGAGCAAATATTATCTCGAGGCAGTCAACGGCGAGATCTTCGTACGCTACGGCAAGGCGGGCGATGTCGATGCGCGCGCGGGGCTGATCGGACCCGCGACAGTGACTCAGTTCAAGGACATCAGCTACGGTGTGCTGACGCCGTTCATCCTCGATCTTGATGGGGAGGGGATCGAAACGCGGTCGATCAAGAAGGCAAAGGCGTCGTTCGACATGAACGGCGACGGCGCGAAGGACGATACCGCCTGGGTCGGCAAGGGAGACGGCTTCCTGGTTATCGACCGCGACGGCGATGGCCAGATCGCCGGTGCTGCCGAGCTGGGCTTCCTCGCCGAAAAGCAAGGGGCGGCGACCAGCTTCGAAGGGTTGGCGATCCTCGATTCGAACAAGGACGGCAAGCTTGACGCCAGCGACAAGCGCTTCGGCGAGCTTCGCGTGTGGGTCGATGCCGATGGCGACGGCGTGACGGATGAAGGCGAGCTCAAGACACTGGCCCAGCATGGCATCGTCTCGATCGGCTTGTCGGTCCGCGCGGTGAACCGGGTCTTGGGAGGGATCGGAGACGATGGGGTGATCGCTACCTCCACCTTCACCCGTTCCGACGGTTCGGTCGCCACACTGGGTTCGACGCTGCTGTCCTATCGTCCTTCGAAGACCATGACGTCCACTTCGAGCATCCCGGTGCCGGGCAAGGAGCTCGGTCCCCTCGAGAATCCCTTCGCGCTGCCTCTCGATGATGCGGCCTCGGCCGGCCCGGCGGCGCCGGCCAGCATCGCTGCGATGTTGGCATCGATGCGTCAGGGCCTTGCCGGCGATGCGCTTGGCCAGAACGATGCCGCGCAGCCCGGCGCGTTGGAAGCGATCGATTTGCGGCCGTCGTTGATGGCGCAAAGCATGGCGGCATTCGGCACGCGCGCTGGGGATGCGGAGTGGAAAAGTCGCACGATGGGAGACACCGCGCGCTTTGATTATTTCGCGGCCTGACATAGGAACGAGCGATGATGAAAAAACAGGGCGCCGACCCCGTTCCGCCTACCGTCAGCCATTTGCTGGGCGAGATGACATGGCTGCTAACCCAGTCGCCCGTGCATCGCGCGCTGGCGCTGGGGGACCTTGAATGGCTGGTAATGCCGGCGTTGATCCATCAGCAATTCTATCTGTTCCGCGATGGCGATCGCCCTGTCGGCCTCGCGCTTTGGGCGCGTTGCAATGCCGAGGCCGAGAAGAAGCTGGAAGGCGGGATGATCGAGCCGGAGAACCGGCTGACCCTGGAGGAATGGGTGTCGGGTGACCGGGTGTGGCTGGTCGATCTGATTGCGCCCTTTGCCGATGCGGCAAATCGCCAGCGGGAGCTGATGATCGCCGATCTGATCTCGGGGCCGCTGGCGGGCCAGGAGTTCCACTTCCACCAGACCAACCCCGCGACTGGCGAGCGCGTCGTGCAGACCGTGGCGGCGGACGCGGGCGAAAAGCTTCGCGAAGTGATCGCGGCAAACCTGAAACCCTGAGTCCGACGGATCGCGCCCCGCGATCCGGCACGCGAACGCGGGAAGGTTGTGGGGCGCTCGCACCCGGGCGCGCGGTACGGGCCATCCCGCCCAAGCCTGGGCCCGCCACGAGCAGGGCGTCGCCCATACCAGCTTCCGGATAAGCGGTACGGTCCGAATGTTTTCCGTGTCGGTGAAATCCGACCCGTACAATCAGACGAGAATTGGAAGCGCGGGTTGCAGTGTGACGGCCAGGGGCGCATGGAGGCGCCTCTGACGGGACGAGGCATGGATTTCAGCGCAATTGCGGGAACGGGCGCCGGGCTGGCGCAGCAGCTTGCCGACACGGGCTATGTGCATGTCGATGCTGCGGAGTTCCGCGCACTGGCCCACGCCCTGGATCCGGCGGAATTTGCCCGTTTCGCGGCGAGCTGGGACGATCTCGCCCAGGACGAATATATGGCCGATGGCGGCCGCTACCGGCGCCGTCGCTATGCCGCGTTCACGTTCCGGGGCCCGGAGGCGCTGCGCAAGCCGCACCAGCCGCATTTCCAGAGCCTCGACTATAACCCGCTGAACGGCGACACGCAGCGCTGGTTCGAGCCGGCAACCGATGCGCTAGTCGGGAATCCGATCATCCGGAACCTGTTTGCCCTGTGCACGCCGATCTTCACGGCGCTCGAGGGGGGCGATCCCGAGCAGGCCTGGGACGGCGAGTTCCACCAGTTCCGCATCGAGGCCCGCGCCGGCGAGGTCGGCCAGCCGACGCCCGAGGGGATGCACCGCGACGGGGTCGACTGGGTGCTCGTCATGCTGGTCGACCGGCGCAACGTCGAAGCCGGCACCACCCATATCGTCGACGAGGCCGGACGGCAGGCCAGCTTCACCCTGGCGAGCCCGGGCGAAGCGGTGCTGCTCGACGATCGGCGGATCCGGCATGGCGTTACGGCGATCCATGCGCTGGATCCCGCGCATTCCGCCTGCCGCGACGTGCTGGTGGTTACCTGGCGCAAGGCGGGGCAGGGCCGGTAAGGCCGGAGCCTGTCGGATCGTATGATTTCGCCGCCGCCCGCTTTCGTGCAATCCTGCCCGTCGCGGGATGCCGATGATGGCGGCGCTCCGCAACAACGAGGTGAGGCGGATGCAGACGAACGAAATGCTCGATGAGGCCATTGCCAGCAAGAGCGACACGGGCCGATTCCAGCTGGCGATATCGGCGGGCGGCGCGCATTTCATGGCGGACGAGCCGGTCGAGGTCGGCGGGCTCGGGAGCGGACCCACGCCCTACCAGTTGCTCGCCGCGGCGCTGGCGGCCTGCACGACGATGACGCTCCAGCTCTATGCGGATCGCAAGGGCTGGCCGGTGCGCGTGCATTGCACCGCGGTCGGGCATCGCCGCGAGGAAGGGCAGAGCCCGCCGGACGTCTTCTCGCGCCGGATCAAGTTCGAAGGCGAGATCACGCCGGAGCAGCGCACCCGGTTGCTCGAGATCGCCGACCGGTGCCCGGTCCATCGCACGCTGACCGAAGGTGCGCGGGTGCGCACCGCCGAGGCGCTGCCCGAGGCGGCGCCCGCGATTGCGCATATGGCGGACATGGAGGCGCTGATCGCCGTCGGCCGGGGATCGTTCGACTTCACCGAGTGATCCGCGTAAAAGAAGGGCGGCCAGGATGGAGCCGCCCGCAAGTTCAGGAGAGGATGCCCGGGGGAGGGCGAGGGAAACCTGCCCGAAATCGGAAATTCTTGCCATTATACGATGATATGCCCGGCTTTGCCCGGTGTGCGCCGCGACCGGACGATAGCTAAATTCCGGGATAATACTTTAGGATAATCCGTGTGTTACATGGCATATCTAATACCTTTGTAGCCTGATGCGTCCGGATTTTCATCCCTAACTCGCCTCCATCGATCACCGACTGATCGGACGAAAAGGAGGCTTCCATGTTCAAGTTCATCGCTCCCGCCATCGTGCTGGCATCCGTCGCGGCTGCGCCGGCAATGGCGCAGGACAGCGCGCCGTTCACCGGCGCCCGTGTCGCCGTCACCGGCGGCTGGGACCGTGTCGATCATCGCGGCGAGAATGGTTCGGGCTTCGTCTATGGCGGTACCGCCGGCTATGACGTGGCCGTGGGCGATGTTCGCCTGGCGCCCGAAGTCGAAGTCACCGGCACCACCCAGAAAACCTGCTTCACCCAGGCCAATGGCCGCCTGTGCGAGCGTGGCGACCGTGATTTCTACGTGGGCGGCCGCATCGGCTATGTCGCCGCGCCGCGGGTGCTGGTCTATGGCAAGGCCGGCTACACCAATGCCCGTTTCGGCGACCGGCTCACCAGCATCAATGCCGGCACCACGACCACGATCGAAAGCCATGACGATCGCTCGGGCTTCCGCCTCGGCGCCGGCGTGGAGTATGACGTGACCCGGCAGCTCTTCCTGACCAGCGAGTATCGCTACTCGCACTATTCGGATGGCTTCTCGCGCAACCAGATCCTGGGCGGCGTCGGGTTCCGCTTCTGACCGCTAGCTGCGTGCCCTGAGGGCGTCCAGACGGAAAAGGGCGCGTCCGCTACCGGGCGCGCCCTTTGCTTCGAGGATTGCCGCCGTCCGGCAGGCGCTGACGGCTAGTTGAGCAGCGCGGTGATGAAGCCCTGGCCGTTGCTCTGCCCCGGCATGCCGAGGAACAGGTCGAAGCTGCCCTTGGTCGCATGCGCCAGCTGATAGGTCTTCTGGCCCGCGGGAAGCTGGCTGACGGCCATCTGGAAGGTCGCGAAGAAGCCGAGGTGCCGCGACAGGCTGGCGGGTCGCGAGGCGTCCACGATCTGCTCCAGGCTGGCGAGCACGGCGGTAACCTTGCTGCTGCCGTTGGTAATCACGAAGGAGGAGCCGAGCAGCTTCTGCCAGTCGCTCATCTCGGATGCGGTCAGCGGGCCGCTGGGCGTTGCCTCGGCGACAGGCGTCACCACGCTGCCCGTGCTGGAACTGCCACCGCCGCCGCCGCCACTACAACCGGCGACTCCGGCTCCGGCTGCGATCACACCCCCCACCACAAAGCTTCGACGCGAGCTGTAAGTCATTGTTTCCGCTTTTCTTGCGGTCAGGCCCGAGTGCGACCCATTGCACGAACCTTTCCCCCGAGCGATCTTCCTACCATTTCGGTGCGGATACTGCACCTGCGAATTATGGGGCACCGACCCAACGCGGGATTGGCGAGAACGGCATGGCCTGCCTATAGCGGGAAGGTCGCGCGCATGCGGCCCGGGAGGATTGACGACATGACGTTCGATGCTGCTTCGCAGGGGACCTCCGCGCCGCTCACGCTGGCCGATTTCGCCGACCGGGTTGGCGAGGCTTTCGTCATCGAAACCGAGGTGGGCGCCCAGCAGCTCGCGCTCGCCAAGGTGCAGGAATTGCCCAGCGCGGCGCGCGAGGAGGGCGGTTTCCGTCTGGAGTTCGTCGGTCCGTCCGACCCGCGGCTGCCCCAGGCAATCTACGCCTTCCCTGTCGGCGATGCGATGCATGACATCTTCATCGTGCCGATCGGGTTCGATCCGGCGGGCGGCATCCGGTACGAGGCGGTCTTCTTCTAGGTGGGGTCGGCGGCGCGCGCAGTGCCGAGCTCCATCAGGTCGTAAATGCCCTTGTCCTCGGTGACGGCAAAGCCGAGCCGCTGGTAGAGGCGCCGGGCCGGATTGAATTTCTCGACATGGATCGAGACGCCCTTGCCCTGGCCGGCGGCCCACTCGATCAGGTCGCGCAATATCGCCTCGCCCAGGCCCTGGCCGCGCGCCGCGGGCATCAGCGAAATATCGACGATGCGGAGCTCCTGCGTCCATGCATCGACATAGAGCCGGCCGATCGCCGCGCCGTCCCGCTCGAGGATCAGCCGCTCGGCGTTCGGATAATAGGTGACATAATGGTGGTGCTGGGCGCGATGCTGCTGGGTCAGGAACGCCTGCTTCTGCTCCGCCGGCCAGTCGCTCAGCGCCAGCTCTTCCTCCCGTGTGGAGAAATAGAGCGCTTCGACGAAGCCGAAATCCCCCTCCACGAACGGCCGATAGGACAGGCCGAAGCGCGCGGCGGCGTGGAGGGGCGGGGGCATGATCGTGCGTGTGCGGTCAGGAGCGCGGCGGGAACACGCCCTGCATCGCGATGCAGAAATAGAAGGTCAGATAGGGCTGCATGTTGTTGTGCGGCGCGCTGCCACCGGCCGGCGAAAGCGCCTGAGGCGACATGCTGACCAGGTTGGTGTTGGTCGTGCTCTGGTAGAGCGAGCCGCCGGTGCTGGTGGACAGGGTCACGCCATTGGAAAGCGTACCTTGGGTCGCGTCTTCCACCGTGGTGCGCAAGGTATGGCTGTGGTTGGGCATCTCGGATTCGAGCAGCGTCACGGTGTCGGAGCCGCCGGTCTCGCCCAGGTCATGCAGCGACAGGCCCGGGCCCTGTCCGGGATGCATCGGCGCGCGGCCCTGCATGTCGGGCAGCGCGAAATTGCTCTTGCCGTTGCCGCCATAGGTGGTGCCCAGCAGTGAGAAGAGCGCGGTATTCTGCGAGAGCGGCAGCAACTGTCCGTCGCACCACGCCCAACCCCTGGGCGCGAAGTTGAACGGGAAGATGCGGATCTCGGCGACAAAGGGATCGGCCATGGTGCGTTCCTCTCAGTTCTGGCTCGGGAAGATGCCGAACAGCGAGATGATGTAGTTCAGGCAGAGATAGGGCTGGAAATTGGTGTGCGGCTGGTTGCCGCCGGTCGACGTGATCGAAGTCGCCGCCATAGCCGTATCCGCGGCTTCGCCCGAATAGAGCTTCACCAGCGTCGAGCTGGCGAGGACATTGTTCTTCGGATTGGCCTGACTGCCATTGCCCGATGCGCCCAGCATGGGGTGACTGTGCGCGGGGATCTGGTTGATCGACAGCGTCACTTCCTCGGCGCCGCCAGTCTCGGCGATCGTATAGGTGCTGCCTCCGCCGGTACCTTGATGGATCGGCAGACGCCCGCGCAGATCGGGCAGGCCGAAGGTGCTCTGCCCGTCGCCGCCATAAGTGGTGCCGATCAGGTTAAACAGCGTCTCGTTCTCGGAGATCGGGAGAATTTGTCCTGAGCAGAACATCCATCCTGCGGGGGCGAAGTTTCCGGCGAAGATGCGAAGCTCGCCGACATAAGGCTGTGCCATGGCGCGTTCCTCAGTTCGGGGAGGGGAAGATGCCCGAAAGGGCGATGCAGTAGGTGAGCGTCAGGAACGGCTGCATGTTCAGATGCGCCTGGCTGCCGCCATTGTTCTGGACCGTTCCGGCATTGAGCGCCACCGCGCTTGGCGTGAAGCCGGTCGCATAGGGATTGCCCGGTTCGGAGGCGAGGACATAGCCAGTCCCGCCGAAATTGGGGTTCACCTTGTCGCCGCTGGCGTTGGAGGCCTGCAGCGTGTGGACGTGGGTGGGTATCTCACTGATGCTGAGCGTATGCGCCGCCTCGCCGCCTTGCTGTCCGAGAAAATAGCCATTGCCGACATGGATCGGCACGCGGCCGCGCAGATCGGGCAAGGCGAAGGTCGTCTGGCCATTGCCGCCGAACGTGGTGCCTAGCAGCGAGAACAACGCCTGGTTCTGATTGATCGGCAGGAATTGGCCATTGCACATCGCCCAGTTCTTCGGCGCGAAGTTGAACGACATTAGCCGGATTTCCGACAAAAATGGTTCTGCCATTGCCGTGTTCCCCCAAGATTCAACGCTAGGCGTATCCGAAACGAACCGGCGTGGCCATAGGGCATCGGTGTCTTCGTTCCGCTTTGAAGCATTGCCCTGATTTGGAGCGCCTTATCCGTTATTATACGTATAAGTTTCCTTGAGACGGCGCGCTTGGAATGGTAGCCATGGGCGGGGCGCAATAATCCATCGTCGAGTCATTGGCACATCGTCAAAGGCCAGGATCGCCGCCATCGGGGGAGAATTTGTCCGTGAAGAAGCTCCATCGCGGCCGCCTGTTGCTGTCGACCTGCCTCACCGGAATCGCTATCGCATCGGCCACCGGCGCACAGGCGCAGGACAAGGCTCCCACCTGGCAGCCGCGCGCTGAAGTCGATGCCCGTGCCGCCGACGGCAGCAGCCAGGTTTCCTTCGAACTCTTCACGCCGGTGGCGCAGAATGACTCGAACCTGCTGTTCGTCGCCGGGCGGATCGGCACCGACGAGCGCTATGACCGCAACGGCTCCGTCACGATCGGCGGGCGCGGCAAGATCGGCGAGGACGTGGCGATCGGCGTCAATGCCGGCCTCGACTTCTACAAGACCGATATCACATCGCGCGACCAGACCGCGGTGTCGTTCGGCCTCGAGGGCTTCACCTCGGTCTTCGATCTGCACGTCAATTATCGCATGCCGGTCAATCGCCGGCGCACGATCGGCTATGTCGATCCCAATGCCAGCCCCGCCGGCGTGCTCTCGATCGAGAACAACCGGCTGATCGAGCGCAAGAGCGGCTGGCGGCTCGAGGAAGTGCCGCTTGCCGGCGCCAATGCCGAGATCGGCGCGACGCTGCCGCTCAACAAGCAGTTCAGCCTGCGCGCTTCCGGTGCCGGCTTCGACTATCGCGCGGAAGCGGCGAGCAAGTCCTATCGCGGCGTCCGTGGCGGGCTCGAGCTCGGCATCGAGGATCCGCTGGGCACCGGCGGCCGCTTCTCGCTCGGCGCCGAGCTGCAGAACGACAATCGCTGGGGCACCCAGGCGCGCGGCACCGTGCGCCTGTCGATTCCGCTCGGGCGCGGTTCGCGCGATCGCAGCGCCGGCACCAGCGGCCTCGATCGCCAGATGGGCGAGCGGCTGCGTCGCGATTATGTAACGCCGTCGGGCACGCGCTACACCGACCTGACCAGCACCAGCTTCGCGGTCGACGCGCGCACCGGCGTGGCGTTTGGCGGCGTCTACTTCACCAGCGGTTCGGGCACGGCGGGTGCCGCAGGCACCAGCACCGCCACCACCACGCTGAGCGACGCGGTGACGCGCGCGGGTGCGAACGGCATCGTCGTCGCGCTCGGCAATGCCGGCAATATCGCCAGCACCGGCGTTACCCTCGCGACCAACCAGTATCTCGTCGGCGGCGCCAGCAGCGTCAGCGTGCGCCATTCGGACGGCTCGGTCAGCGCCTTCAACTTCGGCGGCACCAATGGCGTGATCGTCGGCAGCAACGCCGGCGGCGCCGCAGTGACGCTCGGCCAGGGCTCGGTGGTGCGCGACGTTACCGTGCGCGGCAGCGGCTCGGGCATCCTGGCGAACGGCGTGGGCGGCTTCGCGCTCGAGCGCGTGACCATCGAGAATACCGGCGCGGCCGGCCTCACGCTCACCAACACCACCGGCGCGGTGGTGGTCGACGGCATCACCATCCGGGGCGGGGCAGGGGCAGGCGTCGTCGTCAATGGCGGCAGCAACGTCACCCTGCGCAACTCGACCATCGGTGGCGGCGCGGGCGCGATCGACATCAACGATGCCGGCGGCACCCTGACGACCACGCTGTCGAGCCTGACGCTGTCGGCGACCGGCGGCACGGTGCTCGACATCGACGGCTCGGGCCCGGGCACGGTGACGGTGGCGGGGCTCTCCGGCATCAACATCGCCGGCGGCAATGGCGAGACCGGCGGCTTCGCGGCGCGCTATGTCACGTTCGATTCCAGCACCGCGGCGGGCATCCAGGCGGTCAATGCCGGTGCCATGCAGGTGGGCACCACCACGGCACGTGTCGGCGGCGCGGGCGTCTCGCTGACCGAAGTCGATGGCGCGCTCAGCTTCACCAGCCTCAACATCGCCAACAATGGCGGCACCGGCCTGACGGTCGCCAACACCAAGTCGGGCACGTTCACGCTGACCAACGCGGCCGGCACGGTCGATACCACCGGCGGCACCGCGCTCAACCTCGATCCGCTGTTCATCGACCTGACCTTCTCGTCCGTGCGCTCGATCGGCGCGGCAGGCGCGGGCATCGTCCTGAGCAACGTCCAGGGTTCGGGCACCGGTGGCAACGCGCTGACCATCGGAACGCTAACGATTAGCAATAGCGGCCAGCAGGGCCTCTACATCACCGGCGGTTCGACCGGCCTGGTGACGATCGGCGGCGGCACGATCACCAATAGCGGCGGCGCCTCGGTGCAGGTCGGCCAGTCGGGCGTGGCCGGCAGCGGCGGCACGATCGGGCTCAACTTCGGCGCGACGATCACCGATGCGGGCGCAGGTCCGCTCGTCTCGCTGTTCAATGTCGGCGGCGCGATCCGCTTCACCGGCGCGATCACCGGCGCCGGGCCGATCACGGTCAACGGCTCGCTCGCCGGCTCCAGCGTTACCTTTGCCGGCGCGACGACGATCACCGGCTCGGCATCGCCCGCGCTGTCGCTGAACAACCTGGCCGGCAGCACGACCTTCTCGGGCCTGCTCACCATCGCCAATCCGACGGGCACCGGCATCGTCATCGGCAGTGTGTCGGGCGGGGTGACCTTCGGCGATGTCGATATCACGGGCCTCGGCGCCGCCACGGGCCTCAATCTGACGGGCACGCAGGGCAACGTTACCTTCGGCACGCTCGACATCACCGGTACCGGCGCGGCCGGCTCGACCGGCATCGATCTGACGGGCGCGACCAATGCCGGCGCGATAACCATCACCAATCCGAGCGTGATCCAGGGCGTCGATATCGGCGTGAACCTGACCAACGCGAACATCACCGGCAGCTTCCGCTTCGGCGACGCCAACGCGGCCGATGGCCTCGAGAGCCGGATCACCGCCAACACCGTGATCGTCGTCGCGGGCATGAACGCGACGCACGGCACCTATAATTTCGCCGACGTCCAGCTCGACGGCAACACCAACAACATCACCGGCGGCAGCTTCACCGCCTATTACGTCCTTGCCGGCGCGAGCGGCACGGGCACGGCGAACAACCCGGGCAGCATCGCGGGCGCCGCGGCTTCGGGTGCGCAGTATATCGTGCTGCTCAACAACCCGAATGGCGGGCAAGACGTCATCGACACCTCGGTCCTGGTCGGCGGCGCGCTGAACCTCACGGCCGGCCAGTCGATTGTCAGCTTCCTCAACACCGATTTCTTCGCGGTGACGGGTGCCACCGTGCCGTCGAACCTGATCGTCTCGAACCTCGGGCCGACGGGCATCGTCAACACCTATGCCGGCTCGGGCGCGGCGATCCTGACCAGCACCACCGGCACCGCGACGCTCAACCTGGCGAACGACAGCCGCGTCGATGGCGTGATCGTGCATAATGACGCGCTGGGCGTGGGCATCGTCGGTTCGGGCGTGTCGAACGTCATCATCCGCAACTCGACCGTTTCGGGCAATGGCGGCGCGATCAGCCTGATCGACGGCGGCACCGCGGCCTCGGCGACGCTCACCAATCTCAACCTGTCGGCAAGCGGCGGCACGGTGCTGAACCTCAGCGGCGCGGGGGCGGGGACGCTCAACGTGTCGGGTACCGGCATCAACATCGCCGGCACGGGCACGGCGCAGGGCCTGGTCGCCAATGATGTGACGGTCGGCACGCTCAGCATCGGCTCGGTGAGCACCGGCGCGGCGGGCGGCATCGCCGCGGTACAGGTGACGCAGGTCGCCGGCGGCACGGTGAATATCGGCAACGTCGCGGTGGGCGGCGCCACGGCGGGTGTCGGCCTGGGCGTGGCGAACAACTCGGCGACGGTGACCGTGGGCGCGGTGACCGCGACGAATACCGCAGGCGTCGGCGTCGTCGTGTCGGGCAACACCGGCAATGTCACGCTCGGTGCAGTCACGGTGTCGAACACCGGCTCGGACGGCCTGCGCCTCACCGGCAACAGCGGCAATGTCACCGTCGGCGCGGTGACCTCGAACAATGCGGGCGGCTCGGGCATCCGTGTCTCGAACACGACCGGCAACGCCACCATCGGCAGCGCATCGATCAGCGGTGCCGCCGACGGCATCGAAGTCTCCAACCTTTCGGGCAGCCTGACCGTCGGCGCGACGAGCATCGCGAACAGCACCGGCGTGGGCATCCTGGTCAACGGGGTGGGCGGCACGCTGAACTTCGGCGCCACCACGATCGCCAACAGCACCGGCATCGAGCTGGGTGCGGGCAGCACCGGCACGATCGGCTTCGGCGATACCGACATCACCGGGCTGGGCGCGAACCAGACCGGCGTCGACGCGCGCAGCAGCGGCGGCACCGTAACCTTCGCCACGCTCGACATCACCGGCGCCTCGACCACCGGCACGCGCGGCATCGACCTGACCGGCGCGACCTTCGCCGGCAGCTTCACCGTTACCAACAGCAGCACGATCACCGGCGTCGGCACCGGCGTGGATCTCACCAACGCCGCGATCACCGGCAGCTTCCGCTATGGCGACGGCTCGAACACCGACGCAGACGGCGCCGCCTCGACGATCAACGCGATCACGCCCATCGTGATCGGCGGCCTCAACCAGACCGTCGGCAGCTACAACTTCTCCGACGTCAATCTGGTCGGTGACATCACCAACCTGGCGATCAATCCGGTCACCGTCTTTTTCGTCGAGCTGGGCCGCACCGGCGCGGGCACCAAGACCGATCCGGGCAGCCTGGCGGCGGCAGCGGCTTCGGGTGCGAATTACATCGTGCTGCTCAACAACCCGACGGGCGGGCAGGACGTGCTCGACGTCGCCGGCCTCGGCACGCTGACGCTCGGCGCCAACCAGCACCTGGTGGGCTTCCTCAACGGCGATACCCAGGCGGTGGGCGGCGGCACGCCGGCCAACATGTTCCTTTACGGCATCACGCCGGGCATCGTCACCAATCCCTATCTGGGTTCGGGCGCCGCGCTGCTCACCAACACCGGCGCGGGCGCGACGGTCACGCTGTCCAGCGGCTCGGCGCTCGATGGCCTGCGCATCGGTGGCGCCGGCATCGGCGTGTCGGGTATCGGCGCATCGAACGTCTCGATCACCAACTCGATCATTTCGGGCAACGGCGGTGCGATCAGCCTGCTTTCGGGCGGTGTTGCCGCCTCGGCAACGCTGAGCAACCTGACGCTTTCCTCGACCTCCGCGACGGGCGCGGCGGTGCTCAACCTGTCCGGTGTCGGCGGCGGATCGCTGACGCTGGGCGGCTCCGGGCTGAACCTTGCCGCGACCGGCGATGCGCGCGCCCTGGCGATCGATACCGTCACGCTGGGCAGCAACCTCAGCTTCGGCACCGTCACCGTGCAGAATTCGGATGGTGCGGGCGTCTCGCTCGCCAATATCGGCGGCACCGGCAACCTGGGCTTCACGAGCATCAACATCGGCGGCACCACCGCCGGGGCGGGCGTCTCGCTGAGCGGCAACAGCGCGCAGATCAGCCTGGGCTCGGTCACCACGACCAGCACCGCGGGCGACGGCATCGAGATCCTCGGCAATGCCGGCATTGTCCTTCTCGCCAATTTCAACATCACCGGCGCGAACGGTGCGGGCCTGCGCATCAATGGCCTGACGGGCGGGTTCGCGACGCTTGGCGGCACGATCGCCAACAGTGCCACGGGCATCGAACTGACCGATATCGACGGTCAGGTGATCTTCATGAACACCGCGACGATCGCCAACCCGACCGGCACCGGCATCCTGCTGGGCGCGGGCAGCAGCGGCACGATCGAGTTCGCCAATGTCGACATCACCGGCCTGGGCGCGGGCACCGGCCTCGACGCGCGCAATGTCCTGGGCGATGTCCGCTTCACCACGCTCGACATCACGGGCACCGGCGACGCCGCATCGATCGGCATCAATCTGACCGGCGCGACCTTCGCCAGCAACCTGCTCGTCACCAACAGCAGCGCGATCACCGGCGTCGGCATCGGCGTCAACCTGACCAACGCGGCGATTACCGGCACCTTCCGCTTCGGCGACGGGTCGAACACCGACGCGAACGGCGCGGGCTCGACGATCAGCCTCAGCAGCACCGGCGTGCCGATCGCGATCACCGGTCTGAACGCGGCGATCGGCACCTATAATTTCGCCGATGTGAACCTGTCGGGCGACACCAGCACGCTCTCGACCTCGGCTACGGTCTATTGGGTCGTGCAGAACGGCACCGGCGACGGCTCGCGCAACAACCCGGGTAACCTGCAGGGCGCGTTGACCGCGAACCGCGACGTCATCATCCTGCTCAACAACCCGGCGGGCGGCAACGACACCATCGACGCGCTAGGCGTTACCAAGGGTGCATATACGGGCACCGTCGTCCTCAGCGCCAACCAGCAGCTGCTCGGCTTCCTCAACGGCGACACGATCTCGCTGCCGGGCGGGGCACCGGCGAACGTCGTCCTTTACAATATCGCTCAGGGCTATGTGACCAATCCCTTCGCGGGGTCGGGTGCGCCGACGCTGACCACCACCCAGGGTGGCGGCGCGGATACGGTGCGCGTCATGGGCAACAACCTCATCGACGGGGTACGGATCACCGGCGCGGGCACCGGCATCTATGGTACCGGCGCGGCGAACATCACGATCCGCAACAGCATCATCTCGGGCGGTGACAGCGCGATCGAGCTGGCCGCCGGCGGCAGTGCTGCCAGCGCGGCGCTGAGCAACCTCGTGCTGACCACCAGCGGCAATTCGATTCCGCTGGCGCTGTACGCCGTCGGCGGCGGCAGCATGACCGTTACCCAGCTTGCGAACGTCACGATCAACCAGGGTGTCGGGTCGCAGGGCGCCTATATGGACGGCGCGACGTTCGACGCCGATCTCGGCACGGCGGGCTATCAGGCCGTCAACGCATCGCTGTTCATCGGCAGTGCCGGCCAGCGGCTCACCGGCAACGCAGTCAATCTCTCGAACGCGCTGGGCGCGCTCAACTTCACCGATCTGGCGATCTACAACCAGAGCGGCACCGGGATTCTTGCCAACGGCACCGGCCTGACGCTGACCAGCGCGGCCGGCACGATCGACACGCTCAACGGCGCAGCGCTCTCGCTGACCGGCACGAGCATCGCTCTGGTGCTGGACGGCGTGACGCATGCGGGCACCGGCAATGGCATCACCGCGCTCAATGTGACCGGCGCAGGCATCGGCGGCCGCGCGCTGGACGTGGCCAACCTTACCATCACCGGCGCTAGCAACGGCATATCCATCGGCGGAACGACGACCGGCAGCTTCTCTTTCGGGGCAGCTTCGAGCATCAGCGGCACGAGTGGCGCGGCGATCGCGATCGGCACGACCACCGGCCCGCTCGACTTCACCTATGCCGGTAGCGTCAGCGTCACGGGCGCGTCTGCCCTGCTCGACGTGAGCGGCCATGCCACGGGTACGGTGACCTTCACCGGCACCAGCAATCTCAGCGCCACCAACGGCACCGGCCTGAACTTCAGCAATGCCGACGGCACCTATGCCTTCAACGGCACCACGACGCTGAACGGTGGCGATGCGGGCATCGACATCCTGGGCGGTTCGGCAGGCAGCTTCACCTTCGGCGCGGGCACCACGATCACCAACCCGACCGGCGCCGCGATCAACGTCGCCAGCTCGACGGCGGGCGTGACCTATCTCGGCACGGTCAACCAGTCGATCGGCGCGGCACTGACCGTCTCGGCACATTCGGCCGGCACGCTGAACTTCAGCGGCGCCACGCTCAACGTCAGCGGCGGCGACGGCATGTCGTTCGACGATGCCGACGGCACCTACAGCTTCGGCAGCGCAACGCTGACCGGCGGCGCCCAGATCGGGATCACCAACGGTTCGGCCGGCACCTTCACCTTCGGGGCGGGCACCAGCGTAACCGACGCAGCGGGGGCGGGGCTGTTCGTCTCGAACTCGACTGCCAACCTCACTTATGCGGGCAGCATCAGCCAGTCGCTCGCCGGGCTTGTCGCGGTCGATATCGGCACGCATTCGGGCGGCACGATCGACTTCACCGGCGCGACGTTCAACATCACCGGCGGCACCGGCATCTCCTTCTTCGACGCGGACGGCACCTACAGCTTCGGCGACCTTGCCCTTTCGGGCGGTGCGCGCCTGGCGATCCTGGGCGGCTCGGCCGGCACCTTCACCTTCGGCAATGTCGATATCACCGGGCTGGCCGCGAACACCACCGCGGCGAACCTGAGCGGCGCGACCGGCAACGTCACTTTCGCGACGCTCGACATCACCGGCGCCTCGGCGACCGGCACGCGCGGTATCGACGTGACCGGCAGCACCACTGCCGGCAATGTGATCATCAGCGGCAGCAGCCAGATCACCGGCGTCGGCATCGGCGTCGACCTGACCAACGCCGCGATCACCGGCACCTTCCGCTATGGCGATGGTTCGAACAGCGACGCGAACGGCGCGGCGTCGAACATCACCGCAGTCACCCCGCTGGTCATCGCCGGCCTCAACGGCGGTACCGGCACCTATAACTTCGCCGACGTCAACCTGAACGGCGACACCACGAATCTCTCCGTCTCGGCCTATTTCGTGCTCGCGGGCGCTACCGGCACCGGCTCGCGCAGCGACCCGGGCTCGCTGGCGGGCGCGGAAGCGTCGGGCGCGACCTATATCGTGCTGCTCAACGATCCGACCGGCGGCAGCGATGTGCTCGACGCGACGGCGGGGGCGGGTGGTTCGCTCGATCTCGCCGGCGGCCAGTCGCTGTACGGCTTCCGTGATACCGACAGCTTCACCGTCGGGGGTGGCGCGCCGGGCAATGTGCTGCTGTTCAACGTCCAGACCGGCGTGATCTCGAACCCGTTCGCGGGCTCGGGTGCACCGACGCTCACGGCGAGCGGCGCCAACGCCACCGTCACACTTGGTGGCGGCAACACGATCGACGGCGTGGTCATCGCCAATTCGGGCACCGGCGCGGGCGTGCTCGGCAACGGCGCCGCGGCGCCGATCATCCTCCGCAACAGCACCATCTCGGGCGGCGCGGCCGGTGCGATCCGTATCTACGACAACGCCGCGAACGTCACGCTGGCGCTGAACAACCTCACGCTCGCCGCGAATGGCGGCAACATCCTCAACCTCGACGGCAGCGGCACCGGCTCGTTCATCGTCTCCCAGCTGTCGAACCTGACCGTCAATCACACCACCGAAACCGGCGGCTTCGTCTTCAACGACCTGACCTTCGATTCCGATACGGTGACCGCAGGCATCCAGGCGGTTTCCGCCGGCAACCTCACGCTGGGCACCACCGGTTCGCGGATCACCGGCGACGGCCTGAGCCTGACCAACGTCGTCGGCACGCTGAACTTCGGCGATCTCAACATCGCCAACAATGCCGGCACCGGCCTGATCGTCGCCAATTCGAAGGCGAACAACTTCGTCCTCGGCACCACCGGCGGCGCGATCGACACCACCAACGGCACCGCGATCAACCTCGATCCGCTGACGATCCACATGGTGCTCGGCTCGGTTCGCTCGACCGGCGGCGCCTATGGCATCCTGCTCGACCAGGTGGAGGGCGACTTCACGGTTACCGGTTCGGTCGGCGTCAACGGGGCGACCAACACCTCGATCGCTATCCGCAACAACACCGCGCAGGCAGATCCGCTGGACGTCCATTTCCAGGGCGGGACCATCCTCGACAGCGCGCTTACGACCGGCGCGGGTGTTTCGCTGACCAACAACAGCGGCGCGACGGTGGAGTTCACCGGTAGCCTGGGGATCTACACTGCGACGGGCGCGGGCCTTACCACCAGTGGTGGGGGTACGCTCAGCGTCACCGGCGCCTTCAACGGCATCTACACCGGCAATGCTCCGGCTCTGTCGCTGAGCGGCGGCACGATCGGTGCGGCCGGCCTGAATTTCCTCCAGATCACCGCCGCACCGGCTGCGGGCACGGCGGTCAGCGCCAGCGGCGTTACGCTTACCGGCGCGCTGAACATCGGCGGGCTGGACATCGACGGCGGCGGCACGGGCGTGGCGTTCTCGAATCTCAGTGGTGCGGGCAGCGTCAACCTGACCGGCACCCTCGATCTCGACACCACGGGTGTCGGCTTCAACCTCTCGGGCGCGCTCGGCACGGTGAACATCGCCAATGCGTCGGGCTCCACGCTGACGATCGACGGCGCTTCGACCGGCATCCGCCTCAACGGCGTCACCAGCGGCACGGTCAATGTCGCGACCATCGCTAGCGGTGGCGCTGCTTCGATCGGCGGCACCACCAGCGCGACCACCGCCGCAATCGGTATCGTTGCCAGCTCCGGCGTCACGCTGAACTATGGCGGCACGATCAATGCGACCGCTGGCTCGGCGCTGTCCGTGCTCAGCAGCAGCATGCTGGCGAACCTCTCGGGTGCGATCACCTCGACGACGTCCGGGACCGCCTTCAGCTTCACCAATGCCGGCGGTATCTACACCATGTCCGGTTCGGTCAGCCACACCGGCGGCGCAGGCGTGGTCGTCGACGCGCCCAGCACCGGCAATGTCAGCTTCCTGAACGCCAGCAAGACCTTCAGCACGGGCACCAACACCGCGATCAGCATGGCCGGCAGCGGCACGCTGTCGCTGCTCGGCGGCGGGCTCGGCATCACCACCACCAGCGGCACCGGCCTCAGCGCGACCGCCGGCACGGTTTCCGTCCTCGGTTCGGGCAACACGATCACCACCGCCACCGGCCAGATCCTTGGCCTGAGCGGGGTGACCAGCGGTTCGGGCGGCATCACCTTCGATGCGCTCACCGCCACCGGCACGGTCGCCAATAACGGCATCCTGCTGAGCAATCTCACCGGCGCGGCCTTCAACGGCGGCACGGTCAATATCGGCGGCACCAGCGGCGCCGCGAATGACGGCATCAAGGTGGCCACCGGTACCGCGGCGATCACCTTCGGCGCTACCACGATCGGCACGGCCGGCAGCAACGCCATCGAACTGCTCAACAGCGGTTCGGCAGTGACCTTCGGCACGATGAACCTATCGGGCGCGGGCGGCAGCACCGTGGTCATTGCGGGCTCGACCGGCCCGGTCACGCTGGGCACCGGCACGGTCACCGCCACCGGCGCGGCCAATTATGCGGTCTCGCTCACTGGCGGCACCGGGGACGTTTCGGTGGGCTCGGCGCTGGGCGGCACCAACCTGGTCCAGATCGTCGATCACGAGACCGGTACGGTCACCTTCAGCGGCAACATGGCGTCGACCGTGGGCGGTATCTCGGTCACCAACGTCAATTCGGGCCTGATCACCTTCACCGGCCAGACGCTGGCGCTGAACGCCACCGCCTTCGGCGTCACGCTGGCCGGCAACAGCGGCGGCACGATCGACTTCAACATGGCGGCGGGCGGCAACGGTCTCGACATCGTCAGTACGGGTACCGGCTTCAGCGCCGGCTCGGGCGGCACGGTCATCGTGCGCGGCGTCGGCAACTCGATCAGCACCACCGGCACCGGCACGGCGCTCAGCCTGCAGAACGTGACCATCGGCACCAATGGCTTCACCTTCGGCAGCGTCAGCGCCAATGGCGCGACGACCGGCATCCTGCTCAACGGCGTCGCCACCGTCGCGCCGGCGATCAGCCTCGGCACGGTCAATCTGCAAGGCATCACCTCGCGCGGCATCGACGTTACCGGCATCCTCGGGACGGGCCTGTCGATCACCGATCTCGATATCGGCCTGAACAGCAACAGCGCGGTCGCGCTCGACCTCAACGGGGCGACGCTCTCCGCGCCGATTATCATTGGCGATTTCGACGTCACCAATTCGGGCGGCGCGGGCACCAGCATCGGTGTCGACCTGCGCGGCACGCTTGGCGGCGCCAACATCCTGCTGGGCGGCCAGTTGGGCGCCTCAAGCTCAATCGCCGGCGTCGGCACCGGCATCTATCTCAACGCCTCGACCAACGCGCTGTTCACCTATGGTGACGGCGAGTCCGGCATCGATACCGGTTCGACCATCTCGGCGACCACCGCCATCGACGCCACCAACGCGCCGACGGTGGGTACCTACGACTTCCGCGACGTTGCCTTCTCGGGCAGCCCGGGCGCGGGCTTCGGTCTCAACAAGATCTACTTCGTCGATGCGGACGGCGCGACCGGCGGCGGCAATGGCAGCGGTGCGGACGGTACCAACCCGATGACGCTGGCCGCGGCCGAGTTGATCGCGGCGGCGCAGGACATGATTGTCCTGATCAACAACGGCAACGCAATCACCGCCGGTGGTTCCAACGGCAATGACTCGCTCGTGCTGGCGTCCAACGTCCAGGTCCGTGGCTTCGGCGATGGCGTCGGCGGCGGTGCGGGCACCGGCAGCGCACCGATCAACATGACGCTCACCGTGCCTTCGACGATCTTCCTGTCGGGCGGCACGTCGTTCAACATCGCGGACCCGACGGGCAATGGCGCGGCGACGCTCACCAGCGCGGCAGGCGCGAACATCGTCACGCTTGGAGCGACGGGCAACCACCTGTCGGGCTTCATCATCGATGGCGGGGGCGCGGCCTCGCGCGGCATCAAGGACAATGGCGCCGGCGGGACCAATACGCTGCTCGACTATCTGACGGTCCGCAACGTCGGGACGATGGGCATCGAGATCACCCCGTCGACCAGCACGACGATCGATCACGTGTCCTTCTCGGGCAATCCGGGCGGCGACGTGCTGCTCAACGCCGCGAACTCGGTGCTGACCAATATCGTCAGCAATGGCGGCGGCATCACGCTCAACAACACCACCGGCACGACGACGCTGACGAACGTCAACCTGACCAACGGCAACGGTCTGGTGTTCAACACCGCCGCCGGCACGATCAATGCGACCAATGTCGACATCACAAGCCCGGTATCCACGGGGCTCACGATCGCGGGCGGCACGGCAAACTTCAACTTCGATTCAACCAGCTCGGTCACCAAGAGCAATGCCGGCGCAGCGCTGAGCATCGGTGGCGGGCACAGCACCGGCACGTTCGCCTATGCCGGCACGCTCAACATCACCGGCGGCACTGGCCTGCAGTTCGACAATGCGGACGGCACCTACAACTTCACCGGCACGACGACGCTGGCCGGCGGCGATGCGGGCATCGACATCCTCAACGGTTCGGGCGGCACCTTCAGCTTCGGCACGAACACCGCGATCACCAGCCCGTCTGGCACCGCCTTCAACGTCTCGGGCAGCACCGCGGCGATCACCTATAGCGGCAGCATCACCCAGGCGAACAACGCGGCGCTGGTCTCGTTCCTCAACCATTCGGGCGGAACGGTCACCTTCCAGACCGGCACGCTGGGCGCCACCAACGGCACCGGCCTGCAGTTCGACAATGCCGATGCGACCTACAACTTCAACGGCACGACGACGCTGAACGGCGGCGATGCCGGGGTCGACATCCTCAACGGCTCGGGCGGTACCTTCAACTTCGGCACCGGCACCTCGATCACCAGCCCGACGGGCGCGGCGTTCAACCTCTCGGGCAGCACCGCCGCCGTCACCTATAGCGGCAACATCACCCAGGCGAACAACGCCGCGCTGGTCAACGTGCTGAACCATTCGAGCGGCACGGTCACCTTCCAGACCGGCACGCTGAGCGGCACCAACGGCACCGGCCTCCAGTTTAACAATGCCGACGGCACCTACAACTTCAACGGCACGACGACGCTCAATGGCGGCGATGCCGGCATCGACATCGTCAATGGCTCGGACGGCACCTTCGGCTTCGGCAGCGGCACGGCGATCACCCATGCCGCCGCGGGCGACGCCTTCGTCCTCACCGACAGCAACAGCGCCGTGACCTATTCGGGCAGCGTCAGCGACAGCAACGGCTATGCCGTCCGCATCGACAACCATGATGCAGGCACGGTTACCTTCGGCAGCAACAGCGCGATCAGCTCGAGCGGCGCCAACGCGCTCGGCCTGAGCGTGACCAACAGCAATGGCGGGTCGGTCGCCTTCAACGGCACGACGACGCTGTCGACCCAGGCCAACAACGCCGTCACGCTGAGCGCGAATGCGGGCGGCACGGTCGCGTTCAGCTCGGTCGGCACCGCGCTGGGCATCACCACGACCAGCGGCACCGCCTTCACGATCTCGGGCGGTGGCACGATCAACGCGACCGGACCGAACAGCACGATCACCACCGGCTCTGGCACGATCTTCGACATCAGCAATACGTCGGCGGTGGCCTCCACGCTGGGCATGACCTTCGCGAGCGCCAGCAACACGCTCGGCACCAGCGGCATCCTGGTCAGCCGGACGGCGGGCACGCTCACCGGCAGCGTCACCGTCAACTCCGGATCGATCACTGCGACCAATCGCGGCATCGATGTCGATGGCGGCACGCTGTCGCTCGACTATGCCGGCAGCGTCGCCACCAGCGGCGTCGCCGGTCGCTCGGTCGAGGTGACCAACATCACCGGCGGCGCCATCACGGTGTCGGGTAACCTCAGCGACAATGCGCTGGGCATCAACATCGCCAACAACAGCGGCGGCTCGATCAACTTCTACGGCCAGAGCATCACGCTCAACACCGTGGCGAACGTCAATGCGGTCACGCTGGCCAGCAATACCGGCGCGAATATCACCTTCTCCTCGGCGGCGGGTGGCAACGGCGTCGACATCACGGCGTCGGGCACCGGCAACGGCATCGACTTCACCGGCGGCGGCAGCCTGACCGTCTACAGCACCGGCAACTCGGTCCAGACCGCCACCGGTCAGATCCTCAACCTGGTCAACGGCAGTGTCGGCTCGCTCGGCCTGGTCTTCGACTCGCTGACCAGCACCGGCTCCACCAACGGCAGCGCGATCAACATCAGCAATGTCGATGGCACCGGCACGCTGAGCGCCACCGCCGTCTCGATCGCCGGCACCACGGGCGCGACGGCGGACGGTATCTTCTACGGCGGCGGATCGACGATGAACGTCAATCTCGGCACCGTGACGATCGCCAATACCGGCGACGAAGGCATCGAGATCAACGGCGCGGGCAACGGCACGTTCACCGCCGGCAGCGTCACGATCAACAACACCGCCGGTAACGGTGTGGAGATCAACAACTCCACCAACACCGTGAACCTCGCGGCCGGTGCGATCGGCGCCTCCAATGATCCGACCGGCTTTGGCGTCTATGTCCTGAACGGCACCGGCGCGGTGACCATCGCCTCGTCGATCACCAAGACCACGGGCAACAACGTGGTGTTCGTCGACAACCACGAGACCGGCAACGTCACCTTCTCGGGTGCGATCAGCGCCACGGGCGGTCTCAATAACGGCATCGTCGTCCAGAACGTCAATTCGGGCACGATCAGCTTCTTGGGCAACACGACGCTGAGCACCGGCGCGAACACCGCGGTGAACCTGCTGAACAACACGGGTGGCACGATCAGCTTCCCGAACGGCGGGCTGGCGATCACCACCACCAGCGGCACCGGCTTCAGCGCCACCGGCGGCGGCACTGTCGGCACGGCGGGCAGCGGCAACACGATCACCTCGGGTGCCGGCACCGCGCTCAACGTCGTCAACACCACGATCGGATCCGGCGGCCTGCGCTTCCAGAGCATCTCGTCGAACGGCGCCTCGAGCGGCATCGTCCTGAACAACACCGGTACTTCGGGCGGCATCAATGTCACCGGCACCGGCGCGGCAGGCTCGGGCGGCACGATCCAGAACTCGAGTGGCGACGGCATCAGCCTGACCAGCACCGAGAATGTCCGCCTCGCCTATATGAACGTCACCAACAATCTGGGTGACGGCATCGGCGGTTCGAACATCAACGGCTTCCTGATCGACAACATGCTGATCAGCGGCAACGGAAACGATACCGGCACCGATGAATCGGGCATCAACATCAGCGAGCTGACCGGCACCGCCTCGAACGGCGCGCGGCCGACCGGCATCTTCAACTCGACGATCCAGAACAATTACGAGTTCGAGGTGCAGATCACCAACTCGACCGGCACGCTGGCCAACTTCCAGGTGGTGAACAGCACCGTCTCGTACACCGGCGCCAACGCCGCCAGCGCGCATGGCAACCTGATCAACTTCCTGGGCACCGGCACCTCGTCGATGGGGATCAGCGTCTCGGGCAGCAACTTCACCGGCAACTGGAACGCGGCCAGCCCGCCGACCCTGGTGACCGGCAGCGGTCTGTTCGCCGACAGCTCGGGCACCAGCATGACCGTCCAGGTCAGCGGCTCGACCTTCACCAACAACAATAACGGCATCAACGTCTCGACCGGACCGGGCTCGACGACGCTGACCTACAATATCGACAACAACAATTTCGTTGGCACCCGTGCGAACGTGATCAACGACTTCCAGAACGGCAACGCGCCGTTCACGCGGCTCGTCAACGGCCGGATCACCAACAACATCATCGGCAACAATGCCGTCACCAATTCGGGTTCGAATGTCGGTGCCGGCATCAGCATCAGCAACGAAGGCGGCGTGAACGCCAACTATTATATCAACGGCAACACGATCCAGCAGATCCAGACGTCGCAGGGCATCGTGGTCAATGTCGGCCTGGTCGGTCAGGCCACCGGCAACCTGACCACCAACGCCACGATCACCAACAACATCATCCGCAACATCAACGGCAGCCGCGGGCTCGTGGTCAACAACAACCAGAATACCGGTGGCTTCCCGACGGTGAATGTCAGCATTTCGGGCAACAGCTTCTCGGGCATCGCCGGCCAGGCGGGCAACGGCCAGTATATGCGCCTTTCCGCCAGCGGCGGCGGCACGATCAACGTCACCCAGGGTCAGGCCACGGCAAGCGCGATCGCCAGCGAGCTCGACGACGCCAACGGGTTCAACGACACGACCAAGGTCAGCATCGGCACCGGTACGTTCAACTACGGCCAGCCGGCGCCGACGCTGCCGCCGGCCTCGGTGCCGCTGCCCTGATAGGGAAAGAGCGCGGCGGGCATCCCCGTCGCGCTCCTTTCTCGCTGTTTCGAAGGGGGCAGGGCGCTATTTTTGCCCGAACCGCGCCCGATAGTCGGTCAGCTCGAAGCTGAAATCATCGCGCTTCGCGAACTCGGCGTCGGACAGCTTGGCCATGCCTTCGCCCGCCTTGTACCAGGCGGCATAGTCCGGGATCTCGGTGCTGAACTTCTTGTACCAGGTCGACCAGGTCCGCACCCGGACGCTGGGCCTGGGGTCATCGAGCCGGAAGGTCAGCAGCCGCATCCAGCCATCGCCCAGCGGCGCATTGGCCCTCGCCGAGCCCGCGTCCTTCGCCACCTGCCAGCGGCTCTGATAGTCCGCCAGCATCTGGTGGACCGCATGCCCGGCGAGGTTGCGATCCACGCTATAGCCCTGGCCGCTGATATGGCCGCTCAGCACCAGGAAGATCTGGTCGTTCTCGCTGATGAACTTGTCCCACACCATCTGCGGATTGTTGTCGCGGTGGTCGAGGATGCTCTGGTCGAGTGCGGGTGTATCGGCGCGCGATCCGTCGCGATCGAGATATTTGTGGGTGCTGACGATCGTCGGCACGCCGGGATAGCGGTGGATCACCCGCTTGGCCCAGGCGAGCGACGCGTCGGGCGCATCGAACTGCAGTCCGATATGCAGGAACCGGCACTGGCCGACGCGGAACAGCTGCGCGCTGTCCGCCCCGCCATCATGCGAGTCGACATACCAGGGCTGGCCCTTGAAGAATTCGGACTCGCCGGAAAAGGCCGAGCTGAACCCGTCGAACCCGCCCAGATGGCGCAGCCCGATCTTCAGCGAGTCGCTGCGCTCGGGTTGGGGCGGGTGCGACGCATCGGTCCACATCGCGTCATAGTCGTGATTGCCCGGCACCACCGAGAAGGGCAGCTTGCCCTTGAGGATCTCGAACCCCTTGATCGCCGCCGGAATCTCGAATTCCCGCGTCTGCTTGCGCGGACCTTCGGCAACTTCCGGCCCCGGCGGCATCGCGCGGAAGCCGCGGACTTCGTGCGCCGGATCCATCCACTCCGAATAATGCTGCCACACATCGCCGACCTGCGTGGCGAAGACGATGTCGCCCCCGGCGCTGCGTGCGTTGGCCGCGATCCAGCGCATCTGTTCGTAGAACAGCTCGGTGCCGTCGAGCGGATAGCCGGCCGCCTTCTGGTGGGTATAGTCGGTATAGTTCTGCGTGTCGGGGATCATCGCGATGGTGAACGGGCCGCATTTCGGCTGGGCCATCGCCGCGCTCGAGGCGAGCAGGGCAAGGGCGGTGGCGGCAAATCGGATGCGCTTCATCTGGACCTCGCAGGAGCTGGGCGAGGGGCTCGCTATCACTGCCCGCAGCATCAGGCGAGCGTTCGTTTTCGCACCCATCCGGAGCTTTTGACGCCCGTCAAGTTGGGCGCTCCGGGGCCGGGATAGAATGGAGCGGATGCGAAAGATCACATCATGACGGTCCCTCCTTCGCCCTTCGATGTGCCCATGAACATTTCGACGTTCGAGATATTGGAAGACGATCACGTCGTGCAGCGCAGCCTGTGCCACGAGCTCGAGATCGTCGCCGATCGCCTGCCAAGCCTGCCCGCGGCCGACGAGATATTGCGGCTGTGCAAGTCGATCCAGCGCGTGACCGCCACGCATTTCAGTCGCGCCGAGCGCCTGTTCGCCGACCTGCCGCTCGCGCATCGCCCGGGCCCGGCCTTCCTCTCGGCGCTCCACGAGATGCACCAGTTCGATCGGATGCACGGCGAGGATCTGGCGAGCGAGCTCTGGCACAGCATCGCGCCCGGTGCCCGGCGTGATGTCGGCAAGCTCTCCTACATGCTGCGCTGCTTCTTCGACGGCTGCCGCCGGGCGATCGCGCTCAAGGAGAGCGGGATCGAGATCGCCCGGCGCGGGCTCATGCCGGGTTGAGGATCGCCCGCAGCCGTTCCTCGCCCAGCACCGTGCAGCCGCGATCGCCCTTGGCGAAGGCAAGGATTCCCGCCGCCTTGAGCTGCGAGAGCTGGCGGCTCACCGTCTCGATCGTCAGCCCCAGATAGTCGGCCATCTCGCCGCGGCTGATCGGGATCGCGATCCGCACGCCGCCATTCGCGGCGGGGCGGCCGGTGCGCTCGACCAGGTCGAGCAGGAAGCCGGCGATCCGCTCCTTCGCATTGCGGCGGCCCAGCGCCAGCATCCGGCCGCGCGCATCGCCCAGGGCGGCGAGCGTCCGGCGGAGCAGCATCCGTTCCATCCGCGGATGATCCTCGAGCGTGCGCTCGAACGCCGCGCGCGGATAGGTGCACAGGTCCGTATCGCAGAGCGTCGAGACGGTCAGCGTCGCATCCTCCTCGAACAGCTCGCCGACGAAGTCGCCCGGGAACAGCAGCCCGACGATCTGCTCGCGCCCGTCCTCGGTGGAGGCTGTCACCTTGAGCATCCCCTCGACCACCGTGGCGCAGTGGTTGTTCTGGTCGCCCGCCCAGTTGAACACCTGGCCCGCGGGCAGGCTGCGCCGGCGGCCGATCGCGTGCAGCGCCGAGATCTCGCCATCGCCCATCGCCGCGCACAGCGAATTGCCGCGTGCCTTGCAGGCCTGGCAGCGGGCCGGCGCGCAACCGGGGCTAGTCGGCGTGCGATCGAGGAGCAGGGCGTCGGTGAGCATTGGGGGGGACGCTTTCGGCTGGAGGGTCAGACGGCGCTGCTGAAGCGCGTGGTGCTGGCGGCGCGCCAGGGATCGAAACGCGCGGCGATGCCGCGCGCATAGGGGACCGCGCCCGGTGCGAGCAGCAGCCGCGTGCCGGCCCAGGCGATCAGCCCGCGTGCCTCGAACGGTGCCAGCCGCTCGCGTATGTCGGGCAGGTCAGGCAATCCGGTGCATTCCGCTTCGCCCCGGCAGAGCAACGCCTCGATGATCGCGCCGCGCCGCCGGTCGAGCGCGCTGCGGCGGATGCCGCGCGCGGTGGCGAGCTGGCCGTTGCCGATGCGCAGATGATAGCGCCCGGCATTCTTCTCATTCTGCAGCAGCGCGCCGGGAAAGGCGCTGATCGAAGATGCGCCCAGGCCGATCAGCACGTCGGACTGGTCCTCGGTAAAGCCCTGGAAGTTGCGGCGCAGCGTCTTGCCGCGCGCGGCGCGGGCGATGGCATCGTGCGGCATTGCGAAGTGATCGAAGCCGATCGCGTCATAGCCGGCGCCGCGCAGCCGCTGATGCGCCTGGTGCGCCATCGCGAAGCGGACGGCGGCGCCCGGCAGGCGGGTCGCATCGATCCGGCGCTGGCGCGGCAGCAGATGCGGCACATGCGCATAGCCGAATACTGCGAACCGCTCCGGCCGCATCGACAGCGCGATGCTGAGCGTTTCGTCCAGATCCTCGGCGAACTGGCCGGGCAGGCCATACATCAGGTCGAAATTGATCGACTCGACCCGCGCCGCGCGCAGGCGGCCGACGGTGCAGGCGATCTCCTCGGTCGGCTGGATGCGGCCGATCGCGCGCTGGATGTGCGGGGCGAAGGTCTGCACGCCCAGGCTGGCACGGGTCACCTTGTTACGGGCGAAGCAGTCCGCCCAGCCCCAATCGAAGCCGCGCGGATCGAGCTCTACCGAGACGGTGGCGTCGCTGCAGGCAAAGGCGGCGCGCACCCGGTGCATCAGCGCGTCGAATTGCGATGGAGCCAGGGCGTTCGGGCTGCCGCCGCCCCAGGCGATCCGGGCGACCTTGCCGCGCCCGTCGAGCTTGCGCGCGATCAGGTCGACTTCCTCGCCCAGCCGCTGGACATAGGCGGCAACCCGGCTGGTGCGATTGGCGGCGCCGGTGTTGCACCCGCAATACCAGCAGATCTCGTGGCAATAGGGGACGTGGAGATAGAGCGAGACCGGCTCGTCCTCGCGCACCCGTGCCAGCGCGTGCTCCATGTCGACGGGCCCGACATCGTCGCCAAACTCCGCTGCGGTGGGGAAGCTGGTGTAGCGGGGCACCGGCTTGGCGAGCAGCTCAGGGTGATAATTCCACATGCCATCCTGTCTGCGGGCAGGGGCGCCCAGCGGCTTTGACTCCGATCAAATCGCCGTTTGCGTTGCTGCAATGCGAGCGGGTTGGGCCGGGTCCATTGGCGATGGGGTCAACAGTGGAGGTAGTAATGAAGACCCTGATCGCTCTGGCCGCAGCCGGCCTGATGGTCGCAGTCCCCGCCAGCGCCCAGACGAGCGACGAGACCGGTATCCGCGCCGGTGACGTGCTGCTGCGCCTGCGCACGATCGTGGTGGCCCCGAACGAGAAGTCGAACGGCATCAAGCCGGCTTTCCCGACCGAGAAGGTAAGCCTGGACAATGCCGTGATGCCGGAAATCGATGCGACCTACATGGTCACCGACAATATCGGCTTCGAGCTGATCGCCTCGACCACCAAGCACAGCTTCGGCGGTACCAGCGGCACCACCGGTTCGATCGGCAAGCTCGGCTCGACCTGGGTGCTCCCGCCGACGCTGACTGCCCAGTATCACTTCAATTCGCGCGGCAAGATCCGTCCCTATGTCGGCGCCGGCGTGAACTACACGATCTTCTGGGACGAGAAGGCGTCGAGCGGCCTGCAGGGCGCCGTCGGCAAGACCAGGGTGCGCATGTCGGACAGCTTCGGCTGGGCGGCGCAGGCCGGCGTGGACGTCGACCTGACCAGGAAGGTCTTCCTGAACCTCGACGTGAAGTACATCGACATCAGCACGGATGCCCGGCTCGATACCACCGCGATCGGCACGCAGCGCACCCATGTGAAGGTGAACCCGCTGGTGTTCGGCGTGGGGCTTGGGGTCCGCCTCTGATCCCGCACATCAGCTTCTAGGGGGAAAGGGCCGGCAGCGATGCCGGCCCTTTTTATGCGCGTTGCAATGTAGGATTTCGCCTGCTTGCCTCGGACTGTCGGGTTTGTGGTCCCGCCGCGCTTTGAGGCTGTTGGTGAAATAGGATCACGCCCGCGCAAGAGTGTTGCGAGATGCGGTGCGTTTGCGGGAACTATGTCAACTTGAGGCACCGTAAAACCCGCTCTTGGTGTGTACTTTTTGTACTTCCGCGAGTCGGCCCGGCAGGGCTGTAGGAGACAAGGTTCTGATGTTCTCCGGCGAAAGCCGGGGCCCAGGGTTTCTCTGCCGTTCCGCTTGTGGTTTTGGCGAGCCTAAACCGGCCGCGGCGCCAGCGCCTCGATCGCCACGCTGCTCCCCACAAGCGAAAGCGGCGCCGCCCGGTGCGAGACCAGCACCAGCCCGGTCCCGGTCTCGTCGAGCCACTGGTCGAGCCGGGCAACCAGCTCGCCCTCGGTGGCCGCATCCAGCCCCTCGGTCGGTTCGTCGAGCAGCAACCAGGGCCGCCCGGCAAGCAGCGCCCGCGCCAGCGACAGCCGCTTGCGCTCGCCGCCCGACAAGGTGCCGCCGGCTTCCCCCAGCCGCGTGTCGAGCCCGGCCGGCATTGCAGCCACGCGCTTGTCGAGCACGACAGTCCTGAGCGCGGCCCACATCGCCGCATTGTCCAGGCCGGGGCGAGCAAGGCGGAGATTGTCGCCGATCGTCCCGGCGATCAGCGTGGCATCCTGCGGCGACAGCGCGAACTGGCTGCGCAGCATGGCGCCGGGTTGGGCGAGGGGCGGTTGTTCGCCGATCGCGGCATCGACCTCGACGGCGCGCATTCCGGCCAGCGCTTCGAGCAGCAGCGTCTTGCCCGATCCCGAGCGCCCGGTCACGGCAACCCGGCTGCCGGGCTCGAGCCACAGCGTGCCGAGGCGCAGCGGCAATGGCGCGCCACTGGCCTCGGTGGCTATGGGCTCGGGCAGGGCAAGCAGCGCGTCGAGCCGCCTTAGCCCCTCGCCGACGCTGGCCTGGCGGAAGGCGGTGCGGGCCAGCCCGCCCATCGCCTCGATTGCCCCGGCCGTGGCGAGCAGCGCCAGCGCGACTTGCGGGGCAGGGCCGGTAGCCAGCAGGAGGACGGCGGCGACAGCCAGCCCGGTATAGCCGGCAAGGATCGCGGCGATCGCGCCCTCGCCCCGATGCAACCGGGCCCGGGCGGCGTCGAGCGTCTGGGTGAGTGTTGCCAGATCCCGCGTCACCCGGTCGGCCAGCCCATAGGCGGCGATCTCGGACCGGGCGGCGGCATATTCGACATAGCGGGTGCGCAGCGAACCCAGTGCTTCGGCCGCGTCATGGGCCGGCTGGCTGGTCAGGCGACGGGCAGCCCGGTCGAGCAGGAAGGGCAGCGCGGCCAGCAGCAGGAGGAGCGCGAGTGCCGAAGCCCAGCCTGCGAACGCGGCGAGCAGCACGCCGATGCATGCCGCGACCAGGCTGGCAGGGCGGGTCGGCTTGCGGACGATCAGGTCCTCAAGCGCGTCGATATCGCCGATCAGCCGGGCGCTGGCATCGCCGCCGGAAAGATCGGGCCCGGCGCGGGCATCCTGCGCGGCGAGCTTGCCAAAGAGGGTGCCGCGCATCCCGGCCATCGCGCCCAGCGCCGCCTGATGCGAGAACAGCCGCTCGCCATAGCGCGACACGGTGCGCAGGATCGCCATCAGCCGGATGCCGGCACTTGGGATCAGATAGTTGAAGCCCAGCGCGACGACGGGCCCGGCCGCCCCGGCCAGCGCCGCACCGGTCAGGAACCAGCCTGATATCGCGAGCAGCAATATGCCGGCCAGCGCTGCCACGACCGCGGCAATGCTCGCACGCCGCAACCAGCGGCGGCCGACGCGATCGAGGGCCAGGACGCTCATAGTGCCACCTCCAGCCGGGCAGCGGCGGCAAGGATTGGGTCATGGGTCACGACCAGCACCGCGCGGTCGCGGGCAAGCGTCTTGAGCAGCGCGACGATCTGGGCCGCGCTTTCGGCATCTAGGTCGGCGGTTGGCTCGTCGCAGAGCAGCAGCGGCCGCTGGGACAGGATTGCCCGAGCCAGCCCGATCCGCCGCCGCTCGCCGCCCGACAGGCCCGAGCCGCGATGGTCGAGCCCGAGGCCAAACCCACCGCGGGCTTCCATCAGCGCATCCAGCCCAACCCGCGAAGCGACTTCCGCGATCTCGTCCAAAGTCGCATCCGGGCGGGCAAGGGCGATGTTCTCGGCCAGCGTGCCGGGTAGCAGCAATGGGGTCTGCGCGGCCCAGGCGATGTCGTCCGGATCGAGTGCCCCGCCACCGGCAGTGCGTACCGTGCCGCGCGCCGGCAGGATCTGCCCGGCAATGGCGGCGAGCAGGCTCGATTTGCCGCTGCCGGTCGGGCCGGTGAGCGCGACCATGTCGGCCGGCGCCAGCGCGAAGCTGACCGGGCCGATATGCAGGTTCGGCCAGAGGATCGCCAGGTCGTGCACCCGCAGTCCGTCGAAGCGTGCGGTGGTGGTGGGTTCGGGCGTTTCGACTTCGACCGCATCCAGCACGGTGGTAGCGGCGTCGCCCAGCTGCTTCTCGTGATAGGCGGCGGCGAGGCGGCGCATCGGCAGGTAGAATTCCGGCGCCATCGTCAGCGCGAAGAAAGCCTGGCCGAGTGTCAGCTTTTCGGGGGCAGGGAAGGGGAGCAGCCCCAGCAGGCTGAACCCGCAATAGACCGCGACCAGCGCCACGGAGAGCGCTGCGAAGAACTCCAGCACTGCCCCCGAAAGAAAGGCGACCCGCAGCACCGCGACGGTGCGCTCGGCGACTTCGCGGGTGGCGATGCCGACCTGCCGGGTGATCCGGTCCTCGGCGGCGAAATGGCGGATGACGGGCAGGGTGCGGACGCGGTCGACGAACAGGCCTGAGAGCTGGGCGAGCGCCGCCAGCTGGCGTTCCGAGGCACGCCGCGCGGCGGTGCCGGCCAGGATCATCCCGAGCGCGAAGGGGATCAGCGTGATGACCAGGATCGCGGCGGAGACCCAGCTCGCAAAGGCGACGATCGCCGCGACGAGCAGCGGCGTTGCGGCAGAGGCGGCGCGGGCAGGCTTGAAGCGCGCCTGATAGGCTTCGATCGTCGCCATATGGTCGATCGCCAGCGCGGCGCTCTCGCCGGCCAGCAGCGGTCGGGGAAGACGGCCGGCGAGCAGGCGCGGGAACAGACGGGTACGCCATGCCGCAACCACGCGCTGGGCGGTGCGGATCGCGGTGGCGTGGACCAGCATCACCGCTCCGCCGCGGATCAGCCCGCCTGCCAGGATCATGCAGGCGGCGAACAGCGGGATGTCGTCACCCGCCGCCAGGCCGCTCACCGCGAGCGCGATGCCGGCTGCGAAAAGCGCCGCGCCGGGTATATCCAGGAGCCAGATCATATCACTCCTTAGCCCGAGTTGCGTTCGCCACGTATTTGTCCATGGTCAAAGTCGCCTTCGGGGTCCGCTTCTAGGGACAATGAGGACGCGACCAAACCCGTTGGGCGCAGACTCTTGCGTAGGGGGATTTCCTGCGATGATCAGCATGGCAGTCGTGGAGCTATCGAGGCTCCAATTCGCGCTGACTGCGCTTTACCATTTCCTGTTCGTACCGTTGACGCTCGGCCTCTCGTTCATGCTCGTCATCATGGAGAGCGTGTACGTGATGACCAATCGCCCGATCTGGCGGGACATCACCCGCTTCTGGGCGAAGCTCTTCGGCATCAATTTCGTCCTTGGCGTGGCCACCGGCCTCACCATGGAGTTCCAGTTCGGCACCAACTGGTCCTATTATTCGCACTATGTGGGCGACATCTTCGGTGCCCCGCTGGCGATCGAGGGCCTGATGGCCTTCTTCCTGGAGGCGACCTTTGTCGGGCTGATGTTCTTCGGCTGGGATCGCATGTCGAAGCAGGCGCACTTGTTCACCACCTTCATGGTGGCGCTGGGTTCGAACCTGTCGGCACTGTGGATCCTCGTCGCCAATGGCTGGATGCAGCATCCCACGGGTTCGGTGTTCAACCCCGAGACGATGCGCATGGAAGTCACCGACTTCGCGGCGGTGATCTTCAATCCGGTTGCCCAGGCGAAGTTCGTCCACACCGTCAGCGCCGGCTATGTGATGGCCAGCGTGTTCGTGCTCGGCGTCTCGGCCTTCTATCTGCTCAAGGGCAAGCATCTGGAGCTGGCCAAGCGCAGCTTCACGGTGGCGGCCGCCTTCGGCCTCGCCTCGTCGCTGTCGGTGGTCGTGCTGGGCGACGAGAGCGGCTATGCGCTCACCGAGAACCAGCAGATGAAGCTCGCTGCGATCGAGGGCATGTGGCACACCGAGCCTGCTCCTGCCGGCCTTGCGATCTTCGGCGTTCCCTCGAACAGCGGTCGCGAGACCAGGTACGAGGTGAAGATCCCCTATGTGCTGGGCCTGATCTCCACGCGTAGCCTGACCGGTGAGGTCAACGGCATCTTCCCGCTGGTCGCCAAGGCCAAGGTGCGCATCGTCAACGGCCTGACCGCCTATGACGCGGTGGAGAAGCTCAAGGTCGATCGCAACGACCTCGTCGCACGCGAAGCATTCGAGAAGACCAAGAACGACCTGGGCTATGCGCTGCTGCTCAAGCGTTTCGTGGCCGATCCGCGCACCGCGGACGCGGCGATGATCGACAAGGCGGCGTGGAGCACCGTGCCGAACGTCCCGGCGATCTTCTGGATGTTTCGGATCATGGCCGGGATCGGCTTCGCGATGATCGCCTTCTTCGCGGTCGCCTTCTACTATTCGACCGTCCGCAAGTTCGACGCCCGCTGGTTCCTGCGGCTGGCGCTGATCGTGATGCCGCTGCCGTGGATCGCCGCGGAAGTGGGCTGGGCCGTGGCCGAGGTCGGCCGCCAGCCCTGGGCGGTGGAAGGCGTGCTGCCCACCTTCCTGGCACCGTCGAGCCTGACCGTGCCCGAGCTGTGGCTGACGATCATCGGCTTCACCGCGCTCTATGGCGGACTGGCGGTGATCGAGGTGCGGCTGATGCTCGCGTCGATCAAGAAGGGGCCGGAGGAATATCGTCCGGCTACCGCGCCTGCACCTGCCGGCCCCGATTTTCACGCCGTTCCGGCCGAATGAGCCGAACCAGGGTTTTGGAGACAGACCATGTCCATCCCTCTCGATTTTGAAACGCTACGCATCATCTGGTGGCTGCTGCTCGGCGTGCTGCTGATCGGCTTCGCGCTGACCGATGGCTTTGACCTCGGCACCGGGGCGCTGCTTCCCTTTGTCGGGAAGACCGACGAGGAACGCCGGATGGTGATCAACACCATCGGCGCCACCTGGGAAGGCAACCAAGTGTGGTTTATCCTGGGCGGCGGCGCCATCTTCGCCGCCTGGCCCTTCGTCTATGCCGTCAGCTTCTCCGGCTTCTACCTGGCGATGTTCCTGGTGTTGTCGGCGCTGATATTGCGGCCGGTGGGCTTCAAATACCGCTCGAAGCACCCTGACCTGAAATGGCGCTATCGCTGGGACTGGGCGCTGTTCGTCGGCGGCTTTGTGCCGGCGCTGGTCTTCGGCGTTGCCGTCGGCAATGTGCTCAAGGGTATCCCCTTCCGCCTCGATGGCGACCTGCGCGCCTTCTACGAAGGATCGCTGCTCGGCCTGTTCACCCCGTTCACGCTGGTGACCGGCCTGCTCTCGGTGGCGATGCTGGTGCTGCACGGTGCCGGCTGGCTGAGCCTCAAGTCCGAAGGCGTGGTGCTTGAGCGCGCGCGTCGCTTCGGCCAGGTAGCGGCGGTGCTGGCGATCCTGCTGTTCGCGGTCGGCGGGCTGTTCGTCGCCTATGGCGGCATCGGCTACCGGCTGGACGGTGTCGTCGATGCCGGTGGCCCGTCCAACCCGCGCTTCTCGACCACGGTCGCGGAAGGCGGCGCCTGGCTGGCCAACTACAGCGCGCATCCTTGGATGCTGATCGCACCGCTGCTCGGCTTTGTCGGCCCGGTGCTGGCGCTGCTCGGCATCCGCGGCCGCAACGACGTGATGGTGTTCGCGGGCTCGTCGCTCGCCAATGTCGGGATCATCTCCACCGTCGGTCTGTCGATGTTCCCGTATATCCTGCCGAGCTCGATCGACCCGTTGTCGAGCCTGACGGTGTGGAATGCCTCGTCGAGCCACGGCACGCTGTTCACCATGCTGATCGTGACCGGGATCTTCCTGCCGATCGTTCTCGCCTACACGGCCTGGGCCTATCGCATCATGTTCGGCCGGGTGACCGAGCAGGACGTGCGCACCAACCCCGACTTCTACTGAGGAGCAGTTCCCATGTGGTATTTTGCCTGGATCCTTGGCGTCGGCCTCGCCGTCGGCTTCGGCATCCTCAACGGCCTCTGGCACGAATTCCGTTCGGAGACCGAGGACGGGGTCATCTAGACCCAGCGTGCGGCGCGGCTTCAGATTTCGATGAAGCCGCGC
>JAEXLC010000114.1 GCA_023445495.1 Pseudomonadota bacterium | reverse complement strand
CGACCCCTCCCTTGCAGGGAGGGGAGCAGAGGAACGCGCTTCCCGGGGGTCAGCCAGCCGCCAGAAACGCAGTCACCGTCAGTCGCCCGGTCGCCGGATCGCTATCCAGCACCGCATCCGGTGAGATCGCGCCGCTATGGAGCAGCGCGCTGCGATAGATCACCGCCCGGTTCACCCGCGCCTCGACATGCGCGATCCGCTCGAACAGCGCGCTGTCGCCGAACGGATAGGCAGCGGCCGGCGGATCGGCGCGCAGCTCGGCGTTGAGCGCCGCCAGATACCCCGCCGAGCGCGCCGCATCGATCGTCTCGAACCCCGTCGCCCGGTGGCGGAAGAACGCCGTGCCATCGCCTTCCGACAGATAATGGACCAGCGCGATCCGCCCCGGCTGCACCGCATCGACATGCGGCAGCCGCTGCTCCGTGCCGAGCTCGGCGGGCGGCGTGGTCACCATCGAGAAGCTGGCGTCGAGCAGTTCGACGCTCCCCGCCCCCAGCACCTCGCGCAGCACCGGCGCCAGCGCCGGGCGCACCCGGGCGAAATAGTCGGCGGGCAACGGCGCGCGGATGCCCGGATAATGGTGCCGCCCCGGCTCGAACTTCGCCGCCAGCGCCGCTGCACGCAGCGCGTCCGGATCGGGATGGAAGCCGTCGACGATCGCGATCGGCTGGCCTTCGCTCCCGATCCGCCGCGCGACGATGTCGGGACGGATCACCCCTGCCCCATCGCCGCCGCCAGCGCCGCGTCGTGCAGCGGCAGCGTCGGCGCGGCGCGCTGGATCACCTCGGCGACCTGGCGGACCTGCGTGCTGTTGGCGGCGCTGTCGAGCACATCGGCGAGCGGGTTATAGTCCTGCGCCACGATCTCCTGCCCGTTGAGCACCGCCAGCCAGCTCGCGTCGCGGAACAGCTCCTCGGGCCCGAGCATCAGCCGCCCGGAGCGGCGATACTGCGCCTCGCGCGCGACCAAGGTCTCGGGCAGCGCCATCTCGCGCCGCTCGACCCAGAACGGATCGGTGCGGCCGGGATTGGCGTGGTAATGGAGGATCAGGAAGTCCTTGATGTTGTCCATGTCGGCATTGAGGAGCGCGTTGTACCGCTCGGCCAGCGCCGGATCCATGTCGCGGTCCGGGAACAGCGTCAGCAGCTTGGCGATGCCGCTCTGGATCAGGTGGATCGAGGTCGATTCGAGCGGCTCGAGGAAGCCCGAGGACAGGCCGATCGCCACGACATTGCCGATCCACGCCGCGCGCCGCGTGCCGGCGGTGAAGCGCAGGGTGCGCGGCTCGGCCAGCGCCTCGCCGTCGAGATTGGCGAGCAGTATCCCCGTCGCCTCGTCCTCGCTCATGAAGCGGCTGGAGAAGACGTGGCCGTTGCCGATCCGGTGCTGGAGCGGGATGCGCCACTGCCAGCCCGCCGGGCGCGCGGTGGAGCGGGTGAAGGGCGTGGTATGCTCGGTGCGCGCGCAGGGCACCGCCACTGCGCGGTCGCAGGGCAGCCAGTGCGACCAGTCCTCGAACCCGCCGCCCATCGTCCCGTCGATCAGCAGCGCGCGGAAGCCCGAGCAATCGATGAACAGATCGCCTTCGATCCGCTCGCCCCGCTGCGTGGTGAGCGCGGTGACCAGCCCGGTCTCGCCGTCGCGCGCGACCTCCTGGAGCTTGCCCTCGACCCGGGTGACGCCCGCCGCTTCCGCGATGCCGCGCAGGTGCCGGGCGTAGAGGCCGGCATCGAAATGATAGGCATAGCCGAGCGTCGACAGGATCGAGCGGGCATCGCCGGTCGGCATGGCGAAGCGCCCCTGCCCCGCCAGCTCGGTCGCCAGCGAGAAGGCCGAAAGCGGCAGGTCCAGTCCCTCGGCTCGCGCCTTCATCCAGCGGTGGTGGAACGCCACGCCCGGGAAGCGCACGCCATAGTCGCCGAACGGATGGAAATAGCGATGCCCCGGCCGCACCCAGTCGACGAACTCGATGCCCAGCTTGAAGCTGGCCTTGGTCTCGCGGAGGAAGGCCGCCTCGTCGAGCCCGATCAGCTGGTTGAACCAGTGGATCGTCGGGATCGTCGCCTCGCCGACGCCGACCGTGCCGATCTCCTCGGACTCGAGCAGCGTGATGTCCAGCGTCTGTCCGAACTGGCGCGCCAGCGCCGTGGCGGTCATCCAGCCGGCGGTGCCACCCCCCAGGATGACAACGGAACGAACGCGCCGCGAAGGGGTGTCGGACAGGCTCATGGAATCGATTTCTCACTCGTGATTTCACGCGTGTTTAGCCGAGCGATTCCCTGCTGACGACCTCGGATTTCGATGGCGTGCGCGCCACCCCGCCGGGCATCCCCGGCTAGGGATGCGTCGCGGCGGAGGCGGTGACGGCCTGGCGCCAGCGCGCCATCAATTGCCCGCGATCCGCACCGGCGATGCCGGGCTCGAAGCGATCCTGGTCGACGATGGCCCAGCCATTGCCACCCAGCTTGCCGGCCGCCAGCTGCGCCACGCCCCGCGCACCCAGCTCGAGCTGGCGCGGGCGCAGGACCGGACGGTCGATCACATCGGCGAGGATCTGGACGAGCAGGTCATTGGCGGCGGCACCACCATCGACCGACAGCACGTCGAGCGGCGCACCGAGATCGGCGTCCATCGCGAAGACGATGTCGGCGATCTGCAGCGCGATGCCTTCCAGCACCGCACGCGCGACATGGGCGGGGCTGGTGCCGAGCGACATGCCGCTGAGCAGCCCACGCGCCTCCGAACGCCAGTGCGGCGCGCCGAGCCCGGCCAGCGCGGGCACGAAGGTCACGCCCTGGCTGTCGGGCACTTCGGCGGCAAGGCGGGTCAGCTCGCCTTCGTCGCGCAGGTTGAGCAGGCGGACGGCAAAGGCGGCGGCATGGCCCGATACCGCGACATTGCCTTCGAGCGCGTGGAAGACGTCATGCCCGCGCGCCCAGGCGATCGTGCTCCACAGGCCGTGCGCGGAGGTGACGCGCGCGGGCGTCACTGCCATCAGCGAGGAGCCGGTGCCGCAGGTGACCTTGGCCTGGCCGGGGGCGGCAAAGCCGTGGCCGAGCAGCGCCGCATGCGAATCACCGAGCAGCACTTCGATCGGCAGGCCCGAGGGCACACCACTGGCAGCCGTGAAGCCGAATTGCGCATCGGAAGGACGGATCGTCGGCAGCACCAGCCGGGGCACGCCGAACAGCGACAGCATCGCGCGGTCCCAGTCGAGCGCGTCGAGCGACATCAGCTGGGTGCGCGAGGCGTTGCTGACATCGGTGGCGTGCTGCGCGCCACCCGTGAGCTTCCAGAGCAGCCAGCTGTCGATCGTGCCGGCGCGAAGCAGCCCGGCTTCGGCCTTGGCCCGGGCGCCCGGGGTCTCGTCGAGCAGCCAGGCGAGCTTGGTGCTGGGCGCCAGCGGATCGATGCCGAGCCCGGTCGCGGCGACGATCTCCTGCGCATGCGGCGCCAGCGCGGCGCAGCGTTCGGCGGTGCGCCGGCACTGCCAGCTGATCGCGGGGGCGACTGCCTCGCCGCTCTCGGCATCCCACAGCACGATCGTCTCGCGCTGGTTGGCGATGGCGAGCGAGGCGACTTCGGCGCCCGGGGTGGTCGCGATGACTTCGCCGATCGCGCCGGCGACGCTGCCCCAGATCGCTTCGGCCGATTGCTCGGCCCAGCCGGGGCGCGGATGGATCACGCCCAGCGGATGCGAGGCGCGGCCCAGCACTTCGCCGGTATCCGCCGCGAACAGCAGCGCCTTGGTGTTGGTCGTGCCCTGGTCGACCGACAGGATCGCCGGGCGCGCCATCAGCCGCGCTTCTCGACCAGCTCGCGCGCCGCGGCGGCGATGCCTGCCGGCGTCAGCCCGTGCCGCTCGAACAGCCATTCGGCCGAGCCGGTCTCCAGGAAGCCGGGGAACCCCAGAACGCGCATCGGAACCGGCCTCTCCTCCACCACGACTTCGGCCACGGCGCCACCCAGGCCACCACGCACGACATGCTCTTCGGCGGTGACGATAGCACCGGTACCGGCGGCGGCAACGATCGCCTCGCGGTCGATCGGCGAGACCGTCGCCATGTTGAGCACGCGGGCGAAGATGCCTTCCGCCGCCAGCGCCTCGGCGGCGTCGAGCGCGCGGTGGACCAAAGTGCCGCAGGCGATGATCGCGACATCGCTGCCCTCGCGCAGCACTTCGGCCTTGCCGGCCTCGAAGCGCGCGCCTTCCGGCCGGGCCAGCGCCGGCACGGCCATGCGGCTCACCCGGATGAACACCGGACCGTCATAACCGGCGGCCCAGCGGATCGCCTCGGCGGTTTCCCAGGGATCGGACGGCACGATCACCGTCAGCCCCTTCATCGCGCGCAGCCAGGCGAGGTCCTCGATGCTGTGATGCGTCGCGCCAAGCTCGCCATAGGCGACGCCGCTCGAGATGCCGCACAGCTTCACATTGACGTTGCTGTAGGCGATGTCGGCCTTGATCTGCTCGAGCGCGCGGCCGGTGAGGAAGCAGGAAGCGCCGCTGACGAACGGCACCTTGCCGCCATTGGCGAGGCCGGCGCCGACGCCGACCATGTTCTGCTCGGCGATGCCGACATTGACCAGCCGCTCGGGAAACTGGTCGCGAAACCTGTTGAGCTTCGACGAGCCGACCGAGTCATTGACCACCGCGACGATCCGCGGATCCTCGGCCGCCAGCGCCTCCAGCGTCTCGACATAGGCGTTGCGGCAATCGAAGCCCTTGCCCTGCGGTGCCGCGCTCATGCCGCGAGCTCCACATCGAGCTCGGCAAAGGCCTGGGCAAGCTGCGCGTCGCTGGGCGTGCCATGGTGCCAGCCCGCCTGGTTTTCCATGTAGCTCACGCCGCGTCCCTTGACCGTATGGGCGATGATGCAAAGCGGCTTGCCGTCGACGTTGCGCGGCGCCGAGAGCAGTTCGAGCAGCGCCGCGGGGTCATGGCCATCGACATCGGCGACATCCCAGCCGAACGCGCGCCACTTGCCGGCCAGCGGCTCGAGCGAATTGGTGTCCTCGGTCGGCGCGCCCTGCTGCAGCCGGTTGCGATCGACGATCACGGTGAGATTGCCGAGCCCGCGGTGCCCGGCGAACATCGCCGCTTCCCACATGCTGCCTTCCTGCAGCTCGCCATCGCCGGTCAGCGCAAAGACCCGAAAGTCCGCCGCGTCGATCTGCCCCGCCACCGCCATGCCGACCGCCACGGGCAGGCCGTGCCCGAGCGGGCCGGTATTGGTCTCGACGCCGGGCAGATAGTTGCGGTTCGGATGCCCGTTCAGCCGCGAGCCGGGCTGGAGATAGGTCTCCAGATCGGCGACCGGGAAATAGCCCGCTCCGGCCAGCGCCGAATAAAAGGCGCCGGTGCAATGGCCCTTGCTCATCACGAAGCGATCGCGCGCCGGATCCTGCGGATTGGCCGGATCGAAGCGGAGCACGGCGAAATAGAGCGTCGCCAGGATGTCTGCGCACGACATGTCGCCGCCCGGATGCCCCTGCTTCGCGCGGTGCGCCATCGTCAGCGCCTGGCGCCGTATCCAGTCCGCGCGGCGGCGAATGTCCGCCACCCGCGCATCGACGAATTGCTCGGTTGCTACTGCCTTACCCATGGCCGGGCCTTAACCGAGGACCGATGCGAACGGCAACCGACTTCTTACGATTATTTTCGTTTACCTCCATTTTGCAACGAATCGTTGTTCGTTCGTTGACACTTCGCTGCGTTACCGCTTAGCTTCACGCAAAATCCGGCAATTCAGAGCTGCGATACGGAAGAGGATGGGCTGTGCGGCGTTTCGGCATGGAAAATGGTGATCTGGCGGGCGCGCGCCCTGCCCTTGCCGCTCCCCCGATCGCGCAGCCTGTCTATGCCGCACGCGCCCGCATGCTAGAGCCACTGCAGCTCCGCATCGCGCGCGGGGATTGGAGACAGGCATGAACACTCGAACCGGAACGCCCGGGCTGCTTGGCGAAGCCCGCCGGATGAAGATCCTGGAATGGATGCAGGAAGAAGGCGCCGCCCGCGTCCGCACGCTCGCGGATGCTTTCGGCGTCTCCGAAGTCACGGTGCGCCAGGACCTGGAGAAGCTCGAGGCGGAAGGCCATGTCGTGCGCGAGCATGGCGGCGCGTTCCTCAAGTCGGTCACCCAGCAGGTGCGCGCGATGGCGCTGCATCACATGGTCCATATGGAGGCCAAGCGCCGGATCGGCCGGGCGGCGGCGGCGCTGGTGCAGGATGGCGAGACGATCATCCTCGATTCCGGATCGACCACCACCGAGATCTCGTCGCACCTCGCCACCCGCAACGGGCTGACGGTGATCACCAACGCGCTCAACATCGCGCTGGCGCTGGGCGGGCTGCCGGGGTTCGACGTCCATATGCCGGGCGGCCATTTCAAGGCGCCGACGCTGTCGCTCAGCGGCGAGCGCTCGGGCGACTATTTCCGCGGGCTGTTCGCGCAGAAGCTGTTCCTGGCGACGGCGGCGGTGTCGCTCGATGCCGGCCTCACCTTCCCGTCGCTCTCCGACATCACGGTGAAGCGCGCGATGATCGAATCCGCGGCCGAAGTGATCCTGGTCGCCGACAGCAGCAAGATCGGGCAGCGCTCCTTCTCGTCGCTCGGCGGGATCGAGCTGATCCACACGCTGGTGACCGACGACGGCATCCGGGACGAGGACCGGGCCGGGTTCGAGGCGGCAGGCGTGAAGCTACTCATCGCCTGACCGGCGGGCGCGGGGCCAGGCGCGAAAACGCGACGGCCGCATGATTTCACGTCCGGCACGCAGCCGGGCGGCACTTCGAGAGGATGGAAGATGGCGAGCGAGCAGAAGTATGGCGCGGGGATCTGGCACTTCGCCACCTATGTGGATCGCTATGCGACCGACGGCTATGGCCCGGCGCGCTCGCTGATCGAGATGATCGACCTGGCCGGCGAGGTCGGCGATCTGTCGGTGGTCGACATCAACTATCCCTTCCCCGGCGGCGAGACCGATTTCGCCGCGGTCGAGGCCGCGCTTGCCCGCAACAACCTGTCGGTGATCGGCATCACGCCGGAGATCTACACGCGCAAGTTCGCCAAGGGCGCCTTCACCAATCCCGATCCGGGCATCCGCCGCGAAGCGCATGCGATGATCACCGAAGCCGCCGGCGTGGTCCGCCGCTTCGGCGCGAAATATGTGAAGCTGTGGCCGGGCCAGGACGGCTGGGACTATCCCTTCCAGGTCGATCATGGCGATCTGTGGCGGATGAGCATGGACGGCGTCGGCCAGCTCGCCTCGGAGAATCCCGACCTCCAGTTCGTGATCGAATACAAGCCGCGCGAGCCGCGCAACCATATGAGCTTCGACAGCGTCGCGCGCACGCTGCTCGGCATCGAGAAGATCGGGCTGCCCAATATCGGCATCCTGCTCGATTTCGGCCATGCGCTGTACGGCGGCGAAAGCCCGGCGGATTCGGCCCAGCTGGCGATCGACCATGGCCGGCTGTTCGGCATGGACGTGAACGATAATCTGCGCGGCTGGGACGACGACATGATCGCCGGCTCGGTCCACCCGATCGAGCTGTTCGAGTTCTTCTACACGCTGCGCAAGAACAAGTGGGAGGGCGTGTGGCAGCTCGACCAGTTCCCGTTCCGCGAGGATTGCGTGGGCGCGGCCAAGAGCGCGATCGGCTTCCTCAAGCATATCGAGAAGGCGCTCGACCGGCTCGATTTCGATGCGATGAAGGCGGCGCAGGCGAAGCAGGACGCGGTGGAGACGCTGCGGCTGGCGCGGGAAGCGCTGTTCGCGGGGTGACCCTTCAAAAGCCCTCTCCCCTCCGGGGAGAGGGTTGGGAGAGGGGCAGAGGCGGAAAGTGCGTCGCACTGGGGGGGGGCCCGGCGCCC
>JAEXLC010000069.1 GCA_023445495.1 Pseudomonadota bacterium | reverse complement strand
TCCCACTTCCGGAACTCGATCAGCCAGTCGGGCGCGCCGGACAGCCACATCTCCGAGCCCAGCTCCATCAGCAACTCAGCATGCAGGTCGAAGCCGGCGCGGCTGATCTCGATGATCGGGGCGAGGCCGTTGCCCGGGACGACCCAGAGCAGGTCCTCCGGACTGAGCCGCGCGGCGAGTGTGGCGCGGGCGAAATCGGGGCGCTCGTTCTCGAACACCGTCTCATGGAGGTGCGGGACCGCGCTCCAGTCGAGGTGGAACATGCCGGCGGGAACGAGGTCGCCGCGCCAGTCGGGCCGGTCGTCCTCGTCGCGGTAGCGCAGGCGGAAGGGGGTGCCCGCGGCGGTAAGCTTCTCGTCATCGCCCCAGAGCGCGGCGCGCTGTTCCTCGCGGGTGATCCGGCCGCGCATCGCCTCGCGTCGGGCGGCGATTTCGCGGCGCCTGGCCTCGTCCATCAGCGGCGCCGGTATCGGGCGAAGAAGGCCCACATCGCGTCATTATCAGCTGCCCAGACATGGCCGGCGCCGCGGGTGATCCGGCCGGCGACTTCGGTGCCGGCGCGGCAATTGGCATAGCGGATCTCGTAGAGCGTGTCGGTGAGGTCGCGCTGGACCGGGCCGGTGCGGCACAGGTCGAGATCGGCCCAGCGGCCCAGCGCGGTCGCCATCGTATATTGCCAATAGCCGGCGCCACCGCCCTGGATCGGATTGGTGCCATCGGCATCGCCGGCAAAGGCGATCACCGGCATCGGCTTCGACGGTTGGCAAGTGGCGGGATCGGGGACGCGCTTGTCGCTCGCCAGAGGATTGCCGGCGCGCAGGCCGACGACCGGGGCGATCGCGGCGAAGCGATCGGCGGCGACGCAGCCGAGCCAGCTGGTTATCCGGCCGCCGCCCGACAGGCCCGTGGCATAGACATGGCGGGTGTCGATGCAGCGATTGGCGGCGAGCCAGTCGATCGCCTTGCCGAGAAAGGCGACGTCGTCGGCGTCGCCCGGGCCGGGAACCTTGCCGGTGACGGTGGGGACGCCGGGGATGTTCCAGACATAGCCCTTTTCCAGCGGGATACCGGCATCGGGGGCGAGGACGATGAAGCCGTGCGCATCGGCGGCGCTGGCGAGCTTCGAATTCTCCAGCATCGCCGCCCCCGTGCCGCCGCTGCCATGGAGCAGCAGGACCAATGGCGCCGGGCGGGCGCGGGAGAAGCCGGTGGGAAGATGGAACATCGCGGCGCGGCCGGTGTCGCCGATGCGGAGCTGGACGGTCTGGCCGACGGCGCCGAGCGTGCAGCCCTTGGCAACAGCGGGCGCAGCCGAGAAGGCGGCCAGCATGGCCATGACTAAACCCAGGCTTTGGCGGCGCATGTCTCTCTCCCGTTGCAGCACCCCTGCCTAACGCCTAGTCCGGGCAGGAACCAGCGGAAGAGACATGTCGGACGATCCCCATAGCAGCGACGTTCTAGTGATCGGATCGGGGGCGGCGGGGCTCACCGCCGCGCTCAACCTGGCCCAGCACTTCAAGGTTACCGTGCTCGCCAAGGGCGGGTTCGCCGAAGGATCGACCGCCTGGGCGCAGGGCGGGATCGCCGCGGTGCTCGAGCCGGGCGACACGTTCGAGAGCCATATCGAGGATACGATGATCGCCGGCGCGGGGCTGAACGACCGCGCCACGGTGGAGATGGTGGTCGAGAACGCCCCCGCAGCGATCGCGCGGCTCGCCGAGCTGGGGGTGCCGTTCAATACCGAGGGCGGCGCGCTGCATCTGACTCGCGAGGGTGGGCACAGCCATCGCCGCATCGTCCATGTCGACGACGCCACCGGGCTGGCGGTGCAGACGGCGCTACTCAAGGCGGCGCAGGCGCATCCGAACATCACGCTCGTCCCCGACCAGGTGGTGATCGATCTCGCGACCAGCCGGCACGAGGAGCGCTATTCGGGCGCGGGGACGGTGTGGGGCGTCTATGCCTTCAACCGCGCGACCAACCGCGTCGAGCTGTTCACCGCGCGGGCGACCGTGCTGGCCACCGGCGGCGCGGGGCGGACCTATCTGTTCTCGACCGCGCCAAGGGGGGCGACCGGGGACGGCATCGCGATGGCGTGGCGGGCGGGCTGCCGCATCTCGAACATGGAGATGATGCAGTTCCACCCGACCTGCCTCTACAATCTCGAGGTCAAGAACTTCCTGATCACCGAGGCGGTGCGCGGCGAAGGCGGGCGGCTGCTGCTACCGCCCGATGCCGGCGAGGAAGCCGGCAAGCGCTTCATGCCGGAGTTCGACACGCGCGCCGAGCTGGCGCCGCGCGACATCGTGGCGCGGGCGATCGACCATGAGATCAAGCGGCTTGGCCTCGACTATGTCCATCTCGACATCAGCCATATGGGCGCGGAGTTCGTGAAGCATCACTTCCCGACGATCCATGCCCGGCTGCTCGACCTCGACATCGACATGACCCGCGAGCCGATCCCGGTGGTTCCGGCCCAGCATTATACCTGTGGCGGGGTGATGGTGGACCGCGACGGGCGCACCGACCTGCCCAATCTCTATGCCGCCGGCGAAGTCACCCAGTCCGGGCTGCACGGCGCCAATCGGCTGGCGTCGAACAGCCTGCTGGAATGCTTCGTGTTCGGCGAGGCGGTGGCCAGCCATATCACCGCGCATTGGGGCGAACTCGGCCCGGTGCCGGCGATCCGGCCTTGGGACGAAAGCCGCGTCACCGATTCCGACGAGGAAGTAGTCATCAAGCAGAACTGGACCGAGATCCGCCGCTTCATGTGGAACTATGTCGGCATCGTGCGGACGACCAAGCGGCTCGAGCGCGCGGCGCACCGGATCAAGATGCTGCGCGAGGAAGTGGCGGACTATTACGGCCATTTCCGGGTGACGCCCGATCTGATCGAGCTGCGCAACCTGCTGGAGAGCGCCGACCTGATCGTCCGCTCGGCGCTCCACCGCAAGGAGAGCCGCGGGCTGCACTACAATCTCGATTATCCCGAGACGCTGCCGGTCGCGGTCGACACGGTGCTGGTGCCCTGACCGCAAAGCGGATCTTCTGGGGGGCGATCGCGCTGGCGGCGCTGCTGCGCGCCGCCGCTTCGGTGCCCTTCATGGTCGGCTGGTTCGACGAGATCTGGCAGTATCTGGAGCCGGCCTGGCATCTGGTCGCGGGCCCCTGGGTGCAGACCTGGGACTATCGCGCCGGGCTGCGCAGCTGGCTGGTCCCCGAGCTGCTGAGCGTGCCGATGGGGCTGGGCCACGCCTTGTCGCCCGACACGACGCTGCACTTGCTGCTGGTGCGGCTGACGCTCGCCGCGCTCTCGCTGGTGATCGTCGGAGCGGCGGTGGCACTGGGGCTGAGGCTGTCGCGGCTGCATGGGATCGTCGCCGGGTTCGTCGCGGCGACCTGGTTCGAGCTGGTGTTCTTCGCTCCGCGCGCGCTTTCGGAGCCGATCGGGCTGGCGCTGCTGATGGGGGCGATCTGGCTGCTGCTGGCAAGGGACCGGCCCGGGCCGCGCCGGTTCGCGCTGGCCGGGCTGCTGATGGGGCTCTGCTTCGTCGCACGCATCCAATACGCCCCTGCCCTGCTCGCGCTGGCGATCCTGACCGCGCGCAAGGACTGGAAGGGTGCCTGGCTGCCGATGATCGCGGGCGGCTGCGGCGCGCTGGCGGTGGATGCACTCGCCAATCTCGCCATGGGCGCGGTGCCGTTCCGCTGGATGATCGAGGCAGCGCGGATCAATATCGTCGAGGGGCGGGCCAAGGTGTACGGCGTGATGCCGGTCACCGGCTATCTGCAGCTGATCGCCTGGTACTGGTACCTCGCGATGGCGCCGATCCTGCTGCTCGCCTGGATCGGGGCGAAGCGCTACCCCGCGCTGCTGTGGATCGCGCTGATCCATCTCGGCTTCCACTCGCTGATCGGGCACAAGGAATATCGCTTCGTGCTGGCGAGCACCGCACTGCTGGTGATCCTGGCGGCGATCGGCAGCGCCGAACTGTTGCGCAAGGTGCCGCGCCGCCGCCTCGTCCTCGCCACCGCGGGCACGCTGGCGCTGTGGGGCGGCACCTCGGCGGCGCTGGCCATGGGGCATTTCCGGCCGAACTGGACGATGGAGGCCGACCTCGCCGCCGCGCTGGAACAGGCCGGCCGGCCGGCCCGGACCTGCGGCCTCGCGCTCTACCGCCCGCGCGATACCGTCGCCGGGTCCTATGCGCTCTATCGCCGTGATACCCCGATCTACGTGATCGCGACGCCGGAGGAAGCCCGGAGGCGCGCAGCGGCCTTCGACGTCGTGGTGGCGGCACAGGCGCATCTGGCCGAGCTTCCCCCCGCCTATCGGCCGGAAGCCTGCGCCGCGCCGGGCAACACCGATGCGCCGGGCTGCGTCGCGCGGCGGACCGGCAGCTGCACGCCCGATCCGACCGCGACGACCCTCAACGCCTGGCTTGCCGCCAGCGGCAATTGAAACCTCAGGATTTTACCTGCGTTCAGGCCAAAAAGCGCATCCGGTTTCCGCGATGTTCACGCTTCACCGCTACAAGACTGGCATTCGTCGCAACCCGGGATGGCGCGGCCTTTCGCGATGCGCACATCCGCTACATGATTCTTCAAGGGTAAAGGGTCGGGTAAAAGTGTTTAAGTTCGAGGACTTCTCGAAATTTCAACGGGCAGTGACGATCGCGGGCCTTGGCCCGGCGATGCTCGTCGGCTGCACGGTGCACGGGGATCCCTCGCTCGCCAGCTTCGCGCCCGCCAGCTACGGCGTGAGCCTGGCCTTCCCCTGGGAAGGCAGCGCCAAGCCGACCGCCGCCACCTGGAAGCCCAGCCGGCCCGCACCGCAGGGGCTGGTCAGCGCGATCGACGGCATCACCCGCAATTTCGACGGCCTGGTCGGGGTGGCGGTGACCAATGTGCGGGACGGCTGGATCGTCACCTCGAACGACGCCGCGCGGCCGATGCCGCAGCAGAGCGTGTCGAAGCTGTGGGTCACCATGACGGTGCTCGACCAGATCGACGAGGGCAAGATCCGCCTCGAAGACCCGATCACCATCACCAAGGCCGATTTCACCCTGTTCCACCAGCCGGTCGCCGCGCTGGTGAAGGGCGACCAGGGCTATACCACCACGGTGGGCGAGATCGTGCGCCGCGCGATGCAGATGAGCGACAATACCTGCAACGACAAGCTGCTCCGGCTGGTCGGCGGGCCTGACGCCATCCGTGCCTTTCTGGCGCGCAAGGGCATCACCGGCGTGCGCTTCGGCCCCGGCGAGCGCCTGCTCCAGGCGGGCACCGCCGGGCTGGAGTGGAAGCAGGAATATTCGATGGGCAACGCCTTTGCGGTGGCCCGTTCGCGCCTGTCGCCGGCGGTGCGGCTCGCGGCCTACGAATCCTATGTGAAGAATCCGCCCGATGGCGCGGCGGCGGCCGGCATCTCGGTGGCGCTCGCCCGGCTGAAGCGGGGCGAGCTGCTGTCGCCGACCTCGACCGACTGGCTGATCCGGACGATGGATGGCGCCAAGACCGGGCGCTACCGCGTGCATGGCGCGGTGCCCGCCGGCTGGGTCTATGGCCACAAGACCGGCACCGGCCAGGACCTGGGTTCGCGCACCGCGGGCTTCAACGATGTCGGCATCCTCACCGCGCCCGACGGCACTTCCTATGCGCTGGCCGTGATGATCGGCGACACCCGCCGCCCGATCCGCGAACGCCAGATGCTGATGCAGCAGGTGGCGCAGGCGATCGTCGCGCATCATGGCAGCACCCCGCCGGTGCAGGACACTGCCGATCCGGCGTGGAAGGCCTTTACCAGCGGCGGCAAATAAGTTCGGGCGCAAGCGGCGGAAGGCGCGCGGGGTCGCAACCCGTTAGCCCGGCGTCATGCTTGACCGTTTCGACTGGACCGCGATCGCCGCATCGCTCGACGTACAGGGCTGGGCCGTGCTGCCCGGCCTGCTTTCCCCCACCCAATGCGCTGGGGCCGCCGCGCTCTATGATGCGGAGGCTGGCTTTCGCAGCCGCGTCGTCATGGCGCGGCATGGCTTCGGGCGCGGCGAATATCGCTATTTCGCCTATCCCCTGCCCGATATCGTGACGCAGTTGCGGACCGGCCTCTATCCGCCGCTCGCCGCACTCGCCAATCTCTGGAACCACCGGATGAGGATCGCGCAGCGCTTCCCGCCGGCGCATCGCGATTTCCTCGCGCGCTGCCACGAAGCCGGTCAGGCGCGCCCCACCCCGCTGCTGCTTCGCTATGGCCCGGGCGATTACAATTGCCTGCACCAGGACCTGTATGGCGCGCATGTCTTCCCGCTCCAGCTCGCGGTGCTGCTCTCCAAACCGGGCAAGGACTTTGCCGGCGGCGAGTTCGTGCTCACCGAGCAGCGCCCGCGCATGCAGTCTCGCGCATCGGTGGTGCCGCTGGGCCAGGGCGATGCGGTGGTCTTCGCGGTCAATCAGCGCCCGGTGCGCGGCAGCCGGGGCGACTATCGCGTGACGATGCGTCATGGCGTCAGCGAGGTCCGCGCCGGCCAGCGCCACACGCTCGGGGTGATATTCCATGATTCGGTGTAATCTCGACTCGCCAGCGTAACGAAAGCGCCGGATAGTCCCTGAAACTTCCGGGGGAGCGCTTCGTGGATATCCGGCTCAACTTCATCAACAGATCGAACGATACCCACAACACGCAGGTGCTGTTCTATTCCGAGAACCTGCCGCCTGCCGAGGCAGGTCCCGCATCTGCCTGGAAGGTGATTCGCAATTGCGGGCCGGGCAGTAATCATCCCTTCACCCTGCCGGCGGCGTCGCAGATCGGCTATCTCGACAGCGACGGCAATTACACGCCGCGCCTGCCGGCCGAGCCCGGCCAGAGCTTCGCGGCGACGTTCACCAATGCCGGTGACACGATCCAGATGACCGGCCCGGCGACCAACCCCCAGGCGATCGAGCTGATCAATACCCTTCCGACCGGGGCGATCACCGCGCAGATCTACAAGGATGGCCGGCTCTATTCGGGCGGGGCCGTCATCCACCCGGGCGCGCGAGTCGCGTTCGTGCTGGAGCCTCGGCTCTGGATCGGCACCTTCTCGCAGATGACGCCGGCGGATTCGCCGGTTCCGATCAGCGTGGCGCAGGACAACAGCGAAATCTCGCTGCTCGGCATCACCAGCGCCGATATCGTGATGACCGGCAGCGGCCCGGGCGACGAAGCTTCGCCCTTCCAGTTCACGCTGCAAAATATCGTAATGGCCTGAGGGGCTTTGTTCGGCGCACAGGCTCGGCTATCCCGGCGCGGCGATGCCCCATCTCTATCTCGTCGACGGCTCCGGCTACATCTTTCGCGCCTATCATCGGCTGCCTCCGCTCACCAATAAGCATGGCGAGCCGGTAGGCGCGGTCTATGGCTATACGGCCATGCTGTGGAAGCTGGTCGACACGCTGAACAAGGCGGACGGCCCGACTCACATGGCGGTGGTGCTCGACAAGAGCGAGCACACCTTCCGCAATGAGCTGTACGACCAGTACAAGGCGCAGCGGCCGCCGGCGCCCGAGGACCTGGTGCCCCAGTTCCCGATGATCCGCGACGCGACGCGCGCCTTCTCGCTGCCCTGCATCGAGGAAGCCGGCTGGGAAGCCGACGACCTGATCGCCAGCTACACCAAGGCGGCGCTCGCCCAGGGCTGGCAGGTGACCATCGTCAGCTCCGACAAGGACCTGATGCAGCTGATGACCGATCCGTCGGTCGACATGCTCGACACGATGAACAATCGGCGCCTCGGCCCGGCGGACACCGAGGAGAAGTTCGGCGTCCTTCCCGAGAAGCTCGGCGAAGTGCTGGCGCTGATGGGCGACAGCGTCGACAATGTCCCCGGCGTGAAGGGCATCGGCCCCAAGACCGCCGCCAAGCTGATCCAGGAGTTCGGCACGGTCGAGGCGGTGCTGGAAGCGGCGCCGTCGATGAAGCCGTCCAAGATGCGCGACAATCTGATCGAGCATGCCGAGATGGCGCGGCTTTCGCACAAGCTGGTGCAGCTGGCGAGCGACGTGCCGCTGCCCGAACCGCTTGAGGATTTCGCACTCCAGGGCATTCCGGACGCGCCGCTGCGCGCGTTCCTCGAGCATCACGGGTTCCGGACGCTGCTCAACCGTCTGTCCGCCGTCGCCGAAGCGCCGGTCGAGACGCACGAGACGCCGGGGCTGGAGGAAGACCCGCCCTGCAACCACGACGGCTATGAGACCGTCACCGACGAGACCGCGCTCGATCGCTGGATCACGATCGCGAAGCACCAGGGCTGGGTGGCGATCGATACCGAGACCACCGGCGTCGATGCGACGCGGGCCGAGCTGGTCGGCGTGTCGATGGCGCTGCACCCCAACCTCGCCTGCTATATCCCGCTCGGCCATGGCGGGACGGACATGTTCGCCGAGAAGCCGGTGCAGATCGACCGCGCGGTGGCGATCGCCAAGTTGAAGCCGCTGCTTGAGGACCCCGCGGTCCTCAAGATCGGGCACAACCTGAAGTACGACATGATCGTGCTGGGCCGCGTCGGCATCGATGTCGCGCCCTATGACGACACGATCGTGATGAGCTTCGACCTTGATGCCGGCCTGCACGGGCATGGCATGGACGAGCTGGCGGCGACGCATCTCTCGCACAGCTGCATCGCCTACAAGGACGTGGTCGGCACGGGGAAGAACCAGCTTGGCTTCGGCCAGGTCGATCTCAAGGCCGCTACCCGCTACGCCGCCGAGGATGCCGATGTGACGCTGCGGCTGTGGCGCCGCTTCAAGCCGCGGCTCGCCTATGAGGGTTCGACCCGCGTCTATGAGATGGTCGACCGGCCGCTGGTCTCGGTGATCGCCGGCATGGAGCGCGAGGGCATCAAGGTGGATGCAGGCGTGCTGGCCAAGCTCTCCTCCGATTTCTCGCACCAGATCGCGGCGCTGGAGGAAGAGATCCACGGCATCGCCGGGTTCAAGTTCACCATCGGCAGCCCCAAGCAGCTCGGCGACGTGCTGTTCGACAAGATGGGGATCAAGGGCGGGCGCAAGGGCAAGTCGGGCGTCTACTCGACCGACGTCAACGAGCTCGAGCGGATCGCGGCGGACAAGGATTCGCCGGGCCGCGAGATGGTGCTCAAGGTGCTCGACTGGCGCCAGCTCACCAAGCTCAAATCGACCTATACCGATGCGCTGCAGGCGCAGATCAACCCGGCGACGGGCCGCGTGCATACGAGCTATTCGCTCACCGGCGCGCAGACCGGGCGGCTGAGCTCGACCGATCCCAACCTGCAGAACATCCCGATCCGCACCGAGACCGGCCGCCAGATCCGCGACGCCTTCGTGGCCGAGCCGGGCAATGTCATCCTCTCGGCCGACTATTCGCAGATCGAGCTGCGACTGGCGGCGCATATCGCCGATGTGCCGGCGCTGCGCGAGGCATTCGAGCAGGGCGAGGACATTCACAACCGCACCGCGATGGAACTGTTCGGCGAAGTGAACCGCGACACCCGCGGCCGCGCCAAGACGATCAACTTCGCGATCCTCTACGGCATCTCGCGCTGGGGCCTGGCCGGGCGGCTCGACGTGACGCCTGACGAGGCGCAGGCGATGATCAACCGCTATTTCGAGCGCTTCCCCGGCATCAACCGCTACATCGCCGACACGCTGAGCCTCGCCAAGGAGCGCGGCTACACGACGACTTTGTTCGGGCGGAAGACGCATTTCCCGCGCCTGAAGGCATCGAACCCGAACGAGCGCGCCGGCAGCGAGCGCGCGGCGATCAACGCGCCGATCCAGGGCACCAGCGCCGATATCATCAAGCGCGCGATGGCGCGGATGGGCCCGGCGCTGCTCGAAGCAGGGCTGCCCAACGTCAAGATGCTGCTCCAGGTGCATGACGAACTCGTGTTCGAGCTGCCCGAGGGCGATGTCGAAGCGGCCAGGCCGGTCATCCAGCGCGTGATGGCGACCGCTGCCGAGCCGGCGGTGAAGCTGACCGTGCCGCTGGGCGTCGAGATCGGCGTCGGCCCGAGCTGGGGCGCGGCGCATTGAGCGAGGCCGTGACCGCGCCTTCGGGCGGTGAGGACATCAATGCGCTCGCCAAGGGCGGGCGGACCAACATGCTGGGCTTCATCATCCGGCTGGTCGCCCGGCTGCCCTTCCTGTTCATCGCCGGGCGCGCCTATGGCCCGGACATTGTCGGCCGCTATGCGATCGCGGTGCTGGTGATCGAAGTCGCCGCGCTGCTCGCCACGCTCGGGCTCAAGCGCGGACTGGCCCAGGCGCTGGCCAAGACCGACCGGCCGCATGCTCATGTCGTCTGGGACGCAATGGTGGTGGCGCTGATCGCCTCGCTGATCGCCAGCGCGGTGCTGGTCCTCTTCCCCCAGGCGATGTTCCCCAACAGCCCGGTGACCGGTCTCGAGCCGCTGCTCGCCCTGGTGGTGCTGTGCCCGGCCCTGTCCGACGTTGCGCTTTCGGCCTGCGCCTATCGCCACAATATCGGCGCGGCGGTGACCGCGCGGGCGATCATCGAGCCCTGGACGATCAGCATCGCTGCCTGGGGCTTCTCCTATGTCTCGGCGCGCGACGGGCTGCTCTACGCCTATGCGCTGTCGATGATCGCCGCGCTTGGCGCCTCGATCGTGCCGTTCGTCAAGGATTACGGGCTGCCGCGCGGCTGGCGGCCGCATCCGAGCGCGATCTGGTGGCTGGCGCGCGCCAACGCCCCGCTCGCCGGCGCCGATGCGATCGAATGGGCGACGCGCAATGTCGACCGCTTCATCCTGGCGCTGCTGTTCAGCCCGGCGGTGGTCGGCGTCTATTACATGGCGCAGCAGGTCGCCTCGGTGCCGCAGCGGCTCAAGTCGAGCTTCGATCCGATCCTGGGACCGGTCGTCACCAAGGCGCTGGCCGAGGACGACAAGGTGGCGGTGGCCAAGCAGGTCCGCCAGGTCGGCTTCTGGGTGACCAGCGCGCAGGCGGCGCTGGCGGTGATGTTCTCGATCCCCGCCGAGGGCGTGATGGGGCTGATCGGCAAGGAGTTCGTGATCGGCGCGGGCGCGCTGTGCATCCTGCTCGTCGCCGAAGTGCTCGCCTCGACCGGGGCGGTCTGCGAGACCGGGCTGGTCTATATCGCCCGGCACAAGAACCTCGCGATCTCGGTCTGCGTGCTACTGCTCCAGATCGTGCTGAGCTTCGTGTTCGTGGTGGTGGCACGGACCGAGGGCTGGTCCGAGCCGATCCAGGCGGCGGGCCCCGCCTTGGCGCTGGCCGTATCGCTGACCATCGGATCGGCGGTGAAGGCCGCCCTGCTCTACCGGCTGACCGGGGCGCCAGTCGTCTCGATCCGGCCAAGCTTCTTCGCGGCGATCGCGATCGCCTGCCTGGTCGGCGGCGCGTTCACGTCGCTGCCCAAGAGCGCCGAATGGGCCGAGCTGAGCTTCGGCATGCCGGCGATCCTGATCACCTATCTGTTCGTAATCATCAAGTTCGGCTTCGGCCCCGAGGACAAGGCGCTGTTCCGCAAGATGCCGCGCGCGGGCGAAGCCAACTTGCCGATCGAAGAGAAGCTCTGAGCGGCGCCCCAAGAATATAGCCGTGCACCCCG
>JAEXLC010000058.1 GCA_023445495.1 Pseudomonadota bacterium | reverse complement strand
GCCTCCCCGATCGCTCGGGGAGGCCCTTTTGTCTTCCGGGAAACCGCGGCTCAGGCGCCTTGCGGGGTCGGCTGGCCGAACGGTCCCTTGGGCTTGCGGATCTTCGGGATCGAGGTGCCTGCGACCGCGGTCGGGCGGGCACTGGCGCCCGGGTCCTCGCGGCCGAGATCCTCGCCGGCGATCAGCCGCTTGATCTCCTCGCCGGTCAGCGTCTCGTACTCGAGCAGCGCCTGGGCGATGGTGTGGAGCTGGTCGATATGATCGCTCAGCAGCTGGCGGGCACGGCCGAGGCCGCGCTCGACGAACGCCTTCACTTCGCTGTCGATCAGCCGGGCGGTCTCGTCCGACATCGGCTTGGAGCGGGCGACCGAATAGCCATAGCTCTCGTCGCTTTCCGAGAAGTCGAGCGGGCCGACATTGTCCGACAGGCCCCATTTCGTGACCATCGCGCGGGCGAGACGGGTCGCCTGCATGATGTCGTTCGAGGCACCCGACGACACCTTGTCATAGCCGAAGATCAGCTCCTCGGCGACGCGGCCGCCGAACGCCACGGCGATATCGGCGTGCATCTTGTCGCGGTGATAGGAGTAGCTGTCGCGCTCCGGCAGCGGCTGGACCATGCCGAGGGCGAAGCCGCGCGGGATGATCGTCGCCTTGTGGATCGGATCGGCGGTCGGCTCATGCGCGAAGACCAAGGCGTGGCCGGCTTCGTGATAGGCGGTCATCCGCTTCTCGTCGTCGGTCATCACCATCGAGCGGCGCTCGGCACCCATCAGCACCTTGTCGCGCGCATCGTCGAACTCTTGCGCCGCCACCAGCCGCTTGCCGCGACGGGCCGCGAGCAGCGCCGCTTCGTTGACGAGGTTCGCCAGATCGGCACCCGAGAAGCCCGGCGTGCCGCGCGCGATGACGCGGGGATCGACGTCGGGCGCCAGCGGCACCTTCTTCATGTGCACCTGGAGGATCTTCACGCGGCCTTCGATGTCCGGGCGCGGCACCTGGACCTGGCGGTCGAAGCGGCCCGGACGGAGCAAAGCGGGATCGAGCACGTCGGGGCGGTTGGTCGCCGCGACGATGATGATGCCCTCATTGGCCTCGAAGCCGTCCATCTCGACGAGCAGCTGGTTGAGCGTCTGCTCGCGCTCGTCATTCTGGTTGCCGAGGCCGGCACCGCGCGAGCGGCCGACCGCGTCGATCTCGTCGATGAAGACGATGCAGGGGGCCGACTTCTTGGCCTGTTCGAACATGTCGCGGACGCGGCTGGCGCCGACGCCGACGAACATCTCGACAAAGTCCGAGCCCGAGATGGTGAAGAAGGGCACGCCCGCCTCACCCGCGATCGCGCGGGCGAGCAGCGTCTTGCCGGTGCCGGGCGAGCCGACCAGCAGCGCGCCCTTGGGGATCTTGCCGCCGAGGCGGGCGAACTTGGTCGGGTCCTTGAGGAACTCGACGATCTCCTGCAGCTCCTCGCGCGCCTCGTCGATGCCGGCGACGTCGTCGAAGGTGACCTTGCCTTCCTTCTGGGTGAGCAGGCGCGCGCGCGACTTGCCGAAGCCCATCGCGCCCGAGCCTGAGCCCTTCTGCATCTGGCGGATCACGAAGAAGGCAATGCCGAGCATCAGCAGGAACGGCAGCGACTGGTAGAGCAGGTAGATCCAGATATTCGGCCCTTCCTCGGGGCGCGCCGAGACCTGCACGTTCTTGGCGAGCAGCGTCTCGATCATCTTGGGATCGTCGGGCGCATTGGTGCGGAACTTGCCGCCCGCGGTGAGTTCGCCGCTGACCAGACCGGTAGTCCGCGAGACGTTGACCGACTTCACCTCGCCATTGTTCACCTTGGCGATGAACTGCGAATAGGGGATCGCGTCGCCGGTCGCCGGCGCGCTGCGATTGTCGAAGAAGGTCACGAACAGGGCGAGGCCCGCCAGAATGCCCACCCAGATCAACAGGCTCTTCATCCAGGGGTTGCCCCCATTCTCGGGACCCTGCGGCTGCTTGTCGTTGTCGCTCATGCGGAATCGGTACCTTTCACGCCCCAAGATAGGCATGGCCAAGTTAATGGCAATGGAACAGCGTCGATCAGTGTGATCGACGGGGTGGTGCCAGCTCGAAACGCCAGATAGCGGCTTTGGTTCGGCCGATCACTTCCGCAAGAGTACCGGTGCCGCCCGAATCGAGCGCGGCGAGCAGCGGTTCGAGGCCGGTTTCGCGCCAGTCGGGGCTGAGGCCATGCGCTTCGCGGACGGTGGCGACGGCGCGTTCGGCGAGGCGGCGGCGGAGTTCGCGGGGCAGACCGGCGGGATCGAGCGCAACCGTGCCGCCGGCGACCACCGAGCGCGCCTGCCATTCCCGCTCGGCAATCCAGGCGAGTGCATCCTCGGCATCACGCAGGTTGCGCGCGGCGGCGGCGAGGCGATCGGCGGGCAGGTCGCCGGCCTCGGCGAGCAGCGTGCGGATGCGGGCGCGGTCGAAGCGGGGATCCTGGTTGGAGGGATCGCGGACCGGGGCGATGCCCGCGCCCTCGACCAATGCCTCCAGTTCGGCGCGGGTCCAGCCGAGCAGCGGGCGGACCAGCAGCACCGGGCCGAGCGGACGCGCCGCAGCCATCGCTGCCAAGCCCCCCACCCCGGCACCGCGCCGGGCGCGCATCAGGAAGGTCTCGGCGACGTCATCCTGCTGGTGCGCGGTGGCGACCCAGGCGGCGCGGCCCCTCGCCCAGTCGGCGAGCAGGGCATAGCGCAGCGCGCGGGCGCCCTGCTGGAGGTTGCCGGCGGCGGGAACGATGCCGGCAAGCGTATCGTGCGGCACGTCGAGCTGGTTGCACAGGCGGCGGACCAGCGCCGCTTCCTCGGCCGCTTCGGGACGCAGGCCGTGATCGACGGTGGCGGCGATCGCCGCGTCTGGAAAGGCGGCATGCGCGAGGAGCAGCAGCGCAAGGCTGTCCGGCCCGCCGGAGACGGCGAGCCCGAGCGGCTGGTCTGGGGAAGGCGCGACGCCGGTAAGCGCCGCACAGTCGCGACGGAAGCGCTCGACCTGGTCGCGGTCGAGCGTCAGCCGGTCACTTGCACTTCTGGCTTGCACGTCCCTCGACCACGCCCGCCTTCATCTCGGTGGAGAGCTTGTCGCCATAGAGCTGGTCGAGCTCGGTATAGACCTTGCAGACCTCGCTGGCGGGCTTCTTCAGCTTGATGAGCGCCTGCGCCAGATAATAGAGGCTGTCGGGCGCGCGCTCGCCCTTGGGGTTCTTCTTGTAGTTCTCGTAGAACGCCACCGCCGCGAGGCTGGGCGCGCCGCTGTCGAGATAGGCGCGGCCGAGCAGGTTCTGCGAAAAGCTGGCGCGGCGATGCGTCGGGTACTTCGTCGCCACCGTTTCAAGCTCGCGGCGCGCTTCCGGATAGAGCTTGGCCTGCCACAGGCGGAAGCCATAGGTGTAGCCGTCCTCGGCCGGATCGCCGGTCGCGGGCTTCTCGATCGCGGCGACCTGCTGCGCGCGCGTGCCGGTCGGCTTGGGCGCGGCGGGCGTGGTGCCGGCCGACGGGGCCGGAATGCTCGGACGCGTGCCGATCGGCGCGGGCGGACGGATCGCCGCGCCGGCGGTGTCGGCGGGCACGGTGGTGTCCTCGCCGCCGAGCGCGGCATTGGCGGCCGAGCGATCCTCGAGCGCCTTCAGGCGATTGTCGGCGAGCCGCTTATAGGCGGCGAAGGCGTCCTCGAGCTGGCGCAGGCGATACTGGCCCTGCTCGACCTGGCCGGTGAGCGTGCGCTGCTGCTCCTCGAGCGCGGTCACGCGCTGGGTGAGGTCGCTCAGCGGCGAGCTGGAGGGCATGCCGGGCACGGTGGTGCTGGTCTCGGGCGTGATCTGCGGCTCGACCGTCTGGCCGGCGCCGCCCGGGAAGACCTTGCGCTGGACGGCGCGCATCTCGCGCTCCAGCCGGTCGACGCGGCCGGAGATACCCGAATCCTGGGCCTGTGCCGTGCCGGCGGCACCGAAGACGACGGCCATTGCCGTTGCAGCGAGAAGAAAACGCATCGATCACACCCCCCGGTGCAGGTCAAACAAGGTGAACGGAAATTCGCTATAACCGGCGAAAGGCACTTCCCGCCAGTCCCGGGGAAAATCCTTATGGCGTGCTGTTGCCAGCGCTCGTCGCAGCGGGCTCCGCCGGCGCCGGGCTCGGCGGGTTCACCGAAAGGCTGGCGGCGGGACGCTGGCGACGCGGGGCGGCCGGCGCGCTCGACGCGGCCGGGGCC
>JAEXLC010000299.1 GCA_023445495.1 Pseudomonadota bacterium | reverse complement strand
GCGCGGGCCCGACACCGGCCCCCCCCGACCCCCCGGCTTCCGCCGGGATGACGGTTTCAGGATAGGGTGGGTAAATTGCGTCAGGGAAGCTCGAACAACCCAGCAGCCCCCATCCCCCCGGCGGTGCACATCGAGACCACCACATAGCGCACCCCGCGCTTGCGCCCCTCGATCAGCGCATGGCCCACCAGCCGCGATCCGCTCATCCCGAAGGGGTGGCCGATCGCGATGGCGCCGCCATTGACGTTGAGCCTGTCGGGATCGATCCCCAGCGTGTCGCGGCAATAGAGGCACTGGCTGGCAAAGGCTTCGTTGATCTCCCACAGGCCGATATCCTCGACCTTGAGACCCGCCCGCTGGAGCAGCTTCGGCACCGCGAAGACCGGGCCGATCCCCATCTCCTCGGGCTCGCAGCCGGCGGCCTGGAAGCCGCGATAGATGCCCAGTATCTCCTTGCCCTCGGCCTCGGCGGTCTTGCGGTCCATCAGGATCTGGGCGGCGGCGCCGTCGGAAAGCTGGCTGGCATTGCCCGCCGTGATGTACTTGCCTTCCTTGACGAACTGCCCGTCCTTCCAGACCGTCTTGAGCGTGCCAAGCACTTCGGCGGTGGTGCCGGCGCGGATGCCCTCGTCCTGGGTGACGGTCACCGTCTCGCTGCCGGTGCGGTTGCCTTCCTTGTCGAACAGCGCCTTCTCCACCGTGATCGGCACGATCTCCTCGGCGAACGCGCCATTCGCCAGCCCGGCGGCAGCGCGCTGCTGGCTCGCTGCGGAAAATACATCCTGTGCTTCGCGGCTGATGCCATAGCGCTCGGCGACGATCTCGGCGGTCTCGATCATCGGGATATATGCCGCCGGCACCTTGCCGATCACCGACTGGTTCACATAGCGAGGGGCGTTCTTCATCGTCAGGCTGATCGATTCCATGCCGCCGGCCAGCGCCACGTCGATCTCGTCGGTCATGATCGATCGGGCGGCAAGGGCGATCGCGGTCAGCCCCGAACCGCATTTCCGGTCGAGGCTGAAGGCCGGAACGCTGTGCGGCAGCCCGGCGGCGAACAGCGCCATCCGCGCCATGTTGCCGCCCTCGGTGCCCCATTGGTTGCCCATGCCGTAGAACACGTCGTCGATCCGCGCCGGATCGATGCCGGCGCGCTCCACCGCGGCGTTCATCACATGCGCAGCGAGCACCGGTGCCTCGGTGTCGTTGAAATAGCCGCGGCCCGCCTTGCCGACCCCCGTCCGCGCGGTCGAGACGATCACTGCTTCACGCATGCTGGCACCCTTTCCCGGTTCTTTTTCGAAGATGCGGTATGGCGGCGTGGCGGGGCGATTGCAATGGCCTCGCGCCGCCCCATATCGCCGGCCGGAGGTAGTCGATGGTAAGCAAGCCGATCCTGATTCCCGGGCCCGATCATCCGATCACGATCACGTGTTCGGACGCGCATGTCATTGTCCGCGCCGCCGGCCAGGTGATCGCCGATACGCGCCGCGCGCTCGAACTGCGCGAGGCCAGTTATCCGCCGGTCCTCTACATCCCGCGCGCGGACGCCGACATGGCGCTGCTCGAGCCGACCGCGCATGCCAGCTACTGCCCGTACAAGGGCGACGCGTCCTATTATTCGGTGATCGGCGGCCGCGAGAACGCGGTGTGGAGCTATGAATCACCCTATGCCGCGGTCGAGGCGATCCGCGGCCATCTCGCTTTCTATCCCGACCGGGTCGAGGCGATCGACGTCAGTCCGTGAACGCCGGCGGGCGCTTCTGCATGTTCGCCATCACTGCTTCGATCTGGTTGGGCGTGCGCAGCAGCGCGGCCTGTTCGCGGCTCTCGGCAAGCAGGATCTCGCCGGCGCCGCCCTCCAAATTGGCAAGCCGCTTGGCGGCGCGGATCGCGTGCGGGTTGCGCCCGGCGATCGCTCGGGCCAGCGCCATCGCCTCGGCGTGCGGGTCCTCGGCGATGCGGGAGACGAAGCCGAGTTGCCGGGCTTCCTCGGCCTCGAACTCGCGCGCGGTATAGGCCAGCTCGCGCAGCGCGTCGTCGCGGACATTGCCGCGCCACAGCGCATAGCCGGCCATGTCGGGCACGATGCCCCATTTCATCTCCATCACCGACAGGCGGGTGCCCGGCGCCGCGATGCGCACGTCCGCGCCGCTGGCGATCTGCAGCCCGCCGCCGAACGCGACGCCGTGGATCGCGGCGATCACCGGTACCGGCAGCGTGCGCCAGCCCCAGGCGACCTGCTGGTAATCATTGGCCAGGCCATGGGTGCGCGCGGCGATGTCGAGGTCCTTGGCGCCGCCCAGCCCGCTCTGCGCCATGCTCGCCATGTCGAGCCCGGCGCAGAAGCCGCGCCCCTCGCCGGAAAGGACGACGGCGCGCAGGCCGGGCTCCTGCTCCAGCCGGGCGATGGCGGCGATGATGCCGGCGAACATTGCCGGGTCGATCGCGTTGAGCTTGTCCGGCCGGGCCAGCCTTACGTCTGCTATGCCGTCCTGGATCTCGATCGTGACGCGCTGCTCGGTCATGGCTTGGCTCTCTCCTGTATATGGGGGCCACGATAGCGGCGCGATCACGCCGCGCACAACCGGTAGCCGCGCCCCTTGTCGGTGCGCAGCATAGGAATCGCAAAGCCGCGATCGAGCTTCGCACGCAGTCTCGAGACATGCACCTCGACAACATTGGTGCCGGGATCGAAGCCCAGCCCCCACACCGCGGACAGCAGCTCATTCCGCCCTGTCGGCCGTTCTCCCTGGCGCACGAGATGCAGCAGCAGCGCATATTCGCGGGGCAGCAGCCGGATCAGATGTCCCGCCCGCGTCACCCGCCGCTCGACCGGATCGATGCGCAGTTCGCCCAGCACGATCTCGGGCCGCCGCCGGATACGCGCGGCCAGCCGGGCAGCGATTTCCTCGGCGCCGGCCGAAGCGGGCATCGCGTCCTCGGCCCCCGCATCCAGCGCCTCCGCGATCCCGCCGCTGCCGGACAGGAGCAGCAGCAGCGGGCCTTGCCAGCCGATCGCGTGGATGCGCGCGATCGTTTCCGGCTTCCCCCGAACCAGCGCTGCATCGGCCGCCACACCCGGCACGAACCGCACGAGCCCCAGGCCGCGTGCGGCAGCGGCCTCGGCCAGGCCGGGTATCTCCAGATTACAGGCGACGATGGCTGTCACGATGCGAGGGTAACGGCGATAGCTCCGTTTCCGCGGCGATCATGTCCGTTACGGACCCAGTCGGGCCCGGGCATGGCCGGCGACGAGGCGATCGGGGTCGCCCGCCGCCCTTTCGAAAAGCGCCATCGCCTCGGCGGGCAGCGCGGAGGCAAGTGCATCGAGCGCCGTCACCCGCATCCGGGGGCAGGGGTGGCGGCGGGCGAAGCGCTCGGCCAGGTCGAGGCCGTTACCGAGGTGCACGGCAAGGGCGACCAGCGCCTCGGCGGCGGTGACCGTCAGGCCCTGCGCGATCGTGCCACGGGCAATGTCGAAGCGATATTGGTCGAGCCAGGGCTGGGCGGGATCGGCGCCGAGGATGTTGAGCGAGACCGACATGCTGTCCGGCGGCAACTGGACATGCACGTCGCGCCGCATCCGGTAGAGCATCAGCTTGCCGGGCTCGAGCCGTGCGCGCTCGATGAAGCGCAGCCCTGCAGCCTCGCCCGGCAGCCCGGCGAGCGGCGCCACGTCATATTCGTAGTAGTCGCTCCAATAGCCGGGACCGCGATAACCCCATGTCAAAAATGGAAAATTGTGATCGTGCGGCAGCTCGTAGAAGAACGCCGCCGGGCCGCTGGCGCGCAGGACCGGATCCTCCCGCGCCGGCCAGAAATTGGCGCGCAGCACATAGCGGCCATTGGGCGGGCGCAGCAGAAAGACCTGGGGGCCATAGCCATTGCCCGAAACCTGTCCCGCGCAATTCGCCTTGAGCTCGGCGATGGCGAGATCGGCGAGGAAGTCCGGGTTGCGCCCCAGCCGGGCGAGCAGCGGACCCCAGCTCGCGAACGCATCCTCGTCGCGGGCGTCGACCGGATTGGCGTCGAGCGCTTCGACCAGCTCGTCCAGCCCGATCGCGCCGCCGGTGCCGGGATCGATCAGGCGGGGCACGGCGCTGCCAGCTTCGGGCGCACCACCGCCAACGTCCGGGCCGCTGCGTCGCGCACTTCCGGATGCGGATCGCCCGCCGCCATCGCTTCCAGCCGGGGACAGGCGGCGCGGGCGTCGAGCGCCAGCCACTCGCGCATCGCCGCCCAGCGCAGATGGAAGGCCGGGTCGCGGGTTGCGGTCTCGAAACAGGGCCCGGCGTCGACGCGGTCGGACAGGCGGAGAAAGGCGAGCAGCATCTCGGTCCGCGAAGCACGATCCTCGCTACTGGCGATGCGGAGCAACCGGCCATCGTCGATCGCATGTTCCCGCATCAACGGCGTTCCGGTCCGGGCGGTGAAGGTCAGCGTGACCACGTCGCTGGTCGCATCGCTGAGCAACTGCGCCTCGCTGCGCCCGTCGATCGCCACCACTGCGCCGTCGGCCGGCAGGACGGGCGCTTTCTCCACACAGGGCGGGGCGGCGGCGGCGCGGAATTCCGCATCGGCCGGGGCAGTGCGCCAGCGCCGGAGCGTCGCGCCGCCCGCGCGGACATAGCGCGTCACCGCGAGCCGGCCGCTGAAGGTGCAGCTGGCCGGTGCCGGCATGCGCCGCAGTGCGGCTGCGCTGGTGATGCAGGCCGAGAGCTTCACTGCCGGGCATTCGAACAGCACCGCGCCGATCCGCAACGGGTCGCGGCTCACCCGGAGGGGCGGCTCGAACAGCGGGTCCGCCGCCAGCGCCTCGATTAGCGGGTGGAGCAGCGCCTCGACCCAGCCCGTATCGCCGAGCAGTTCGGCGGCACAGGCCATCGCGGTGGCCCCGTCGCCGGCAGGGCAGGCGGCGAAGCGGGCGGCGAGCATGCGCCAGACAAGCCCCTCTCGCCACGCCCGCAGCGTGCCGGGTGCCGCGCCGCGGGCGGCGGCGATCGCGGCGCGGGTGGCCGCGTCGATCCCGTTCATGCGAAGTCGGGCACCATCTCGTAGATCAGGATGGCGATGCCGACGATCAGCTCGAACAGGTCGTCGACATCCCGGTCGACGGCCGCCAGCGTGCCATGCATCGCGACATTGGTGCCCAGCTCGGCGATCTCGCCGAGATCGATCTTCAGCAACCCCATATTTCCCCCTCTTCCGGGAAGGACCCGACAAGGGGGAGGCTAGGGGCGGGTCGATATGGTGCATCTTACAAGCGTGTAATTGCCCCCATTTGCGTGCGATCCGCCGCCGCGCTAGGGCCGGGCATATGAGCCAGACGGCGCCTTCCACCTTCGATCCCCTGCGCTTCTTCGAGCTGCGCTTCGCCAGCCATGGCACGCGGCTGGGCATCGGCTATCGCGACCATGGCCCGGACTGGGCCGAGCTCGAGCTGCCGTACCGCGAGGACATGATCGGCGATCCGGCATCGGGCGTGCTGGCATCGGGGCCGATCCTGGCGCTGATGGACATGGCCACCGCCGTATCGGTGTGGCTGCGCGCCGGCGCCTTCGTGCCCCAGGCGACGCTCGACCTGCGCATCGACTATCTGCGACCCGCCACGCCCGGCCGCGCGGTGATCGGGCGCGGCGAATGCTACCGGCTGACCCGCTCGATCGCGTTCGTGCGCGGCCAGGCGCATGACGGCGATCCCGAGGATCCGATCGCGCATGTCGCCGGCACCTTCATGGCGACGGAGGGCTACCGGTGATCCTGCCGCCTTATGCCGAACTGCTCGGCCTCACGGTCGAGCCCGGTGACGATGCGCCGGTGCTAGTGATGCCCTTCGGTCCCGATGTGCTCGGCCGGCCCGGCTTCCTGCATGGCGGCGCGATCGGCGGGCTGCTCGAGATGGCGGCGGTCGGCGCGCTGTGGCAGGCGCTTGGCACCGACGAGACCCAGGTCAAGCCGATCAACCTGACCGTGGATTACATGCGCGGCGGCCGCGACAAGCCGACGCGCGCCCGCGGCATCGTCACCCGGCTCGGCACCCGCGTCGCCAATGTCGAGGCGGTCGCCTGGCAGGACGAGCCCGACCGGCCGATCGCGGCGGCGCGGATGAACTACCTGATCCTGCGCTAGGGCGACGTCCTACACTCACCCGATCACGACTCGCCAAAGCACACGGAAATACGGGCCAAGAACGGGTTTTGCGGGCCGCTATTTTCCCAATTTTCTCGGGGAAGCGCCGCATCTCGCAACATAGTTGCGCGTGTGGGATCCTATCTTTCCTACAGGACAAAGAGCGGCCAGCCCCCAGGCGCTGGCGGGATCAGCCCAGCAGGCAAAATCCTACATTGCAAGGGGCGGGTGGGCTCGCGTCACAAATCGCAGTTCCCCGGTGAAAGCCGGGGAACAGGTGGCTTGGACGGACGTCAGCTCACTGCTTCGGCGTCAGCTTGAACAGCCGGCCGTTGACCCGTCCGGCATCCTCGAGCAGCCACACCGCGCCGTCCGGGCCCTGGACGACATCGCGGATGCGCATGTTCAGCACCCATTGGTCGGCCTTGCTCGCCTTGTCGCCGTTGAGCGCCACGCGGATCAGCCCGCGGCCCGACAGCGCGCCGATCAGCAGCGAGCCCTTCCACTGCGGGAACAGATTGCCCGAATAATAGGCCATGCCGCCCGGCGAGATCGCCGGGTTCCAGAACACCTTGGGCGCCTCATAGCCGTCGCCCGGCGCGTGATCGGGGATCGGGGTGCCGTCATAATTGTCGCCGTTGGAGACATTGGGCCAGCCATAGTTCCTGCCCTTGACGATCAGATTGACCTCGTCGCCGCCCTTGGGGCCCATCTCGACTTCCCAGAGCCGGCCGCCGCCGTCGAACACCAGGCCATAGGGATTGCGATGGCCGAGGCTCCAGGTCTCGGCGGGGACCAGGTTCGTGCCTTCCACCTTAACCGTCCGGGCGGGCGCGGTCTTGGCGATCTCGGTGTTCTTCGGCGGATCGGTGACGGTCACGGTGGGGGTGCCCGTCTTGCCCGCCCAGGGATTGCCCGGGGCAGGCTTGCCGTCGAGCGTCAGGTGCAGGATCTTGCCGAGCGCCTGGTTGGGATCCTGCGCCGGGGTGAAGCGCTGGCGCTCGCCCGAGGTCAGGAACAGCGACTTGCCGTCGGGCGCGAAGGCGATGACCGCGCCGAACTGGCCGCCCTTGCCATCCGCGCCGGCGCGCCACAGCACCTGGGGATTGGCCAGCGCGGGCGCGGCGCCATCGACGAAGGTGGCGCGGGCCAGCGCCAGGCTGGAGCCGTCGGGGCGCGGCTCGGCATAGGTGTAGTAGACAAGGTGGCTCTTCGCGAAGTCCGGCGCCGGGATCACGTCGAGCAGGCCGCCCTGGCCCTGGAACACGACATCGACATTGGCGATCACCTGCGATTGCTTGCCGTCGGCCGAGACGAGCAGGATCTTGCCGGCCTTCTCGGTCACCAGCATCCGGCCATCGGGCAGGAACGCCATCGCCCAGGGCGTGTCGAAATCGGCGACCTGGGTCAGGGTGAAGGGCAGCTGGGGATCGGGCGCCGGGCTGGGCGTCGCCTGGGGCTCGGCCGATACGCCTGCACCGGCATTGCACGCCGCGAGCAGGGCGATGGCGGGCAGTGCCGCGCGAAGCTTGGTCTTCATGTCCACGATCCCTCTTCGGTTCTGGCGGGCCAACGCGCCGTCCGGGCGCCGGCTCCGCATGCCGCGCCATTCTGTGCAGTCGCGGGCGCGCTGCCAAGGTCTCGCGTTGCCGGGGGATTGCAGGTCATAACGCTGCCGTTTCAATAAGTTGCGCAAATCTACGGTATTGCGCAATTTTCGGTCTCCCCGCATCCTGCCGCTCGAACTCGGGTGGGGGTTTCGTTGACGCAGTTTCGCCGGGCAGGCGCCGCCGGATTGGCGGCCATTCTCGCTTTGATGACCGTGGCGCGGGCCGATCCCGGCCCGGTTTCCCCGCCGCCCAGCGCGGCCGATCTGCTCGCCCCGGCGGCGATCGAGGATCCGCAGCTCTCCCCCGATGGCAGCCGCATCGTCGCGCGAATCGGCGCGGAAGGCCGGCTGGCGCTGTTCGATCCGCAGCGCCCCGATCTTGCCCCGCAGCCGGTTGCGCTGCCCCAGGGCGAGCGGCTCGAATGGGTCTTCTGGCGCGCGCCGGGCCGGCTGCTCGCCAGCCTGTCCCGCGAGGAGGGCAAGCCTACCGTCCGGCTGGTCGAGATCGATGTGGCGCGCGCCCAGCTCGCCCAGCTCGGGCAGTCGCGCGCGGCGGGCAGGGGCGAGGAACTGCTCCATGTCGATCGCAGGGCCGGCTTCATTC
>JAEXLC010000211.1 GCA_023445495.1 Pseudomonadota bacterium | reverse complement strand
GTGATCGGGTGCCACCAGTTCGGCGAGCCGCGCCCCGGCCCGCGCCGACTGGACCAGCGCGACGCAGCCGCGCAGCCGCACCGCCTGTTCGGGCGCGATGGCGAGCGGTTCGCTGGCATAGACGGTGATCGCCTGCCGGACGATGCCGCCCGCCTCCAGAACCGCCTCGCGTCCGCCCAGCCACAGCGCTCGGGTAATCCCCGCCGCTTCGGCCGCGGCGACCAGCGCGTCCGCGCCGCCATCGCCGACATGGACCACCCGGAAGCCCACCCGCGCCGCCGCCTCGGCGGTCACTCGCCCGACCGCGAACACTGGCAACCCGAGCAGCCCGTCCAGCTGATCGCCCCCATGGCGCAGCGCATTGGCGCTGGTCAGCAGCAGCGCGTCGAACCCGGCTGGATCGGGCGCGTCCCACGCCACCGGCGCCGCCGCGAACAGCGGCAGCCGGATCGCCGTCCGCCCCGCCGCCTCGATCGCCGCCGCGGTCACGCGGTTGCCGGGCTCGGGCCGGAGCACGGCGATCGGCCGGCTCATCCCTCGAACAGCTGGCGCACCGCTTCGGGCGCCCGTTCGAGCAGGTCGCGCGCCAGCGCCGCCGGCAGGTCATGGTCGAGCGGGGCGCCTTCGACTGCGCCGTGTACATGCGCGGCGCCGTCCTCGCTCAGCAGCTCGGCCTCGAGCGTCAATATGCCGCCCTCGATGGTTGCCAGCGCCGCCACCGGCGAATGGCAATCGGCCTTGAGCGCCGCGAGCAGCGCGCGCTCGGCGGAGACGCAGCCATGCGTCACGGCGTCGTCGATCGCGCCGACCAGCTCGCGGGCCCGCGCGTCATCGGCGCGGATCTCGATACCCACCGCGCCCTGCGCCGGGGCCGGCAGCATCACATTGGTGGGGATCTCGACGCCGACGTCATGGCGTCCCAGCCGTGCCAGCCCCGCCGCCGCAAGCAGCGTCGCATCGGCCTCTCCGGCCGCGAGCTTGGCCAGCCGCGTGTCGACATTGCCGCGGAACAGCACGGTGGTCAGGTCCGGCCGCAGCTTGCGCACCTGCGCGGCGCGGCGCGGCGAGCTGGTGCCGATCACGCCGCCTTGCGGTATCGCGTCGATCGACTCCGCGCCCACCAGCCGGTCGCGGACATCGGCGCGCGGCAGCATCGCGGCGATCGCGATCATGTCGGTGCGGAAAGTCTCGACGTCCTTCATCGAATGGACGCAGGCATCGACCTCGCCGGCGAGCAGCGCCCGGTCGAGCTCCTTGGTCCACAGCGCCTTGCCGCCGATCTCGGCGAGCGCGCGGTCCTGCACCTTGTCGCCGGTCGTCTTGATCACGACGATCTCGAAGGCGGCTTCGGGCAGGCCATGCGCCGCCATCAGCGCATCGCGCACCATGTTCGCCTGCGCCAGCGCCAGCGGTGAACCCCGCGTCCCGAGTTTGAAAACCGTCATGGGCAATGCCTTAGTGGCTCGGATGCCGCTTGTCGAAGCGGGCACTCTCTTGGGTGTTCTCTATTACTGCTTCCCCGGCGAAAGCCGGGTTGAAACCAGAAAGTTCAACTCGCGCAACGACGCGACGCCGCAACGATGCGGTGTCTTGCCGCGAAGCGGCGGAATAGGCGCTTCGTTGAAAGAGCCTGCGGCGTATCCGGAGCCAGCCCTCGTCGCGTCGTCGCGAGAACAGACTCAGCCGCCCCAAAATCCCCCACCACTTCGACAATCGCCCCGCGACACCCTAGATGCGCAACCAACTGGAGTACGGAATACAGAAATGGCCCTTATCCTCGGCCTCGAATCGAGTTGCGACGAAACCGCTGCCGCATTGGTCACCACCGATCGGCAGGTGCTGGCGCACAAGCTTGCGCGCCAGGAAGCCGCGCATCGTCCCTATGGCGGCGTCGTCCCCGAAATCGCCGCCCGCGCGCATGTCGAAGCGATCGGCCCGCTGATCCAGGGCGCGTTCGAGGAAGCCGGCGTCACGCTCGCCGATGTCGATGCGATCGCCGCCACCGCCGGCCCCGGGCTGATCGGTGGCGTCATGGTTGGCCTCGTCACCGGCAAGGCGCTGGCGCTCGCCGGCAACAAGCCGCTGATCGCGGTCAATCACCTCGAAGGGCACGGCCTGTCGCCGCGCCTCACCGATCCCGATCTCCACTTCCCCTATCTGCTGCTGCTTGTCTCGGGCGGCCATTGCCAGCTGCTGCTGGTCGAAGGCGTCGGCAAATATCAGCGCCTCGCCACCACGATCGACGATGCCGCGGGCGAAGCCTTCGACAAGACCGCCAAGATGCTCGGCCTCGGCTTTCCCGGCGGCCCGGCTGTCGAGGAAGCGGCCGCGCGCGGCAATCCGAAGGCGGTGCCGCTGCCGCGCCCGTTGCTCGGTTCGGCCGAGCCGCATTTCTCCTTCGCCGGCCTCAAGAGCGACGTCGCCCGCAAGGTCGGGCTCTACAGCGCCGAGGACATTGCCGCCTCCTTCCAGCAGGCGGTGGTCGATTGCCTGATCGATCGCACCCGCCGCGCGATCCAGCGGGTCGATGCGACGGCTTTGGTCGTCGCCGGCGGTGTCGCCGCGAACAAGGCGGTGCGCGGCGCATTGGAACAGCTCGCCGCCGAATCGAACCTCCGCTTCGTCGCGCCGCCGCTCTGGCTGTGCACCGATAATGCGGCGATGATCGGCTGGGCGGGAGCCGAACGCTTCCTCGCCGGTTTCAGCGATCCGCTCGATGTGGCGGCGCGGCCGCGCTGGCCGCTCGATCCGGATGCAGAAAAGGTCCGTGGTGCGGGAGTGAAGGCATGAGGATTGGCGTCATCGGTGGCGGTGCCTGGGGCACGGCGCTTGCGCAGGTCGCGGCACGCGGCGACCGCGATGTCCTGCTCTGGGCGCGCGAGCCCGAAGTGGTCGAAAGCGTCAACGCGCGCCACAGCAACGATCTGTTCCTGGCGAACGTCCCGCTGAGCCCGAGCATCCGCGCCACCGGCAACCTCGCCGACCTCGCCGGGCTCGATGCGCTGCTGGTCGCCGCCCCGGCCCAGCATGTCCGCGCGGTGCTCAGCGAAACCCCGGTCGGCAACACGCCGCTGGTGCTCTGCGCCAAGGGGATCGAAGCGGGCACCAAGCTGCTGGTCGGCGAAGTCGCGCACCAGGTCGCGCCCGATGCCCCGCTCGCGGTGCTGTCCGGCCCCACCTTCGCGCATGAAGTCGCCGCCGGTAAGCCCACCGCCGTCACGCTCGCCTGCGAGCATGAGGCACTGCGCAATCGCCTGTCCGATCGCCTCGCCGGCCCCGCCTTCCGCACCTATGGCTCGGACGATGTCGTCGGCGCGGAGATTGGCGGTGCGGTCAAGAACGTCCTCGCCATTGCCTGCGGCGTGGTCGAGGGTGCCGGGCTAGGGCTCAACGCCCGCGCCGCGCTGATCGCGCGCGGCTTTGCCGAGATGACGCGCTTCGGCATGGCGCGCGGCGCGCAGGCGGAGACGCTTACGGGCCTGTCGGGCCTCGGCGATCTCGTCCTCACCTGCTCCTCCACCAATTCGCGCAACTTCTCGCTCGGCCTCGGGCTGGGGCAGGGCCGTAGCGCCGCCGAGTTGATGGCCGATCGCAAGACCGTGGCCGAAGGCGCCTTCACCGCGCCGGTGCTCCGCGAAGCCGCGCGTGATGCCGGAGTCGACATGCCGGTCACCGAAGCGGTCAACGCGCTGCTCGAAGGCGCGCCGGTGGCCAGGGTGATCGAGGCACTGCTCAGCCGCCCCTTGCGGGAAGAAAAGCTGTGAAATGGGCGGCGATGCTGCGGGGGATCAACCTCGGCAAGCGCCAGCTCAAATCGGCGGAACTGAAGGCCGTGGTCGAGGGGATGGGCTTCACCGAGGTCAAGACGATCCTCGCCTCGGGCAATGTCGTGTTCGAAGCTGGCGATGCCAGCCCGGAAGCGCTGGAGCGCGATCTCCATGCCGCGCTGGAAAAGGCGACCGGGCTCAAGTCCGATGTCTATGTCCGCAATCGCGCCGATCTGGAGAAGCTGGTCGCGGCCAATCCCTTCCCGAAGGAAGCCGAGGCGCGCCCGAGCTTCCTCCTCGTCACCTTCCACCGCGAACCGCCGAACCAGGCGGCGATCGACAAAGTCCTCGAAAGCTGTGACGGCTCCGAGCGGATGGTGATCCTCGGCCGCGAGCTGTTCACCGATTTCCCCGAAGGCCAGGCCCGCTCGAACCTGATCCCGGCGATGCAGAAGGCCAAGCTTGCCCACGCCAATACCGGCCGCAACTGGAACACGGTGCTGAAGCTGCTGGCGGCGCTGGGGGAGTAGGACGTCCCCATTTCTCCCAAACTCTCCTCCGTCATCCCCGCGAAGGCGGGGATCCAGAGTCGCAAGGGACGTCGCTCGGTTACCCTGGATCCCCGCCTTCGCGGGGATGACG
>JAEXLC010000210.1 GCA_023445495.1 Pseudomonadota bacterium | reverse complement strand
GGGAGAGGGAGGGAGCCGACGAAGTCGGCGGAAGGGTGAGGGTCGGCCAAGGCCGAAGAGATCAACGACCCTCACCCTCCCACTCGGCTGACGCCGAGCGGGCCCCTCCCTCTCCCGCCGGGAGAGGGTTTTGGAGAGGATGAATGGCAGAGGATCTGGAAACCTTCCGCGCCGAAACCCGCGCCTGGCTGGAGGAAAACTGCCCGGCCGAGATGCGCACCCCGCCCAGGTCGGAAAAGGAAACCACCTGGGGCGGCCGCAATCCGGAATATGCGCATCCGGACCAGAAGGTCTGGCTCGATCGCATGGCCGCGCGCGGCTGGACGGTGCCCGATTGGCCCAGCGCCTATGGCGGCGGCGGCCTCTCCCCCGCGGAGACCAAGATCCTCCGCGAGGAACTGAAGCGCATCAAGGCGCGCAACCCGCTCAACAGCTTCGGCATCTCGATGCTCGGCCCGGCACTGCTCAAATATGGCACCGAGGAGCAGAAGCTCGAGCATCTCCCGAAGATTGCACGCGGCGAAATCCGCTGGTGCCAGGGCTATAGCGAGCCCAATGCCGGCTCCGACCTGGCGGGACTGCAAACTTCGGCGGACGATGCCGGCGACCATTTCGTCGTCAACGGCCAGAAAGTCTGGACCAGCTATGCCGACAAGGCCGACTGGATCTTCTGCCTCGTCCGCACCGACAAGACGGTCAAGCAGGCCGGCATCAGCTTCCTGCTGTTCGACATGGCCTCGCCCGGCGTCTCGACCAAGCCGATCCTGCTGATCTCGGGCAACTCGCCCTTCTGCGAGACCTTCTTCGACGATGTGAAGGTCCCCAAGGCGAACCTGCTCGGCACGCTCAACAAGGGCTGGGACGTCGCCAAATATCTGCTCGGCCATGAGCGCGAGATGATCTCGGGTTTCGGCCTCGGCGGCGCCGGCAAGGATCCGCTGGTCGAGGCCGCCCGCAAGGGCGTCGATCCGATCCTGCGTGCCCAGATCGCGCTGTTCGAAGTCCGCTCCAAGGCGTTCGCCGCGATGTCCGAGAAGTTCATCGACGAGCTCAAGGCCGGCCAGGCGCACCCCGCCCAGCCCTCGATGATGAAATATTACGGCACCGAGCTGAACAAGACCCGCCACGAGCTCCAGATGGCCGCCGGCGGCAGCGACGCGCTCGAATGGGAGAGCGCGGACTCGCACCAGGGCACCGCTGCGCGCGCCTGGCTCCGCACCAAGGCCAATTCGATCGAAGGCGGCACCAGCGAGATCCAGCTCAACATCATCGCCAAGCGGATTTTGGATTTGCCGAGCTGACCAAATTCCCTCTCCCATTGGGAGAGGGAGGGAGCCGACGAAGTCGGCGGAAGGGTGAGGGTCGCCACAAACGGAAACGCATGTGGAGACCGCCCTCACCCAACCCTCTCCCAAAGGGAGAGGGCTTAAGGAAGAGAAGACGATGCCCCTCTACCTCAACGAAGACCAGACCATGCTCCGCGATACCGCGAAGGACTTCGTCGCCGCGGAAGCCCCCGTCGCGCACATGCGCGCCCTGCGCGACGCGAACGACCCCACCGGTTTCAGCAAGCAGCTCTGGAAGCAGTTCGCCGAAATGGGCTTCACCGGCATCCTGATTCCGGAAGGCGAAGGCGGCCTCGGCCTCGGCCATGTCGAGGCGGGCGTGGTGCTCGAGGAGATCGGCCGCAACCTCTCACCCTCCCCCTTCCTTGCCACGGCGGTGGCGGCGGTCGAGGCATTGAAGGGTACCGGCCATGCCGCGCGCTGGTTCCCGGGCATCCTCGCCGGCGATACGGTCGCGGCGCTTGCGATCGATGAGACGCCAAAGTTCACAGGTCAGGTTTCGCTCGCCGCCGAGCGCGCGGGCAACGGTTTTCGGCTGTCGGGCACCAAGCGTTTCGTCGCGCACGCCCATGTCGCCGACCTGATGATCGTCGCCGCGCGAACTTCCGCGGCTGGAGCGTCCAGTTCGGGACTGACCCTCTTCGTGGTCGATCCGAAAACCGCCGGGATCGAGGTCCGTACCGAGCGTCTCGCCGACTCCAGCCTGGCTTCCCATGTCACTTTCGCAAATGTTGAAGTCGATGCCGATACGGTTCTCGGCGAAGTCGACCAGGGCGACGGTCCCCTCGGCCGCCTGCTGGCTGCAGGCCGCACCGGCGCCTCGGCGGAGCTGGTCGGCGTCGGCGGCGGGGCGATGGACATGACGGTCAATTACCTCAAGGATCGCAAGCAGTTCGGCGTCGCGATCGGCAGCTTCCAGGCCCTGCAGCACCGCGCCGCCCACCTCTACAGCGAGATGGAAGTCGCCCGCGCCGCCGTCCTCAAGGCCCAGCAGCTGCTCGACGCCGGGCAGGATGCGGCCGAGGCGGTGGCGGTCGCCAAGGCGATGACCGGCCTCGCCACCACCCTGGCGGTCCAGGAGGGCGTCCAGATGCACGGCGGCATCGGCATGACCGACGAGTTCGACATCGGCTTCTACATGAAGCGTGCCCGCGTCCTGGCCGAGCTGTTCGGCGACACCAACTACCACGCCAACGCCCTGGCGGAAGCGGCGGGATATTGATGCGCCACATGCCTCCTCCCAACCCGTCATCCCCGGCCACATTCGGCATCCCGGCGAAAGCCGGGATCTCGGGCGAAGGCGCGATACGGCACCAGATCCCGGCTTCCGCCGGGATGACGGATTAGACTTATGACCGACACTCCCGAACGCGCCGAAGACCCCCAGGGCCAGGTCGACCAGCTCACCGCGCTGCTCGACGTAGAGCGCATCGATACCGACCTCTATCGCGGCCCTCGCCAGCCCGGCGGGGTCGGCCGTGTCTTCGGCGGCCAGGTCGTCGCGCAGGCGCTCCAGGCCGCGCAGCGCTCGATCGAGGACGACAAGACCGCCCACTCGCTCCACGCCTATTTCATGCGCCCGGGCGACGAGAACCACCCGATCATCTACCGCGTGGTCCATGATTTCGAGGGGCGCAGCTTCGCCAATCGTCGGGTGATCGCGATGCAGGGCGGCCAGCCGATCCTCAACATGACCGCGAGCTTCCAGCTCCCGGCAGAAGGCCTGCACCACCAGTTCGACATGCCCGACGTGCCCGATCCCGACACCCTGGTCTCCGAGCGCGAGCTGCGCGAGGCGATCCGCGACGAGGTGCCGGAGAAGTTCCGCCGCTTCTTCCTGCGCGCCCGCCCGATCGAGATCCGCCCGGTCAACCCGCGCAACTGGTTCAGGCCCGTCGCCCAGGAGCCGGTGCAGCACAGCTGGTTCCGCGTCGTCGCCCCTTTGCCCGACGATCCCGCGCTCCACCGCGCGATGCTCACCTATGCCACCGACATGACCCTGCTCGGCACCTGCATGCTCCCGCACGGGGTCAGCTGGATGACCGGCGGGGTGCAGACAGCCAGCCTCGATCACGCCGTTTGGCTGCACGAGCCGTTCCGCTTCGACGAGTGGCTGCTCTACACCACCGACAGCCCCTGGGCCGGCCACTCGCGCGGGTTCAACCGCGGCCGCATCTACAGCCGCGACGGCCGCCTCGTCGCCAGCGTCACCCAGGAAGGGCTGGTCCGGGTAAAGGGCTAGGAACGGCCCGCCGCCTCCCCGCGTTGAAAACCAACGATATTGTGCGGGGAGTTGCCGAACATGACGATCGCCATGGCGCTGGCGCTGCTGCTGCCGCAGGATCTCGCGACGGTCACCGCCGACACGGTCGACCCGGTCGAGATCGCCAGCAGGCTCGACGTCACGTCATTCCCCAACTCCACCGGCCCGCGTCGGAGAGAGGGGCTGCGTACCCTCGCCGACTATGGCTTCACCAAGCCGACCCGCGACGGCAACGCCGCCGTGTTCGAACTGGCCGACAAGAGCTGGACCTTCCGCGTCAGCCTGCTCGATCGCAGCGACAAGGCGCTGAAGCTCTGCATCCTCGATCGCGCGCTCGGCGGCGGCAGCTATTTCAGCGTCAAGCCGATCGAAGTCGCCCCCGGCAAGGACGGGCTCTACCGCGCCACCGGCAATCCGGTTGCCGATCCCAATTGCGCCTGAGCCGCCAGCCGCTAGACCGGCGCAATGGAAACCGCACCGCGCCGCTTCGCCTATGTCACGCTCGACGTCTTCACCGAGACCCGTTTCGGCGGCAATCCGCTGGCGGTGTTCCCCGATGCGTACGGGCTGAGCGACGCCGAGATGCAGGCGCTGTCGGCGGAGATGAACTATAGCGAGACGACCTTCGTCCTGCCTGCAGCCGATCCGGCCAACACCGCCCGCGTCCGCATCTTCAACCGCACCGCCGAGATGCCCTTTGCCGGCCATCCCAATGTCGGCACCGGCTATGTCCTTGTCGGCCTGCGCCCGGAGGCCGGCGACACGCTCCGCTTCGAGGAGATCGCCGGGCTGGTGGAGATCCGGATCGAGCGCGATGCTTCCGGCGCCGCGCTCGGCGCCGAGATCGACGCACCCCAGCCACTCCAGCTGCTTGGCACCTTGCCGGTCGATGGCATCGCGGATTGCCTGAACCTCGACCCCGCCGATCTCGTCACCACCGCGCACCTGCCCACCCGCGCCACCACCGGCGTCGACTTCGTCTTCGTCGAAGTGACCGAGGAGGCGCTGAGCCTGGCCCAGCCGGACATCGCGGCCTATCGCCGCCTCGCCGATGCGGAGCGCGATCAGGCCGAGCGCCTGTCGATCTTCCTCTATGCCCGCGAGGAGCAGCGCATCCGCGCCCGCATGTTCTCGCCGCTCACCGGCACCTGGGAAGACGCCGCCACCGGCAGCGCCAACGCCACGCTCGGCGCGCTGCTGCTGTCGCTCGGCGAGGCGGAAACCGCGCGCTTCCAGGTCCGCCAGGGCGTCGAGATGGGCCGCCCCAGCAACCTCACCGTCACCGCCCGCCGCACATCCGACGGGATCCGCAGCAGCGTCGCCGGCCGCTGCGTGCCGGTGTTCCGCGGCGAGGTGACGCTCTAGACGGCCATTCAGCCGATCGGGCGGCAGGCCGGCGCGTCGAAGAGGAAGGCCGCCTGCTCGCAATCGGCGAAGCCGGTATGCGTCCGCCACCAGTTCGCCGCACCCGGATTGCGCATCGCGAGCAACCGGATCGCCTCCGCGCTCGGCACGACATAGCCCTCGACCCGCCGGGCGTTGAAAAGCGCCCCCCAGAGCGCGCCCAGATGGGTTCGCGGCGCGCTCAGCACGCCGAAGCTCCGCCGTCGCCGCTTGCCCCCGCCCGGCGCCATCGGCAGGATCAGTCCGATCCACGCCTCCCGCACCCAGAGCGGTGCCTCGCCCGCCGGGGTCGCCACGATCTCGATCGCACCCTGATGCTCGCTCATGCCCGCCCCCTCGCCGTCCAAGCGTGCGGCTTGCCGGCAAGGTCGTCAACCGCGCTTCAGAAGGCCGGCTTGCCGAACTCCTGCCGGGTCACCGGATGGCTGGACGAAAGCCCGCCATCCACCACCCAGGCCTGTCCGTTGACATAGCTGGCCGCATCGGAGGCGAGGAACAGCGCCACCCGGGCGATCTCCTCGGGCTGGCCCGCCCGGCGCAGCGGGTTCAAGCGGCCGAGCTTGTCTTCCTTGCCGTTGTCGCGGGCATAGGTGAAGGCGCGCTCGGTCATGCCGGTCTCGATCAGCCCCGGGCAGATCGCGTTCACCCGCACGCCCGATCCCGCGAACTGCTGCGCGGCGGTCTGGACCAGGTTTATCACCCCCGCCTTGCTCGCCGAATAGGCCGGCCCGCCCGCACCCGAGCGCAGCCCGGCGACGCTCGCGGTGCAAAGGATCGCACCACCACCCCGCTCGACGATCCGCGGCCCGGCATGCTTGATCGCCAGCGCCGGCCCGATCAGGTTGACGCGCAGCACCTCGGCCCAGAGCTCGGTCGGGGTGTCGAAGATGCCGGTGGCGCCGCCCGAGATGCCGGCATTGGCGTAGAAGATGTCGAGCCCGCCAAAGCGCTCGACCGCGGTCGCGACCACTCGTTCGACATCGGCCTCGTCGCCCGCGTCCATATGCGCCGCGATCATGCCCTCGCGCCCGGCGATCGTCTCCTCGACTGCCTCGCTCAGGTCGGCGGCGACCACCTTGGCACCTGCTTCGGCGAATGCCCGCGCCGTCGCTCGCCCGATCCCCGAACCGGCGCCAGTGACGATTGCTACCTTGCCTGCGAACTGCATCGAAATCCCCTTCCACGTGCTCCTGCGGAAGCAGGAGCCCAGGGGCCACAAACGTCGGCCCCTCCACAACTCTGGGCTCCTGCTTCCGCAGGAGCACAAGCCTAGATCGTCACCCCGCCATCGATGACCATTGCCTGGCCCGTCATGAACGCGCTCGCCCGGCTGGCGAGATACACCACCGCGCCCGCGATCTCCTCCGGCTCGCCGATCCGGCGCAGTGGCGTGGTCGCGTTGGTTGCCCTGGCCCGCTCGGGATCTTCCCACAGCGCCCGGGCGAAGTCGGTCTTGATGAGCCCCGGGGCGATGCAGTTGACCCGCACATTGTCCGGCCCGAACTCCACCGCATAATTGCGCGCGAGCTGCAGGTCGGCTGCCTTGGAGACGTTATACGCTCCGATCACCGGCGATCCGCGCAGCCCGCCGATCGACGAGACGATCACGATCGATCCCTCGCGCCGGGCGCGCATCTCGGGAGCGACCATCTGGATCAGCCAGTGGTTGGAAAGGATGTTGTTGTCGAGGATCTTGCGGAACTGGTCGTCCGCGATCTCCTCGAGCGGCCCGTAATAGGGATTGGAGGCGGCGTTGCAGACCAGCACGTCCACGCGCCCGAACACCCGCCGGGTCTCGTCGACGAGATGCCGCAGCGCTTCCTTGTCGGAGATGCTCGCTGCAACCGCCAGCGCGGTGCCTTCGCCGTGCTTCGCGTTGATTGCGGCAGCGACCTCTTCACACGCATCCTGCTTGCGGCTGGAGATCACCACCTTCGCGCCCGCATCCGCCAGCGCCTCGGCCGATGCCCTGCCGATCCCGCGCGAGGAACCGGTGACGATCGCCACCTTGCCGGTCAGGTCGAAAAGTCCGCTCATCCACCATCCTCTTCATTACACCGTCATCCCGACGAAAGTCGGGATCTCAGGCGAAGGCACGGGACAGAAGCCGCACGAGATCCCGGCTTGCGCCGGGATGACGATTAGGCCCCCGCCTCCTGCGCGAAGTGCCACGCCTGCGCCACCAGCCCGGGCAGTCGCTCCACCGTCGCCGCGGCATTGGCGGAGGAGGCATTGCCGTCGATCATCCGCTTCTTGATGCCCTGGACGATCCCCGCCAGCCGGAACAGGTTATAGGCGAAATACCAGTTGAGATCGGGCACCCCGTCGCGCCCGGTCGCCGCGCAGTAGCGCGCCACGACATCTTCGATCGTCGGGATTCCGGTCTCGGGCCCGGTAAGCCCCTTCACGCCCGAGCGCCCCTCGGGCTCGGTCGCCCAGCTCATCAGGAAATAGGAGAAGTCCGCCAGCGGATCGCCGAGCGTCGACAGTTCCCAGTCGAGCACGGCCAAAATCCGCGGCTCGGCGGGCGCGAAGATCATGTTGTCGATGCGGAAATCGCCGTGCACGATGCTCGTCCGCGTCTGCTCGGGCACGGTGCGCGGGAGGAACACGATCAGCTCCTCCATCTCGGGCAACTGGTCGGTCTCGCTCGCCCGATACTGTTTCGTCCAGCGCTCGACCTGTCGGGCGAAATAGTTGCCCGGCTTGCCATAGCTGCCGAGCCCGACAGCCTCGTAATCCACCGAATGCAGCGCCGCGAGCGTATCGATGATCGCATGATAATGCGCCGTCCGCTCCGCCGGCGTCATGCCGGGCAGCCCGCCATCCCAGAGCGTCCGTCCCTCGACCATCTCCATGATGTAGAAGGCCGAGCCCAGCACCTCGGCATCCTCGCACAGCCCGTACGGCCGGGCGACCGGAAAGCCGGTCGGGTGCAGCGCCGCGATCAGCGCATATTCGCGCTCCACCGCATGCGCCGAGGGCAGGATCGGCCCGAACGGCTTGCGCCGCAGCACATAGGAACCGCTCCCCGCATCGATCCGATAGGTCGGGTTGCTCTGCCCGCCGGGGAACTTGGTCACCGCGATCGGGCCGGCAAAGCCCGCCACATTCGCCGCCAGCCAGTCCGCCAGCTTCGCTTCGTCGAGGTCGCTCATGCGAACTCGATCACCGAGCGCACGCTGTCGCCCTTGCGCAGCTTGTCGAGTGCATCGTTCACGTCCTCCAGCCTGATCCGCTCGGCGACCATCGTGTCGAGGTCCAGCAGCCCATCGAGATACATCTGCACCAGCCGCGGCATGTCGATCGGGAAGCGGGTGCTGCCCAGCAGCGAGCCCTGAATCTTCTTGCCGGTCAGGAAGGTCGGCCCGGGCAGGCTGACATTACCGCCCGGCGCAATCATCCCGAGGATCGTCGCAGTGCCGCCACGGCGCAGGATGTTCCAGGCGAGTTCGGCGGTGTTCGGCCGCCCGACCGCCTCGATCGCATAATGAACGCCGCCGCCGGTCAGCTTGAGCACGTCCTTGGCAAGCCCCTCGGCCATCGCGTCCAGCGCATGAGTGGCGCCGAGCTTGAGCGCCAGCTCGCGCTTCTCCGGGACCGGGTCGATCGCCAGGATCGTCCCCGCGCCGGCGATCTTGGCTGCGTTGATCGCGGCAAGCCCGATCCCGCCTGCTCCGATCACCGCGACGCTCTCACCGGGTCGCACCCGGCTGTCGTTGAAGATCGCCCCGGCCCCGGTGATCACCGCGCAACCGAGCAGCGCCGCGCGGTCCAGCGGCATCTCCTTCGAAATCGCCACACAGGCATTCTCATGGACCAGCATCTGCTCGGCAAAGGCGGAAAGGTTGAGGAACGGCGCCAGCCCGGTGCCGTCCTGCAGCGACAATCGCGGCTCGGCATCGGCCGGGCGCCGGGTCGAGGGATCAATGCAGAGCGACGGGCGCCCGGTCACGCACATCTCGCAGCTACCGCAGAACACGGTGAAGAAGGTGATGACATGGTCGCCCACCTTCAGATGCGCGACATCCGATCCAACCGCCTCGATCACGCCCGCGGCCTCATGCCCCGGCACGGTCGGCACCGGATGCGGGAAGGCGCCGTCGACAAAGTGCAAATCAGACCGGCACACCCCCACCGCCTTGGTGCGGATCAGCACCTCGCGCGGCCCAGGCTTGGAAACACGAACCTCGGTGATCTCGAGCGGCTTGCCCGCTTCGTAGAGAACGGCTGCTTTCAATTCATCCTCCGCTACCCGTATTCGCTCCCCTTCCGCTTGCGGGAGGGGTCGGGGGAGGGAATG
>JAEXLC010000134.1 GCA_023445495.1 Pseudomonadota bacterium | reverse complement strand
ACCCTCTCCCGCGAAAGCGGGAGAGGGTTTTGTTACTGCCCGCGCTTCTCGATCGTCTCGATATAGGCGTCGAGCACCTTCTGGTTGATCGCGTCCCAGACATAGGCGCTGGCGAGTTCGTAGCCGGCCTTGCCCGCGGCCAGGCGGGCTTCGTTATCCTCGCAATAATGCTGGATCGCATCGGCATAGCGGGTGACCGCGCCCTTGCCGGGCTCGACCAGCACGCCGCTGACATTCTCCTCGACCATGCCGACCGGGCCGACCGCGCGGGCGGCGACCACCGGCACGCCGGCGGCCATCGCCTCGAGCGTGACGTTGCCGAAGCTCTCGGTGAGCGAGGGATTGAAGAACACGTCCATCGAGGCGACGGCGCGGCCAAGGTCGTCGCCCGCCTGGAAGCCGGCGAACACCGCATCGGGCACGCGCTCGGCGAACCAGTCCTGCGCCGGGCCCTTGCCGATCACCAGCACGCGGTGCCTGACGCCGCGGCGCTGCAGCTCGGCGACCACCTCGGCGAAGATGTCGAGCCCCTTCTCCAGCACCAGCCGGCCGAGGAACGCGACGGCGACCTCGTCGTCCTGGATGCCGAGATCGCGGCGCCATTCGAGGCTGCGGCGGCCGGGGTTGAACCGGTCATGGTTCACGCCGCGCGACCAGATGCGCATCGGCTTGGTGACGCCCCAGCTCTGCAGCAGCTCGACCATGCCGCGCCCGGGCGGCAGCAGCATGTCGACCCGGTTGTAGAGCCGGGTGAGCATCCGGATCAGCAGCGGGGTGACGAAGCCGATCCGGTAATAGCCGGGATAGGTCTCGAAGCGGGTGTGGACCGAGGCGACGGCGGCGATGTTGTTCCTGCGTGCCCAGGTGACTGCCTGGTGGCACAGGATCTCCGGCGCGGAGATATGGACGATATTGGGGGCGAAGGCCTCCAGATCGGGCAGCACGTCCTTGATGCCCTTGGCGAACTTGTATTCGTCGCGGCCGCCGGGGACGGGGAGCGACGGCACGCTGACCAGATCGCCGGTGGGCGGGAAGGCAGGGGTCTCGGTAGTCGGCGAATAGACGCGGACCTTGACGCCCTTGTCGAGCAGATAGCCGACGAGCAGGTTCAGCGCCTGGTTCGCGCCGTCGCGGACATAATTATAGTTGCCGCTGAACAGGGCGACGCGGAGCTCGGTGGGCTTCATGGCGGGCGCATACAATCCGCGCGCGCGGCGGGCAAGATTGCCGCGGTGTGGCGAATTGTCCCTGGCCGGCCGGTGCACTAGGTGCAGGGGGCAAAGAGGGGACCAGATGACCGAGCTTCGTGCGGGATCCTGCCATTGCGGTGGCGTGCGCTTCACCATCGATTATCCAATCGAGGAACTGACCAGCTGCGACTGCTCGCTCTGCGTGAAGCGCAACGCGCGGATGGCGAAGGTGCCCGAGGATGCGCTGACAGTGGTGGAGGGGCAGGAGCTGCTCACCGAATATCGGTGGAACACCCAAAGGGCGCGCCATTTCTTCTGCAGCCGCTGCGGCATCTATGTGTTCCACCGCAAGCGCGCCGCGCCGGATCACTTCGGCGTCAACATCTTCTGCCTCGATGGATTCGACCCATCCACGGTGCCAGTGCGGGCCACCGAAGGCGCGAACATGACGGTGGTGGGTGAAGGGGCGATGCCCGAATGGCCGGGGCCGCGCATTTGACGATTGTTCTCGTCCTGTTCTCTTGCTAGCGTCGCGCCATGGCGAAACTCAAGAAGCGTTATGTCTGCCAGGCCTGTGGCTCGGTCTCCTCGCAATGGGCGGGGCAGTGCGCCGATTGCGGCGAGTGGAACCAGCTCGTCGAGGATGCCGGGGCGAACGTCACGCCGTTCCAGGCCAAGCATAACCTCCAGTCGGGCGGACGCGCGATCCTGCTCAGCAGGCTCAACACCGATATCGCGCTGCCCGAGCGGACTTCGACCGGCATCGCCGAGCTCGATCGCGCGCTGGGTGGCGGGTTCGTCGAGGGATCGGCGACGCTGATCGGCGGCGATCCGGGCATCGGCAAGTCGACGCTGCTGCTCCAGGCTGCGGCGAGCATCGCCTCGCGCGGGCTCAAGGTAGCCTATGTCTCGGGCGAGGAAGCGGCGGACCAGGTGCGGCTGCGTGCGCGCCGGCTGGGGCTCGGCAAGGCGCCGGTGCTGCTCGCCGCGGCGACATCGGTGCGCGATATCCTGACGACGATGGGCGAGGGCGAACCGCCCGCCTTGCTCATCATCGACTCGATCCAGACCATGCATTCGGACCTGATCGAAGGCGCGCCGGGCACGGTGAGCCAGGTGCGTGCCGCGTCCGGCGAGCTGATCCGCTTCGCCAAGGAGCGGGGGACCGCCGTGGTGCTGGTCGGCCATGTCACCAAGGACGGCAGCATCGCCGGCCCGCGCGTGCTCGAGCATATGGTCGATACCGTGCTGGCCTTCGAGGGCGAGCGCAGCCACCAGTATCGGATCCTCCGCGCGGTGAAGAACCGCTTCGGCGGGACCGACGAGATCGGCGTCTTCGCGATGCAGTCCGAGGGACTGGAGGAAGTCTCCAACCCCTCGGCGCTGTTCCTCACCCAGCGCGACGAGAGCGTGACCGGCACGGTGGTGTTCCCCGCGCTGGAGGGCACCCGGCCAGTGCTGATCGAGGTGCAGGCGCTGACCGTGCGGCTGGCGAGCGGAGCGACGCCGCGGCGCGCGGTGGTCGGCTGGGATTCGGGGCGGCTGGCGATGATCCTCGCGGTGCTGGAAGCACGCTGCGGGCTGAGCTTCTCGACCTGCGAAGTCTATCTCAACATCGCCGGCGGCTACCGCGTGCAGGATCCGGCGGCGGACATGGCGGTGGCGGCGGCGCTCGTCTCGGCGCTGAGCGAGCGGCCGATCCCGGCGGATGCGGTGGTGTTCGGCGAGATCGCGCTGTCGGGCGAAGTGCGGCCGGTGGCGCATGGCGCGCTGCGCTGCCGGGAAGCGTCGAAGCTGGGCTTCGGCCGGGCGCTGGCTCCGGCGGCGCAGGTCAACGACAAGGGCGGGCTCTCGCTGGCGGGGTTCAAGTCGCTCGCGCAGTTCGTGGATCATCTGCTGGGGCGGTGAGACTTAGATCCTCCCCCTCTGGGGAAGATCAGGTAGGCTTGTAATTGCCGCTATTGTCATGGAATAACATATCGCAGGAGAGGCGATCGGAGCGACCGATGCTGCGGGAACTGGCGGAGGATTGGGCGCGGCCGGGAATGCTGGTGCCGACCGCGTGCGCGGTTTTGCTGATGGCGGCGATCCTGGTGGCTGGCCGCGAGCCCGTGCGGACGCCGCCGCCGGCGCTCGCCTTTGCCGGGCTGCCGGTGAGCGGCACCGCGGATGCCGCGCGAAACGCCGGCTTCACCCGCTGCGTGCGGATCGATGCGTTCCGCCTGCGCTGCCGCCGGGCGCCGGTGATGCTGTTCGGGGAGGGGCCCTATGAAGCCGCGGTCGACCTGATCGGCAGCAAGGGGCAGGGCGGCTTCGCCTATCTGACGCTGTGGCAGAACGGCCATCAGGAAGCCGTGTACAAGCTGGTCGAGGCGTTGCAGCGCCAGGGCTGGCGGCACTGCGAGACCGGTAACGGGCGCTGGGGCGACCAGGATATCTATACGCATCCGGGCGCGCCGGTGCGCGTGTCGATGGACCTGAGCTATTATGGCAAGCGCCGGGTGCGGTTCCTGCCGCTGTCCGATCCGGAACGAAGCTGCACGCCCTGGCATTGAGGGCTTTGCTTTCCGTCCCTTAGGCAGCAGAGTGAAGAGATGAAGCGAAGCACTGCCATTTCCATTGCCTCGGGCGTCGCGGTTGCGGCGATCGGCGGCATCTTCCTCTATTCGCGCGCCACGCGCCCGCCGGTGATCAACAACAAGGTGCCCGAGCCGGCAAAGCCGGTCGATCTTGAGCGGTATCTCGGCAAATGGTTTGAGCTCGCCCGGCACGAGAACCGCTTCGAGAAGGGGCTCGACGCAGTGACGGCGGAATATGCGCTGCTCGACGACGGCAAGATCCGCGTGACCAACAGCGGCACGCACAACTGGCCGGACGGCGACCGCAGCGTCTCCGAAGGCAAGGCGATTATCGCCGACGAGGAGACCGGGGCCAAGCTCAAGGTCTCGTTCTTCGGGCCGCTCTATACCGGCGATTACTGGGTGCTCGACCATGACGACGACTACACCTGGTCGATCGTCGGCGAGCCGAGCGGGCGGTATCTCTGGGTGCTGTGCCGCGAGGCGGTGCCCCCGGCGGCGCTGGCGCAGACGATCATGAAGCGGGTCGAGGCGCTGGGCTATGATCGCTGGGCGCTGCGGATCACGCGGCAGGGGTAGGGCGCCGGGCGGGCCACCTTATTTGCCATCATTTGTCATCCCGGCCTTGCGCCGGGATCC
>JAEXLC010000128.1 GCA_023445495.1 Pseudomonadota bacterium | reverse complement strand
AGATCCCGGCTTTCGCCGGGATGACGCTATCCTCTCTTACTGCGCCCGGCGCACCGCCGGCAGCGCGTTGCACACATCCACCCCGCCCATGGGCACGGTGAAGAACGCGCCGTCGCGGTTCTCGCGCGCCTTGATCCAGGCGGCGAAGCGCGGGTTGTCGGTGCTGCGATACTGGAAGTGCGGGCGCTCGTCCTCGGGCAGCTGGCTGGCGAGACGCACCGAGAGGATCGGCGTCGGCGCCTGGTCCTTGGCATAGACGCCCAGCTGCGCGGTGCCGCGCGGCAGGCTCGAGAGCCACTGCATGCCCTCGACTACGCGGCCGATGATCGCGATGTTGCGGTCGAGCGGGCGCGGGGCGTGGCCGATCACCGTGTAGAGCTCGGCGCCGCTGCCGGTCGACGGCGCCAGGTCGCGCGCGACGCCGACCATCGAATAGCAATGGGTGAGCGAGCTCACCGCGCCGTAATTGGCGAGCGGCCAGCCATCGGCGCTGAGGCCGGTCTTGGCCGCATAGCTGTCCGGCTTGGCGAAGGTGACGCTCTTCACCGCGTCGAAGCCCGGCCATTCATATTCGGCGGGCGGGTTCTCGATCACGCCGGGCGGCAGCGCGGTCTTGTCGTCGCCGCCGCCCCACTGCGTCACGTAATTGTCCTGCACGCGGTAAACGCTGGTGCCGTCCCACCAATGCGCCTCGGCGAGCTTGCGGATATTGGCGACATGCGCCGGGGCGTAGCGCGGGGCCAGGCGGATATAGACCTGGTGGCCGCCCTGCAGCGTCATCACGAGGATCTCGTTGTCGGGGATCGCCTTCCAGTCCTCGGGCGCCGGATCGGCCGGGGACGGCGCGGTCTGGGCGATGGCGGTCGGAATGGCGGCGAGCGCGGCAAGCGCGAGGAAGGGCTTCAGCATGGCGCAAGACTGCTGCTTGCCTCCGCCTCCGTCAATCGTTAGGGCACGCAACTTCCGGGACATGCGGAGCGGTGGCCGAGTGGTCGAAGGCGCTCGCCTGGAAAGTGAGTATACGGCAAAACCGTATCGAGGGTTCGAATCCCTCCCGCTCCGCCATTTATCAATAAGATCAAAACCTTAGATCGCGACATGCGAGCCCGGGCGCTGGCCGGTCGGCGATAGTCCCCGTCCGAATCGTAAACCCAAGTATGCTGCCGCTTCCCGGCCCCGGATCCTAAGGATCGAAGCCGGGAGATCGCGCCGATGACATTCTTGAGCTCTACCGACCAGGCTCCGGCCCGTGCGCGCCGCGGTTCGCCGAGCATGTCGATCGTGCTGCTGGGCCTTGCAGCGGACGCGCTGATCGCGCTGCTCAAATTCGCCGCAGCGCGCGAAAGCGGTGCTACCGCCCTGTTCACCGAGGGCGTGCACAGCCTGCTCGATGTGCTGACCGAGATCATCCTGCTCTATGGGCTGGCCTCGGCCGGGCGGCCGGCGGACCGCAATTTCCAGCTCGGCTATGGTCGCGCCGCCTTTTTCTGGAACCTGATCGCGGCGATGCTGATCCTGGCGCTCGGCGCGGGCTTCGCCTTTCGCGAGGGCTGGCACCAATATATGACACCCCAGCCGCTGGGGCCGAGCACGACCAGCTATGTGGTGTTGCTACTGTCCTTCCTGATCGACGGCACCTTCGCCTTCTTCACCTGCCGCAAGATCATCCGCGCCAGCAGCGAGCACAGCCTCGTCCGGTATCTGCGGCGTTCGCGGGACGGAGCGACGATGACGGTATTGTTCACCAGCGCCGCCTCGCTGGCCGGCGTCGGCATTGCCGCGCTTGGCATATTGGTCAGCACGCGCTTCAGCTTTCCGGCGGCCGATGGCGTCGCGTCGCTGGCGATCGCGCTGATGATGGCGGCAACCGCCCTGCTCCTCGCCAATGAAAGCCGCAACCTGCTGATCGGCGCATCGGCGGAGCCGGAAAGTGAGCGCAGGATCCTCAACCTGGTCGCAGCGGTCCCGGAGGTGGAGAACGCCAATGGCATGATCTCCGTCCGCATCGGGCCCGAGCGGCTGTTCGTCTCGATCAGCGTCGCCTTTCGGGCAGAATGCCGGACAGCGGACATCGAACGCGCGGTGATCGCGATGGACGAGCGGGTGAAGCACGCGATGCCGCAGGTCTCGCTGCTGCTCGTCAAGCCGCAGAGCGCGGCGAAGTTCCGGGAGATCCAGTCCCGGCGCGGCTGGTAGAAGCGGCTGCCGGCAACCTAGGTATAGTGTCGCGGGCCGCCCGGCGGCGACATCATCGGCTCCAGCACCAATGCAGGGAGCAGCAGGATGTCGACCACCCCGATCGTGAGCCCGCGTGAGGCGGCCCGGCCCTTCACCCCCGAACTGACCGGTTTCGTCGAGGACCCGCTATTCTCCCAGGTCTGGGAAGACAGCGCGCTCTCCAGGCGCGACCGCAGCCTGATCACCGTCGCCGCGCTGGTGGCGGTTCACGGCACCGCGGAACTTCCCGCGCATCTGCACCGCGCCGTGGAGAACGGAGTCACCCGGCAGGAGCTCAGCGCAGTCATCACCCATATGGCCTTTTATGCCGGCTTCCCCGCTGCGATCTCCGCATCGGCGATCGCCGCCGACACGCTCGGCCCGCGGGACGCCTGAGCGTGAAGGCCATCGACGTCGATCGCTTCGGCGCGCGCTGGCTTGGCGAACTGGCCAGCGGTGGGATCAGGCCGGTGATCGAGGCAACCTATCCGCTTTCCCGGGCGGCCGAGACCCAGCGCCGCATGGAAGCCGGAAACCTGCTGGGGAAGATCCTGCTGGTGCCATGATCCTGGTGCGGTGCGCACCCATCCCCGCGACAGGGGCCACAGCAGCCGGCGTAGCGGTTTCGGCAGCGAGAACCTTGGCCGAGAAAGGCGATGGCCAGCGTCCTGGGCGGATAGTTCAAAGTGATCGACACCCGCGTGGCCTGGGCGTGGCGGCGATCGTCGTGTCGGTTTCATTCCTGTGAAGGAATAGGGTGACCCGGCGCACCGGCGGAAGCGGATATCCGCTCCGTCGATGCGCCGGGCCAGCGTCCCTCAGGCCTTGGCCAGCGCGCGGCGGCCGATGCTCGCCGCGAACAGCGGCGTCTCGCGATGATTATGGTCGCCGCCGGCTTCCTGCCGCGCCGCTGCAGCAGCTTCATAGGTGATGTTGTGCGCGGCGATGAAGTCCATGAACGCGTCGGTCGGGTGCGCGGTGACGCTGTTGGTGTAGCGGGTACGGCCACCCTCGATGCCTTCGGCCTTGAGTTCCCAGATCACATTGACCTGGGTGCGCCCGGCGGCGGTGAACACGTCCGAGATCGAGTTCATCCGGCAATAGGTCGCCGTCGCTTCCTCGGCGACATAATGCTGGACGACCAGGCCGGTGCCGATCATCTCGACATTGATCATCATGCGGCGGCCGTCATCGGTCGTCGTGTTGCCTGCACCGATATGATCCGGCGGACAGCAGCGCTGATATTCGGCTTCCGGCAGGTTGAACAGCCAGTCGGCGATGTCGATCTTCTCGATCGGAACGTCGATCTCGGCCGAGAATGCAGACTTGGACAGGATGGTATCGGTGAGAACCTTCATGGCTATTTCCTTCCGTTGATATTTGACCCGACGATATTCTTCACTCCGGAATGGAATTGGTCGGCGGACCACTCCATTGAAGCTGCGATGCTGCACCCGATTGCACATCATCACCGTCAGATCAGATATCGACGAACTCTCGATATATAACATCCATACAAAGATTTATTTGGCGAAAATAACGGACGATATCTGCAGAAAGCGGCATTCATCACCAAGAATCTTTTGTCGATACTTCGACCATACGGACATAATATTCATTATTCTGAGATATTGTCTTTCAGCCACGACAAAACGGGGCGGAACCACTGGTTCCACCCTGCAAATTCGTACTGAGCACCAAGGTCTTCGGCTCAGTTTTCTTCCCACTCGTCGAAATCGAAGAGCGTGCCATATTGCCGGGGCTGGGAGCGCAGATATTGCGACGGCGCGCGCACATGGCCGCCCAGATGCGCGGCGGCGTGCCAGGGCCAGCGCGGGTCGTAGAGCGCGGCACGCGCGATCGCGACGAGATCGGCATCGCCGGTACCGATGATCGCCTCGGCCTGCTCGAATTCGGTGATGAGACCCACTGCCGCGACCGGGATCGAAACCGCCTGCTTCACCGCACGGGCAAAGGGGACCTGATAATTGGGCCCGTCCTCGATCCGCTGGACCGGATCGAGCCCGCCGCTCGTGACGTTGAGCGCCGCACAACCGCGCGCGGCGAGCGCCCGGGCGAAGGCCACGCCTTCCTCGATCGTCGCGCCGCCGTCGATCCAGTCCGTCCCCGAGATGCGCACGGTCACCGGCCGGTCGTGCGGAAAGGCCGCGCGGATCGCGTCGAATATCTCGAGCGGAAACCGCATCCGGTTCTCCAGCGAACCGCCATAGTCATCCTCGCGCTTGTTCGAGAAGGGCGAGAGGAACTGGTGAAGCAGATAGCCGTGCGCGGCATGGACCTGCACCGCATCCAGCCCGAGCCGCCCCGCTCGCCGCGCGCTCTGGGCGAAGGCATCGCGCAGCCGGTCCAGGCCATCCTTGTCGAGCGCCACCGGAGTGATGCCGCCGGTGCTGAGCGGCACGGCCGAAGGCGCGAGCGTCTGCCAGGCGCGCGGATCATGCTGGGCGATATGGCGCCCGCCGCGCCAGGGCACTTCGGCCGAAGCCTTGCGGCCGGCATGGGCAAGCTGGATCGCGATCGGCATCGACGACCAGCTCCGCACCGCATCGATCACGCGCCGCATCGCCGCCTCGGTCTCGTCGTCCCACAAGCCGACATCGGACGGCGTGATCCGTCCCTCCGGAGTCACCGCGGTCGCTTCGATCGTCAGCAGCCCCGCGCCCGAAAGCGCCAGATGGCCGAGATGCATCAGGTGCCAGTCGGTCATCTGGCCATCCTGCGCCGAATATTGGCACATCGGCGCGATCACGATGCGGTTGTCGAGCTTGAGCGACCCCAGCTGGAGCGGTTCGAACAATTTCGGGCGGTTCATGACGTTCTCCGGGAAGGATGCTGCGGCCAGCATTGGTCCTGCCCTGTCTAGCCGCACACCGGCGGCACGGTATCATACGCTGGTTTGGGAAGCGCTCAGCCGCCGGCCAGGATGCGCACGGCATCGGCGATGCTGCCCGGCAGCCCGACCAAGTCGAACAGCGTGATCACGATCGCCGTCACCCAGCCGAGCGACAGGAGCAGCCTGGGCGTCGGCCAGTCCGGCACGAAGCGCCGCGCGCTCATGAAGTGGAGCAGCGGGAACATCGCGAAGGGCAGCTGCATCGCCAGCACCACCTGACTCAGCACCAGCAGGTCGTTGACGCTGCCGTCGCCGCGCAGGCCGATCACGATGACCGCCGGAATGATCGCCATCGCGCGCGTGACGATCCGCCGCTTCCACGGCGCGATCCGCCAGTGCATGAACCCCTCCATCACCACCTGGCCTGCGATCGTGCCGGTGATCGTGCTCGACTGGCCCGATGCAAGCAGCGCCACCGCGAAGATCACGCTGGCCAGCGCGGAGCCGATCGCCGGGGCGAAGGTGAGATAGGCCACGCGGATCCAGTCGGTATCGTCGCCCAGCACATAGCGATGCCCGTCGAGCACCAGCTCGCTGCGCCCGTGGAACACCACCGCCGCGAGGATCAGGATCGCGGCGTTCACCAGAAAGGCGAGCGACAGCGAAATGCCGGTATCGATCGCGTTGCAGTGCAGGGCGACCTTCTTCGACGGAGTATCCTGCTCGACGGTGCGGCTCTGGACCAGGGCGGAATGCAGATAGAGATTATGCGGCATCACGGTCGCCCCGATGATGCCCACCGCGACGCTGGCCATACCGGCGGTGGCCAGGGTGGGAAGGACCAGCGCGGCGCCGATCTGCTGGAAATCGGGGCGGGTGCCCGGCATCACGAACAGCTCGACGAAGAAGGAGCCGGCGATGGTCAGCACCAGCACCAGCACGACGCGCTCGATCGTCCGCATCCCGTGATGCTGGAGCAGCAGGAGCAGGAACACATCGGCCGCGGTCATCACCACCGCCCAGAACAACGGCACGCCGAACAGCAGGTTGATCGCCACCGCCGAGCCCAGCACTTCGGCGAGGTCGCATGCCGCGATCGCGATCTCGCACAGGATCCATAGCGGCATCCGGCACCAGGACGGATACCAGGCGCGGCACGCCTCGGCGAGATTTCGGCCCGAGACGATGCCCAGCCGGGCAGCCAGCAACTGCAGGACGATCGCCATGGCGCTGGCCAGCGCGACCACCCAGAGCAGCCCATATTGATAGAGCGCCCCGGCCTGCAGGTCGGTGCCCCAGTTGCCCGGATCCATATAGCCGACGCTGACGAGCAGCGCGGGCCCGAGATAGGCGCGATATTGCTGCAGCGCCGGTGCCGACCAGTGCGGCACCCGGACCTGGCGGCCGAAGCGGTTGAAGATCGATGCCGGCGTTTCCGCCGCAGCCAGGGTCGATTGCGCCGGGGCGTCGAGGATCATCGGCTCTCTCCGGTGGAAGAGACATGCGCCGCCGCGCCCGCAATCCCGTGAAAGCCGGTCGGAGCCTGCGCCTGTCCTTCGACGAGGTGGGTGCCGCCGCCTGTGTGCGACGCGATCGAAAATGCGGCGGGAGGCCTCGGATCGCCACCATCCATAGGTCTTAGCGCGGGATCACCGCTGCCCGGCCAGCGCCTCCGTCGCGTCGAGCCGGGCCGCGAAGGGATCGCGGGTCATCCGCGCCTGGCCGTCCGCCGCCAGGTCGAGCAGCAGCTTGTCGCCGGCGCGGAACGGCGCCCAGGCCGGCTGGCCGGCGCCGTTCGGATTGCCGCCCCGGGCGAAATTCTCGACATAGGCGTGGAAGGTGTCGGAGAGCTGGACGTCGCGCGGGGCCAGCTTGTCGCCATAGCGCGCCGCCACCGTGCCGAACATGTAGGGCACGTCGCTGGCATGGCGCGCGCCCGGCGAGGGCTGCAGCGACTGGGCGACATAGGAGAAGCGGTAGAACCAGACCGGCTGGCCCGTGCGCGCCACCGAGGTTGCGATGAAGCGGGACGGCTCGAGGAAGGCTCGGTCGCGGGCCATGGCCCGGCGGACGAGATCGGCATCGCGCGTGCCCTCGGGATCATAGGCGGCGCGTGCAGCAGCCTGTTTCGCGCCGAAGGCAGCGAACAGCGCGTCCTTGTCGCCCGGGCGGGCGCCGATCGGGGCGTCGTCCGAGGTCGCGCCGACGATCAGCGGCACTTTCGCCTGCTTGCCGGCGCGGAAGATGTCCTCGGTCGCGCCGGTGATCACGGTTCCGTCGATCATGCCGCCGCCGACATAGGTGTCGCCGCCCGGGACCTTGCCGATCGCCATGAACACGCCTTCGGAGACCGTCGCCGCCGGCAAGGCGCGCAGCTGCGCCAGCGCGGCCGGGCCCGAGGCGGAAATGCCTGTACTACGGGCGAAATTCTCGCCGAAGCGCTCGGCCTCGGGCAGCGTCTTGGGGGCGAGCAGGCTGCGGCCGCCACCCGACATCACCACCGCGCGGGCGAACAGCCCCTTGGCCGCCGGCGAGCCCATCAGAGTGAGGATCGAGATGCCGCCGGCCGACTCCCCCACGACGGTTACCTGCCTGGGATCGCCGCCGAATTTGGCGATATTGGCCTGCACCCACTTGAGCGCGGCGATCTGGTCCATGAAGCCGAAATTGCCGGTTGGCCCCTCCTTCGCGGCGGTAAGAGCCGGGTGGGCGAAGAAGCCGAAGCGGCCGAGGCGGTAGTTGAGCGTAACGGTTACGATGCCGTTCTTCGCAAAGGTTGCGCCGTCGAAGATCCGGGAGGCACTGCCGCCGTTCATCAGGCCGCCGCCATGGATCCAGACCACCACCGGGCGGAGCCTGGCCGAAACAGACACAGGCTTCCAAACGTTCACAAACAGACAGTCTTCGGACGCGGAAGTTAACTGCGGCTCGTCCATCGGGATCATCTGCTGCATGCAGACGGGCGCGAAATCCTTCGTCTCCCTCACCTGCGTCCAGGGCGAAACCGGCTGCGGGGCGCGCCAGCGAAGATCCGCGACCGGAGCGGTCGCATAGGGAATGCCGCGGAACGCAATCACCGCGCCCTCTTCACTGCCCTGGATCGGCCCCGAGGCAATGGTGACGCGCGTGGGATCATTCGGTGCGGCGGCCGCCGACAACGTTGCCATGAGCGGAAGTGCGAGAAGGCGCAGCGGCTTGGTCATCATCGGCCTCACTTGTCCAGGATAGCGTTCGCGGCGGCGGCATCGCCCTTGGGGGCGAGCGGCGCAGTGAAATTGGGGACGTCGCGGCTGTTGCGCAGATCGGCGGGGACGCCGGTGGTGTTGATGTACCAGTCGAGCAGCCGGCGCTCGAGCGCGTCCTGCACCCTGGCATGGCTGCGCTGGCCGATCAGGTTGTTCAGCTCCTGCGGATCGGCCTGGCGATCATAGAGCTCGCTCAGCCCCTGCGGGCGCTGGACGAAGGTGTAGCGCTGGGTGCGCACCGACGCCGCGCGGCCGACCAGCGCCGGCTGCTCCGCCGCCAGCTCCGACTTGCGCGCATAGAGCCCGCCCGAGGGGGAATCGAAGGCCTGGGGCTCGTAGATATTCATCCCCGCCTCGGTGAAGGCAGCGCGGTTCGGATCGCCCTGGCCACCCCGCAGTTGCGGCATCATCGAGCGGGCGAAATTGGTGTGGGTGGAAGACAGGCCGGCGAGATCGAGGAAAGTCGGCAGCACGTCGTACAGCTCGGTCATGCCGGTCGCGATATGGCCGGCGACGCCGCCGGGCACGCGGCCGATCATCGGGACATGGGTGAGGCAGGTCTCGAGCCCACCATGCCATTTCTCGATCAGCCCGTAATCGCCGGCATAATCGCCATGATCCGAGCTGACGAGCAGCGCGGTATCCTTGTCGCGGCCGGTGCGCTCCAGCGCTTCCATCAGCTCGCCAAGCAGCCAGTCGGTATAGGAAACCTGGCCGTAGTAAGTGGCGCGGACCTGACGCAGCACCGCATCGTCGACTTCGTTCAGACGGTACTTCTCGCGGATCGCAGCGTGATAGGCTGGACGTCCCTTGGTGCCCGGCGGGATCAGCGGCGGCAGGTCGCCGGGCTTGTACATGTCCTGGAAGCCGTCGGGCGCATGATAGGGCGGATGCGGCTGGAAAACGGGGAGGAACAGGCAGAAGGGCCGGTCCTGCTCGCGGCGCTCGATCACCTGGATCGCGCGCTTGAGGATGCCGTAGTCGCTGGTCGCGCGGCGATCGCCGGTGGCGGGCAGCAGCATCGTCGTCGGCCCGTCGAGCTTGCCGCGCCGCGCGCCGGGAGCATGATCGCCCGGCGCCGCGCCCGGCGCGGGCGGATCGGCCCAGTCGGTCAGGCTGCGCGCAAAGGTCTCGGGCGCCAGCACATCGTTCTTGCCGAAGAAATAGGTGTCGTAGCCGCCCTCGCGCAGCGTGCGGAACAGGTTGGGCTCATCGGGCTGGAGCAGATAGCCGAAGCCGCGATGCCCGGTGGCGCTGGTCGGCAGCCCGGTGAGCATCGAGCAGCGCGAGGCTGCACATATCGGCGTCTGGACATGACAATTGGCGAAGCGGGTGCCCTGCTTCGCCAGCAGATCGAAGGCCGGGGTGCGGGTGACCGGATTGCCGTAGCACGCCAGCGAATCCGCCCGCATCTCATCGGGGAAGAACAGGATCAGATTGGACCGGGAGCCCCTCGGCACGCGTGCCCGGGCGGCAAGGCTCGCCAGAAAGGTCGATCCGGCCGCGCCGATCAGGGCGCGGCGGTGCATCGGAAATCCGGTCATCCTGTCCTCCTTCTATCCGCCCGTATTCGGGTCGGTTCATTCGGCGTCGGGCTGGTTCTCCGGCGCCGCCTTGGCAAACGCATCGAGCGCCAGGCAGGCGCGCTCGATCTCGAGCAGTTTCGGCCAGCGCTGCAGATCCACACCGAAGCGCCGCGCATTGACCAGCTGGGGCACCAGGAACAGGTCCGCCAGGCTGACCGTGTCGCCGAAGCAATAGGTGCCGGCGACATCGGCGATCAGCGCGCTGCAGGCGTCGAGTCCGTCCTCGATCACCTTCGCCGCCCAGCCATTGACCTGCGCCTCGTCGAGCCCGAGCGCGCGCAGGTTCGCCAGCACCTTGAGGTTCTGCACCGGATGGGTGTCGCAGGCGATCACCTGGGCGAAGGCGCGGACCTTGGCGCGAGCGATCGGCTCGGCGGGGAGCAGCGCCGGCTCGGGATGCACCTCGTCCAGATATTCGCAGATCGCCAGGCTCTGGGTCAGCACCGCGCCACCCACTTCCAGCGCGGGCAGCAGCCCCTGCGGATTGAGCGCGCGATATTCGGGCGCGTTCTGCTCGCCCTTGCGGAGATGGTGGAACGCATCGGCATAGGCGATGCCCTTCAGGTTGAGCGCGATGCGCACCCGGTAGGACGCGCCCGAGCGGAAATAGCCGTGCAGGGTCACCGCATCAGTCACGCGCCGGCGCTCCCACCTTGATGACGCAATCGCTGAGGCCCGCGATCGACACCACGACTTCGTCGCCCTCGACCACCGCGCCGACGCCCGCCGGAGTGCCGGTATAGATCAGGTCGCCCGGCTCGAGCCGGTAGAAGCGCGAGACATAGGCGACCACATCGGGGACGTCCCAGATCAGCTCGTTCAGATCGGCGTCCTGCTTCACCACGCCATTGACCGTCAGCTTGATGCTGCCGCTGTCGAACGGGCCGGTCTCGCGCGCCGGATGGATCAGGCCGAGCGGCGAGGACTGCTCGACATTCTTGCCGGTGCTCCACGGGCGGCCCTTTTCGCGCGCCTCGAGCTGGAGGTCGCGGCGGGTCATGTCGAGGCCGGTGGCATAGCCAGAGACATGCTCCAGCGCATCGGCGGCGGCGATGTTGCGCCCGCCCTTGCCGATCGCCAGCACCAGCTCGGCTTCATAATGGAAGTTCGCGGTCTCGCTCGGATAGGCGATGGTCGTGCCGGTCGGCACCACCGTCTCGGCCCACTTCGTGAAGAAGAAGGGCGGCTCGCGGTCCGGATCGCGGCCCATCTCGCGGGCATGGGCGGCATAGTTGCGGCCGATGCAGAAGACGCGGCGGACGGGAAACTGGTTGCCGTCGCTGGTCGCGGCGAGCACCGGATCCTGGGGGGCGAAGAGGGTCGTCACGAATTCTGCTCCTTGTAGAGGTTCAGCTTCTCCTGCGCGGCCTTGTCCGAATAGCCGAACAGCACCAGCGTGCTGCCTGCCTGCAGGCGAAGCTCGTGCCACGACGGCACGGTGAAGATGTCGCGGGGATTGAGGGCAAGTTCCTGGCCCTCGATCACCGCGGTGCCGGTGCCTTCGACGACGACGAACACGGTGCCGTCGGTGCTGCGGCGCGGACGCGTCTCGAAACCGGCGGGCAGCAGGCGGACATGCGCGGCGATCGTCGCCATCACCGGGCCGCCATTGGCCGGATTGAGGAACTCCAATGCGTGGCCGAGATGCGGATCGATCTCGGCCGAAGCCGCCATCGCATCGAGCGCGGGGCGCCACTGCGCATAGGGATAGTGGAACAGCGGCTGGTGCGACGGGCGGCGATCGGCCAGCGAGCCGCGCATCGGGCGCATGTTATGGCCATAGCGCGCCAGCGTGTCGCCGGGCTGGACCGTCTCGGGGGTGACCTTGTCCTGGCCCTTCTCGGCGAAGCTGGCGTCGAAATGGCGGACGGTCGGGATGTCGAGCCCGTCGAGCCAGATCATCGGCTTGTCGCTGGGGTTGCCGTGATCGTGCCACTGCCAGCCGGGGGTCAGCACCAGATCGAACGGGCGCATGATCGCCTTCTCGCCGTCCACCGCGGTGAAGGCGCCATCGCCTTCCATCACGAAGCGGAGCGCCGACTGGGCATGGCGATGTGCCGGGGCGACTTCGCCCGGCAGGATCAGCTGGAGCCCGGCATAGAGGCTGGGCACCACCGCCGACTGGCCTTCCAGGCCGGGATTTTCGAGGATCAGCACGCGGCGCTCGGCCTGTTCGGCGGAGATCAGGTCGCCGGCGCGCAGCAGATAGTCGCGCGCTTCGGCATAGGACCAGCGGTGCACCTGCGCCGGCGACTTGGGCTGCGGGCGGACCAGCTCGGCGAGCGATTCCCACAGCGGCGTCAGGTGCGCGGGCGCCATCTCCTCGTACAGCGCTTCAAGCTGGGTCCGCTGGTCGTTGGCGAGAGTCATGCCCGATACTCACGAAATGGGGTGTGCGGCGCAGAGTAGGGCGCGCCGCACGCGTTATCCATCGGGCAATTGATTGTCCTATGTCAAATGAATTATCCGCTCCAGCCGAGCCTTTCGCTGACCTCCCGGCAGGCCGCGGCGAGCCGGTCGAGCACCGCGCCGCTGTCGTCGGCCTTGTAGGCGCCGGGCACCAGCGCGGTGGCGCTCAGGATGGCGCGGCCCTGCAGGTCGAAGATCGGGAAGGCGGCGGCGCGCAGGCCGGGGATCACGGTTCCCTCGACATAGGCACGGCCCTCGGCGCGGACGCGCTTGCGGATCGCCGCGACATCGGCGGCGGTCATCTCGCTCTCGGCCAGCTCGCGCGCGAGCAGCGGATCGGTCTCGACCTCGGGCACGAAGCTCAGAAAGATGTGCCCGGTCGCCGAGTAGAGCAAAGGCAGCACCGCGCCGACGCCGAACGAGGTCATCACCGCCGGGCGGCCCATGTGCCAGCGCACCACCGTCGGCCCCTGCGGCCCGAGTGCTGCGACCTGCACGGTGCGCCCGGTCTCGCGGACGAACGCTTCGATCGCGGTGTCGGCGACGCGGAAGGCGTCGGTGCGGGCGAGCGCGCTCAGCCCGAGCTTGAGCGCGGCCGGTCCCAGGTCGTAGCGGCCGGTGGTGCGGTCCTGCTGGGTCATCCCCGCCGCGGTGAGGCTGGCGAGATAGCGGTGGGTCTGCGGGCCCGACAGGCCGCTCGCCTGGGCGATCGCGCCCAGCGTCGATGCCTCGCCGAGCGCGGCCAGCGCCTCGAGCACCCCCAGCCCGATCTCAACCGATTGAATCCCCCGCCGACGCTTGTCGGCCTCGCCCTCTGTGCTTTCCGTCATCCGCGCACTCTAGGGGCCGTACTCAGCGATCGAAAGCCGTCGATTCGCGCTCGATCACATCGAAGGGCATGCGGATCGACTGGGTGTCGCCGAAATCGTCGCGGCCGGTGACGCGGGCGACGAGCAGCTCGGTCGCGCGCTCGCCGATCAGCTCGACCGGCTGGCGGACGGTGGAGAGCGACGGCCAGATCTTCACCGCGATCGGCGCGTCGTCGAACCCGGCGACGGCGATATCCTCGGGAATGCGCAGGCGGCGGCGATGGGCGACGGCGGAGACGCCCGAGGCCATGTCGTCGTTCGAGGCGAAGATCGCGGTCGGCGGCTTGCTCAGGGCGAGCAGTGCCTCGCCTGCTTCCAGCCCGGATTCGAAGGTGAAGCGTCCCGGCTGGACCAATGTCTCGTCCCAGGGGAGACCGGCGGCCGTCACCGCGTCGCGGAAGCCGGCGAGGCGCAAGGGGCTCGAATCATGGCTCGGCGGGCCGGTGACGAAGCCGATCCGGCGATGCCCGCGCGCGATCAGCCGCTCGGCCATCGCGCGGGTAGCGGCGCGATCGTCGACGCCGATCGTCGCCATGTCGGGCAGCTCGCCGCCATGCGCGACCGCCGCGACCGGCACACCGAGCTCGGCGATCAGCCCCGAGCCGCTGACCAGCTCGCCATAGGGCGGCGCCAGCAGGATCGCATTGGCCCCCCCGCGCACGAGCAGCCGCATCGCCGCCTCGGTATTCGCCATCACCGGCGCCTCGACCTTGCCGATCATCAGCTCGGCACCGAGCCGCGAAGTGGCGTTGAGCGCGCCGACCAGCATCGCGCTGAGGAAGGCGTTCTGCGAGTTCTGGTAGACGATCCCGATCCGGCAGGTGGCGGCGCTGGCCAGCGAGCGCGCGGCGACATTGGGCTGGTAGCCCAGCACGCGCACCGATTCGAGCACGCTCTCGCGCGTCGCCGCGCTCACCCGCCCGGTGCCGTTGACGACATAGGACACCGTCATCGCCGATACGCCGGCATGCTCGGCCACCGTCTGGATGGTGACGCCCGTCCCCTTGCGTCGTGCCCGTGCCATCTACCCCCTGCTCGCTCCCTTATCCGGCATCCCGCCCCATCTGCGCGCGATAGCACCGCATGCCAAGCCACAGGGCAAGCACCGAAAGCGGCGAAGCGACCCCGGCGACCAAGGCGATCGCCTGCGGCAGCTTCAGCGGATCGGCGAACCAGTAATCGGTGCACAGCGCAATCGCGGTGGGACCAAGCGCCGCGCCGATCAGGTTGATCGTGAGCATGTAGAAGGCCGAGACGAGCGCGCGCATCCGGTTGGGCGTCATCTCGAGCAGGGTGGCGAGGCCGCCGCCGAAGTTGAACCCGGCGAAGAAGTTCATGAGGCCGATCAGCACCAGCGCGCCGGTGGCGGTCGGCATCAGCGGGAAGGCGATGGTGATCGGCACCAGCGCGACGAAGCCGAACAGCGAGGCCTTGAGGCTGGCGTCCGAACGCCCCGCCGCGCGCAGCTTCGAGGCGACGAAGCCGCCGACCAGCGCGCCGCTGGTGCCGCACAGGAAGACGATCGGCCCGTAATGGCTGCCGACCTGCGCGGTGGTCCAGCCGAAGCTGCGCTGGAGGAAGGCGGGAATCCACACCGAGGTGCCGTTGCCGATGAAGATCATCAGCGCGAAGCCGAGGGTGATGCCGATATAGGCGCCGCTGCGCTGGCCGATATGCGCGAACAGCTCCGACAGCGGCACCTTCTCCTGCGCCACCGCCGCACCGCGGCGCAGCGGCTCGCGGATCGTCAGCATCAGCCCGGTGAGCACCAGGCCGGGCAGGCCGAGCAGGAGGAAGACAATCTGCCAGCCCTTCATCGCCCCGAAGAGCGGCACCATCACCGTCGAGGCGGGCGGGATGACGGTGGAGATCAGGCCGCCGACGATCAGCGCCGAGGCGCCGCCCAGGTACAGGCCGATCTGGTAGACCCCCATCGCGGCGGGCAGCTTCTCCTTGGGGAAATAGTCGGAGAGCAGCGAATAGGCCGCCGGCGTCAGCCCGCCCTCGCCCGCGCCGACCATCACCCGCGCCGCGAACAGCCCGGCAAAGGAGCGCGCGAGGCCGCACAGGCTGGTCGCCACGCTCCACACGAAGATCGCCCCGGCGATGATGTTGCGGCGGTTCGAGCGATCGGCGATCCGCGCGATCGGGATGCCCACCGCGACATAGAAGAGCGTGAAGCTGAGCCCGTAGAGCAGGCTGATCGCAGTATCGTTGATCTGCAGGTCGGCCTTGATCGGCTGCACCAGCAGCGCCATCGCCTGGCGATCGACGAACGCCAGCGTGTTCGCCAGCATCAGCAGGATCGCGACGTACCAGGCGGTGGTCCTGGCCGGCCAGGGCGTGGTGTCGGCGGCGGCAGTGGCTGCGGTCATGGTCATTCCGGCTTCTTGGGGAAATAGGGCTTTCCGGCTGCGGTCGCCTTGGTCTTGGCGTCGCTGTCGGGGAAGATGTCGTTCATCTTGGTCGGCAGGTCGGCGGGCTTGTACCAGCCGGCCGGGAAGTCGGCGGCGTGCGTGCCGCCCTCGACCCGATAGACCACGCCGGGGCTGGTCTTCTCGGTATAGGGCACGGCGTGCTGGCCCTTGCTGTTCGCGAGCTGGGCGAACAGCGCCTTGCGCAGCGTGACCTTGGCATCGAAATAGGCCGGGTCGTCGATCAGGTTGTGGCGCTCGTCGGGATCCCTGGCGAGGTCGTACAGCTCCTCGGTGTCCCACACGCCGTGATACTGGATGTACTTCACCCGATCACGCTCGATCGCGAAGGTCGTCGGCGTCTGGGGGAAGGTCCATTCCCAATAATATTCGTAGATGAAGTCGCTGGGCTTCCAGTCGGCCAGCTTCACCTTGCCCTCCGCCAGCCCGAGGAAGCTCGAGCCTTCCATCTGGCCGGGCTTCGCGACATGCGCGGCATCGAGGAAGGTCGGCGCGAGATCGAGGTTGCGGACCAAGGCAGGGTTGGTCGCTCCCTTCGCCACGCCCAGGCCGGGCGCGTACACCACCATCGGCACGCGCACCGAGGGCTCATAGGCGTTGCGCTTGTCGATCAGGCCATGGTCGCCGATCAGGAAGCCATTGTCCGAATAGAACACGATCATCGTGTTCTTCTCGAGCCGGTTCTTCTTCAGATAGGCGAGGATCCGCCCGAGGCTGTCGTCCACCGGCGAGAGCGTGCGGTAGATGTCGCGCACCCGCTCCTTGAGGTCGGGCTTGCCGGTATAGGGATTGTCGGCCCCGTGCCAGCTGTTGCGCTGGTTCTGTACCCAGAGCGGCTTGCCCGCATTGTTCTCGGGCGTGTTCGCCAGCGTATCGGGCAGCTGGATGTCGAGGTCGCTATACTGGGTCTTGTAGCGCTCGGGCGGCAGCGCATCCGAATGCACCGCCTTGTGGCTCAGATAGACGAAGAAGGGCTTCGACTTGTCCCGGCCCTTTTCCAGCCAGTCCATCGTGTAATCGGTCAGCTCGTCGGTGATATAGCCGGTGCGCTTCACTTCCCTGCCGTCGACATTGAGCATCTGCCGCTCGCCCGCGGCCAACTGTGCCGGGCTCAGCCGCTCGGTCGGGAAATAGGTGCCCTGCCCCTTGAAGCTCACCCATTTGTCGAAGCCCGGCCGCGGGGCATCGGTGTCGAAGCCCATATGCCATTTGCCGAAAAAGGCGGTCTGGTAGCCGGCCTTCTGGAGGTAGGACGGGAAGAAGATCAGCCCGTCTTCCGAGCTGTTGTTGTTGTCGACCACGCCGTGGTTGCGCGCGGTCTGGCCGGTCAGGATCGTCGCCCGGCTCGGGCTGCACAGCGAGGAAGTGACCACGGCATTGGGGAAATAGGTGCCGTTCCTGGCGAGGAAATCGATGTTCGGCGTCTTCAGGCCCGGGTTGAGGAAGCCCATCATGTCGAAGCGGAGGTCATCGACCAGCACGAAGATGATGTTCGGCTGCTGCGCTTCCTGCGCCTGTGCGGCAGGTGCGCCGGTGGGGCCGGAGATCGCCGGCGCGGCCAGCGCGACGCTCGCCATGGCTGCGCAGCCGGACAGGATGATGCGGCGGAGCTTGCTCATGTCAGTCCTTCAGGAACGCGTCGCGGTAACGGTCGAGCTTGCGGACATAGTCCGGCCCCTCGGACAGCGGGAGGGCGCCGTATCGGCTGGCCTCCCGCTGCCATATCGCCTTGAGCTCCGAGACCTTGTTCGGATTGCGACCCGAGAGGTCTTCTGCTTCGGCGAAATCTGCGTCGGTGTCGTAGAGCGCCCATTGATCCTGCTCGAACGGCGTGCCGAGCTTGTGGATCGCCACCGCGCGCCACTTGCCGGCGCGTACCGCCCGGTTGCCGCGCAGCTCGAAATACTGGACCGGCCGCGGATCGGGCGCGCTGGCGGAGAACAGCGCCTTGCGGAACGAGGCGCCGGCGACCGGGATCATCGGCTTGCCGTCCACCACCGCATCGAAGCGCGCACCGGCGAGCTCGACCAAGGTCGGCGCGATATCGACCGCATCGACACGCTGGCGACGGATCGCGCCCTTGTTCGGCAGATGCCCCGGCCAGCTGAGGATCAGCGGGGTGCGCACCCCGCCGGCATTGGGCCAGGATTTGTAGCGGCGGAATGGCGTGTTGCTCGCCATGCCCCAGGGCCGCTGCATGCCGATCTGCGCGGTGCCGATGTCATCCATATGCGTCGCCAGATCGGCGGCGTTCAGATGGACCGGCGGATAGAGCTGACCGATCGATCCGGTCTGGCCATGCTCGGCGCTCGCGCCATTGTCGGAGAGCAGCACGAACACCGTGTTGTCATAGTCGCCGCTCGCCTTGAGCGCGGCGACCAGCCGGCCGATCTGCTCGTCGGTGTGCGTCAGGAAGCCGGCATAGGCTTCCATGAACCGGGCATAGACTCGCTTCCTGACCGGATCGAGCGGTTCCCAGGCATCGTCGCCGGCATTGGGCGGCGGCAGCGCGGTGCCCGACGGCACGATCCCCATCGCCTTTTGCCGGGCGAAGCGATCGGCGCGAATGGCGTCCCAGCCCTTGTCATATTGGCCGGCATAAGCGTCGATATAGGGCTTGGGTACCTGGATAGGCGCGTGCGTGGCGCCATAGGCGAGATAGAGGAAGCGCGGCTTGTCCGGCGATGCCGCCTTGCTCTCGGCCAACCTGGCGATCGCGCGATCGGTGACATCAACTGAGAAATGATAATTCGGATCGCTCGGCTTGCCGATCTTCGCGTTGTTCTCGACGAGATCGGGCCGATACTGGTCCGCCCAGCCGCTGACGAAGCCGTAATAATAGTCGAACCCGCGCTGGCGCGGCCAGGAGGCGTTGTTGCCGGGGCTGCCGTCCTGGAATTCGGTGGCGAGGTGCCATTTGCCGATCGCCAGCGTCGCATAGCCGCGCGCGCGCAGCGCCTCGGGCAGCAGCTGGACGTTGGGCGCGAGATCGCCGGCATCCTTGCCGGTGCCCGGCGGCTGGAACTTGCCCGAGGGCAGGTCCGCGAGACCCAGTGTATGGTTGTTGCGCCCGGTCAGCAGCGCCGCGCGCGTCGCGGTGCAGATCGCCTTGCTCTCGAAATGGTTGAAGCGCTGGCCATCGGCGGCGAGCGCATCGATGTTCGGCGTGCGGATCTCCGAGCCGAAGCAGCCGAAATCGGAATAGCCGGTGTCGTCGAGCACGATCAGCACGATGTTCGGCGGTTTGCGCTTGCTGGCCTGGCTCGGCGAGGCGGCGGCGAGCGCGCTGGTCGCGAGCAGGGCGCCGATCAGCTGGCGGCGGGACGAGTTCATTGCGGCGAGACCTCCACGATGACGCGGCGATAGCGGGTGATCGGCGGGGCGCCCTGGTCACGCACTTCAAGGATCAGGTGCAGCGCGGTCGGCGCCTTTACCGCCGGCGCGACGAACCGCGCACGCAGCGTCTCGGCATCGGCGATCTCGACCGCAGGCTGGCCGGGAATGCCGCCGACTTCGCGGTACTGCCACCAGCGAGTGTCGAGCGCGTCGCCATCGGGATCGCGCGTGCCGGCGGCATCGAGCGTCACCGTCTCGCCCGCCTTCGCCTTGATCCGCACCGGCGCGAGCCCGGCGACGCCCTGCGCCACCACGACCGGCGCGTGATTGGCCTTGGCATCGACGCTCCACGCCATCCGCGCGGCAAAGTCGTTCTGGAAGGCAGCGCGCCAGCGATAGACCGAGGCCTGGTTTCCCGACCAGATCCGCCCGTCGCGGGTGAAGACGTCCTTCACATCGGCGAACGGCCCGGCGCCGTCGGGCCCGGCATGCATGTAGCGCCCGCCCCAGCCGCCCTGTTCGGGATGCTCGGGATCGTTCAACCCATTGGGGATCAGATGGAGGAAGGAGGGCGTATCGCCTTCCATGATGAATTCGGGCAGCGGATAGAGCGCGCCCAATGGCCCACGCCGGATATGCTGCGACAGCCAGCCATCGGTGACCATCTCGCGATCGGGGAATTGCTCGGCATTGCGCCGGTCGCTCGAGATGCCGGCCCAGGTCGCCATGTTATACTGGCCCCAGCCATGGATGCTGGCGATCCAGAACAGCGACGGGAAATTCTGCCGCGCCCAGGGGCCGGCATCGTCCTGGTCGGAGATCGAATAGACGCGCAGCTTCTCGAGGAACGCCTGCACCTGTGCCGGGCTGCGAGTGGCGCGGACATGCCACAGCGCCTGGGCGAGATCGACCGCGCCGCCCCAGAGCAGTACCCAGACCGGGCGCGTGTCGGCGCGATCGACGGCCTGGACGATCAGCTTCGAGGCTTCGCTGTCCTTGCCCTTGCCGACTCCGGCCATGCCATAGCTCGGCTGGCCCGAGCGGAGCACGGCGCGCAGGGCATCGGCGGTCGGGTAGGTCGGCGAGTGGCGCAGCAGGTTCGGCCGCACCTTTTCATAGGCGTCGATCCGTTCGCGCATCAGCTGCGGCTGGACCTTGTCGCGCTGCCAGACCGAAGTGGTGGCGACCAGCCCCTCGACGTCGAAACTGTCGGTGTAGAGCAGGAAGCGGACAAGCGATTCCGAATCGTCGGGCTCGTTGCCGATGTCGCTGAGCACGATCACGCGCGGGCGCTCGGCGGGGGCGGCCGGGGCGGGGATCGCCGGCGCCGCCTGGGCGGAAAGCAGGAGGAGGGCGAAGGGAAGCATCGGCCAGTCCTCGGTCACGCGTCTGGAAACAAAAGGGTGGGCGGACCGGAGGGACGGTCCGCCCGATAGGAGGGGCTCTTAGAAGCGGGCGCTGAAGGTCGCGCCGAAGTAACGGTCGGCGTCCTTGCTGACATTCGCCCACAGGTCATAGGGGTTCGCGGCATTGGCCAGGATCGTCCCATGGTTGAGCTGGGTATAATAGGTCTGGTCGAACAGATTGCGGACGAACACCGTGACGCCGTACTTGTTGTCGCTGGTGTGGATGCCGACGCTGGCGTCGACGATCGCATAGCCCTGCTGGGTGAGCAGCGGATCCTGGTTGAGCGCGAACCCGGTCTTGCTCTGATAGTTCAGGTTGATCTGGGCGAAGCCGGCGATGCCGCCAAAATCATGCTCGTAGCGCGGCGAGATGCCGACACGGTAGCGCGGGGTGGCGGGCAGCGTGCCGCCGACCACGTCGACGATCGCGCTCGACAGCGTCGTGGTGCCGTTCACCGTAGTGCTGCGGACATAGCATTGGTTGGACGGGAAGTTCGACGCATAGGTGCCGGTCGACACGGTCTGGATCGGGCAGCTCTGCCCCGGCACGTCGATCGTGGCATCGACCAAAGTGAAGTTCGCGGCGATCGAAAGCTCGCTCGAAGGATGGAAGTTCGCTTCCACCTCGAAGCCCTGCGACCGCGACTTGCCGGCATTGCCGAGCACGGTGATGAAGGTGCCGGCGGCCGGATCGCTCACCAGCGACTGGATCTGCAGGTTGGTGAAGTCGGAGCGGAAAAGTGCTGCGTTGACGTCGAACTTGCCGCCCGGCGCGATCCACTTGGCGCCGAGTTCATAGGCGTTGACATGCTCCGGCGCGATGCCGGTCTGGGTGTCGTAGCGGGTCTGCGCATCGATATCGAGCGCGAACGCCTTATAGCCGCGGGTATAGCTGCCATAGACCTGCAGGTTGCGGTTGAACTCGTAGCGCAGGCCGGCCTTGCCGGTGAACGCGGTGTCGTCGCGCGAACGGGTGCCGCTGTTGACGACGACGCCCGGGAACAGCGCGTCGCCGGTCACCAGCGGACCATAGAGGCGGCCGGTCACGGTCTGCTTCTCATACTGGCCGCGCAGGCCGGCGATCACGTGCAGGCCACCCGCCACGCGCCAGTCGACCTGGCCGAACAGCGCATAGTTGTCGCTCTTGAAATTGCCCTCAAAGCCCGAGGAATCGGCGCTGGTCACGGTGCAGGCCTGACCCAGCGTGCCGGCGGCGCAGCGCTGGCGGCGGCGGTTCAGCGAGCGGTCGAGATCGAGATGGTTGTAGAAGGCGCCGACGACATAGGTGAAGTCGCTGCTGCCGTTGGAGCCGAGGCGCAGCTCCTGCGAATAGTTGTTGTACGCCAGGTGCGAGGAGTTGTTGTTCCACGCCGAATAGGGGAAGGCGCCGACATAGCGCACCGGGTTCGAGGCGATCTGGTCCGGCTCGAACTGATCGTTCTGGCGATAATATTGCCAGGCGGTGATCGAAGTGACGGTGCCGAAGCCGAGATCCCAGTCGCCCTGCAGCGACACGGTCGACGACTTGGTGCGGTAATAGCTCAGATTGTCGTTCGAGATGGTGCGGTTCTCGGGCGAGGCGACCACCGAGGAGCCGAGCAGCGTCTTCATCGCCGGGGTGACGATCGACACGGGGACGCGCGAGCAGCACTCGGCATTGTTCTCGCGATAATCGCCGGTCAGCAGGAAGGTGAGGTTCGCGGCGGCATCCCATTCGAGCTTGCCGCGCGCGCCCCAGCTCTCGTTGCCGTTGACCATCTGGTCGGTCGCCGCATTGTAGATGAAGCCGCCGACATGGTTGTAGAAACCGCTGACCCGGGCGCGCAGCGTGTCGCTGATCGGACCGGTGATCGAGCCCTTCACGCGATATTCGTTATGCTCGGCGATCGTCGCTTCGACATTGCCGCCAAAGGTCTTGCCCGGGCGCGCGGTGATGATGTTGATCACACCGGCGGTCGCGTTCTTGCCGAACAGCGTGCCCTGCGGGCCGCGCAGCACTTCGACGCGCTCCAGATCGGCGAGATCGCTGAAACCCTGGGCCTGGCGCGGCGCGACGACGCCGTCGACCACGACCGCGACGGCGGATTCGACGCCGAGGCTGAACAGCTGGGTGCCGACGCCGCGGATGCGGAAGCCACTGTTGCCCGGGTTGTTGCCCTGCTGGAACTGGAGCGACGGCACCGCGCGGGTGAGGCTGGCGGTGTCGTTGATCTGCGCGCTCGACAGCGTGTCGGCGCTGACCGCGGTGACCGCGACCGGCACTTCGACCAGGCGCTCGCTGCGCTTGTTGGCGGTGACGATGATCTCGCCTTCCGAAGCCATATCGGCGGCGGGCGCTTCCTGCGCGGCGGCGGCCGGCGGGGCGGCTTCCTGCGCGAACGCCGGGCCCGGCAGCAGCAGCGCCGCCGCGACCAGGGCCGTAGCGCTGATGCCGCACTTAAGCTTCATGTTAGAGACGCTCATCAGTTCCTCCCACAGCAGCGGCCGCTATGCGGCTCGCCTTGTTCTCCTAAGGAGCGACGCGACCGTGCGACCAAGCTCCCGTTCAGTCGCTTCGGCAAGTTGCCTTAGCGCTAAATCTAGCCTGTGCTGAAACTTTCCGGCGTCATTGTCAATGGTGGAATGCATTGCCCAATGCGGATTGCGCATTGGCGGTCCGGATTGTGCCATTTTGGCCGCATCTCCGCGCCTGACGCGGCGGCCCGCGCCTATTCGCGGTCGGGCGGAAAGGCCGTCGTGCCCCGCTCGACGAGCGTGAAATCGACCAGGGCATCGTCGTCGCCGGCCGAGTCGGTGCCACCGAGTCGCGCGATCAGCGCCAGCGTCGCCCGCTCGGCCATTTCGGAGATCGGCTGGCGGATCGTGGTCAGCGGCGGCCAGGATTTCACCGCGATCGGCGTATCGTCGAACCCGGCGATCGCCAGCTTCTCGGGAATGCGCAGGCCACGCCGGTGCGCGAGCGAGATCACGGCGGCGGCCATGTCGTCATTCGCCGCGAAGATCGCGCTCGGCGGCGCGGCAAGCTCGAGCAGCTGCTCGCCCGCATCCAGCGCCGATTCGAAGGTGAAATCCCCGGCGACCATCAGCTCGGCTTCTTCGACTATCCCGTGCGCGCGCAGCGCATCGCGATAGCCCTGCCGCCGCCCGGCCGTGGAGCCATGGGTTTCGGGGCCGCCGATAAAGCCGATCCGGCGGTGGCCCTGCCGGATGAGCAGATCGGTCATCGCCTGCGCGGCGGCGCGATCGTCGACCCGCACCGTGACCATGCCCGGCATCGGCCGGCCCGCCGCCACCACCGCGACCGGCACGTCGAGCTCGGCCAGGATCGGCCGCCCGGCCACCACTTCCGAATAGGGCGGCGGCAGCAGCAGCGCATTGGCGCCGCTGCGCACCAGCGCGCGCAGCGACTCGGCCAGGGTCTCGTAATCGGCGGCACTGCCGCCATGCTGGACCATCAGCTGCGCCCCGCGCGTCGCCGCGGCATGCAGCGTGCCGACAAGCATCGCGCTGAGAAACGCATTCTGGGGATTGGCATAAACCAGGCCGATCCGCGCCGCGCCCGAGCTTGCCAGCGCCCGCGCCGCGGCGTTGGGCTTGTAGCCAAGCGCGTCGACCGCCTCGCGCACCCGCTCCCGCGTCGCCTCGCCCATCTTGCCGGTGCCGTTGAGAAAGTTCGACACCGTCATCGTCGAGGTGCCGGCGCGCTCCGCCACCGCCTGGATTGTTACGCCTGTACTGCCGCGTCGCCGCGCCATTCTGCTCCGTCCCTGATTCCCGGTTGGCATCGCGACCCTGTTTCCGACCTCTGTATCACAACAAGCTATCCCCGCCACGGTTGACAAAGTTTCCCATTCTAGTTTAGCGCTAAACTAAATCAGAACACATATCAGGAGAGTCGCGTGATGGCGAAGATCAGGCTGGGCATGGTGGGCGGCGGCATCGGCTCGTTCATCGGCCCGATGCACCAGCTGGGCGCGCAGCTGAGCGGGCGGTTCGAGCTGGTAGCCGGCGCCTTTTCCAGCGACCCCGAGCGCTCGCGCGCCGCCGGCGCCAATTACGGCGTGGCGCCGGAGCGCTGCTATGCCGATCATGCCGAGATGATCGCCGCCGAGCGGGCCCGGCCCGACGGCATCGAGGTGCTGGCGATCGCCACCCCCAACCATCTCCACCTTCCCGCCGCGCTCGCGGCGATCGAGGCCGGGCTCCATGTGATATCGGACAAGCCCGCCACCGCCACGCTCGCCGAAGCCGAGCAGCTGCGCGACGCGCTCGCCGGCGGCACCAGCCTCTACGCACTCACCTTCACCTATTCGGGCTTCCCGATCATCCGCGAAGCCCGTGCACGCATCGCCGACGGCATGATCGGCGCGGTGCGCAAGGTCGCGGTCACCTTCAACCAGGGCTGGCTCGCCAATCCGCTCGAGCAGGCCGGCAACCCGCGCGCCGCCTGGCGGATGGACCCGTCGCGCTCAGGCGCGGGTGGCTGCATCTCGGATATCGGCACCCATGCCTTCCACCTTGCCGAATATGTCACCGGCGATACGGTCCGCGAGATTGTCGCCGATGTCCGCACGCATGTCCCCGGCCGGGCGCTCGATGACGACGCCAATATCCTGATGCGCTTTGCCGGCGGTGCCTCGGGCGTGCTCGCCTCGTCGCAAGTGGCGGTCGGCGAGCGCCTGGGCTTCACGCTGCAGGTGTTCGGCGAGAAGGGCGCGCTCCACTGGTATGCGGAAGCGCCCGAGACGCTGCGTTTCGTCGCTGCCGACGGCGCCGTATCGCTGCTCAGCCCGATGTCGCCCGGCCTGCTGGTCCGCGAGCCGCTGCCGCCCGGCTTCGGCGGCTCGATCCTGGCGGGCTTCGCGGTCCAGTATCGCGACTTCGCCAAGGCGATCGACGGCGACACCGCGCTGATCGGCACCGTCCTGCCCGGCATCGAAGACGGCGTGCGCACGATGCGCTTCGTCGAGACCGCCGTGCAGGCCAGCGCCGATCGCGCCGGCTGGACGGTGCTCGCATGAGCGCGCCGCTGACCATCGGCTTCCTCGGCGCCGGCCCGGTCACCCAGTCGATCCATTTGCCGACGCTCGCGCAGATGCCCGAGCTGTGGCGCGTCGGGAAGGTGATGGACGTCAATCCGCAAGTGGCGGACATCGTCGCCGCGCGCTGCGGCGGCATCGGCGTCACCGATGCCGCATCGGTGATCGAGGATCCGGCGATCGACGTGGTCGCGATCTGCAGCCCGCATGTCTTCCATGCCGAGCAGCTCGTCGCCGCCGCCCGCGCCGGCAAGCGCGCCGCGCTGGTCGAGAAGCCGCTCGCAGTCAGCCGCGAGCAGGCGGAGCAGGTCGGCCGCGTCGTCGCCGAGACCGGGATGACCGTGCTGGTCGGCACGATGCACTGGTATGACCCCGGCTTCCGCGCGGGGCTTGCCGCCTGGGAAGCGCACGGCGCACACGCCACCCGCATCCGCTCGGCGATCTTCGTGCCGCCCAACGCCCAGTTCGTGAACGCCGCGACCGAGGAGGCCTTCCCCTCCCCGCCGCCGCCCGCGCCGCCGGCCGAGCAGCCGCCCGAATTCCAGCGCGACCGCCTGCGCCAGACCATCCTCGGGCTCGCCATCCACCACGTCCCGCTGATCCGTCGGCTCTATCCGCAGCTCGGCGAAGTGGTCGAGGCGCGCCGCCATCCGCCCTTCGGCTATTCGGTGCTGATGCGAAATGGCGACCAGATCGCCGAACTGCTCGCAGTGATGCCCGGCCAATGGCCGCCCTCCTGGAGCTTCGAGGCATCGAACGCCGAGCGCCGGCTCCATGTCGATTTCGGCCCGTCCTACATCTCCGCCGGCTCCGGCCGCGCGACGCTGCGCGACGCACGTGGCAGCTATGGGTTCAGCCATGCCGATAATGGCTATGCGGCGCAGTGGCGCCACCTGCATGACGTCGTGACGCGCGGTGTGCCGCTCGACACCCCGTTCGATGTCGCGGTCGAGGATCTCGCCTTCGCGCTCGACCTTGCCGATGCCGCCGCCGAGGTGATGGAGATCGTGTCGTGAAGCAGCTGCATGTGACGCCTGCCGACCAGCAGGCCGTGCTCGCCACCCTGCCCAATCGCTTCGTGATCGATGCGGCGGGCGCGGACGTCCACACCCTGCGCGGCGACGCGCTCGGCGATGCCGGCAGCGGCGCGGGGATGATCGTCGAGCCCGGCCGCGCCTCGGCGGAAGCGCTGCGCGGCCTTGCCGCCACCGGCCGCCCGATCGGCCTGGCGCTTGCCGCATCCGCCGCGCTGCCCGAAGCGGCGCTGGAGAGCATCCGCGCCCAGGCCGGTGACGTGCCGCTGATCGTCGATGCCGCCGCCGAGACCGCCGGCTCGCTGCGCGCCACCCTGTTCGAACTGCTGATGCTGCTCGAAACGCTTGGCTGCCGCACCGATGGCCTGCGCCTGCTCGCAACCACACCGAACGAGATCGCGCTGGCGATCGACAGCGCCACCAGCTGGAACGGCACCCGGGTCAGCGCCCGGCGCAGCTTCCGCACCCGCTATGCGCTGGAAACCGTCTCGCGCACGCTGCGGCGCGAGATCGTCATCAACGACATCGCCGTCTCCACCCCGGCCGAAGTCCGCCTGTTCGACGCCACCGGCACCCGCACCGCGCTCCCGCGCTACGAAGGCGGCCTGCGCGCCTCGTGGCGCGCGCTGCACGTGCGCCTCACCGAAGACGCCGGGGATGGCGGGCAGATCGAGACGGCGATCCGCCTGCTGGGGCTGCTGGATGCGGCAGGAGTCGCGTAGCGCCGACCTCCCACGCCCGTCCTTCCCGCGAAACCGGGGATGACGGGAAAAGAGGTCCGGCGGAACCCCTTGGCATCGCCGGGCTTTCTCCCAGCATGGCCGATCGCGCAGCCCCGATCTCCGCCGCCGCCCCGGCACAAGCGCCCGCCGACGCGCCCGCGCGCCCGCTACGTGCCCTCGGCACGCCGCTTGCCAGCGCGATCGCCGTCCTCGCCACGCTCCTCGGCCTGATCGTTCTCGCCTGGACGATCCTGTTCGTCACCAAGGGCCGCTTCCTCAAGCATACATTCGAGCGCATCGTCGCCCAGCAGACCCAGCGCGAGGTGAAGGTCGCCGGCGACTTCCAGCTCTATTTCAACCCGCTCAACGTCAAGTTCGTCGCCGAAGGGATGACGATCGCCAACCCGGCCTGGGCGGGCAGGGGCAATTTCTTCGAGGCGAAGCGCATCGATTCGCGCATCTCCACCTGGGGCCTGATCACCGGCCGCCGGCGGATCAACTGGCTCGACCTGCAGGACGGCCGGCTCGACCTGCGCTGGGACAAGGCGGGCAAGCGCAACAGCTGGACGTTCAGCGCGGAAAAGGGCGAGCCGCTCGACCTTCCGGTCATCCGCCGCGCGCTCGTCCAGGGCACGATGATCCGCTATCTCGATCCGCGCATGCAGGTCGAGGCCGGCATCCGCATCCATACGGTCGAGGCGAAGGACACCCAGTTCGCCTCGTCGATCGGCTTCGACGGCGCCGGCACGGTGCGCGGCACCCGCTTCGTGATGAACGGCGCGCTGCTCACGCCCAATGCCACCGTCTCGGGCGGCAGGAACCAGCTCAAGCTCCACGCCGAGGCGGTGCGCACCCAGGTCGACATTTCGGGCACGCTTCCCGGCGCCACCGAGATCGAGGGCGCCGACCTGCACATGAACGCGCGCGGCCAGAATCTGGCGGACGTCTTCATGCTCGCCGGCATCGCCGTGCCCGACACGCGGACCTATCGCCTCACCTCGGCGCTGACCAAGCGCGGCGACGAATGGCGCTTCACCGGGCTGAAGGGCCGCTTCGGCGACTCCGACCTTGCCGGCAAGATGACCGTGAAGATGACGCCCCCGCGCATGCTGCTCACCGCCGAGCTCGCCACCGACACGCTCGACATCGTCGATGCCGGCCCGTTCATCGGCTACAATCCGAACACGCTGGCGGCCAGGGGCGCCGCCGGCGCGGTCACCCAGGTCTCGGGCACGCCGCGCCTGCTGCCCGATGCGAAACTCCGCATAGATGCACTTCGCAACTTCGACGCGAAGGTCCACTGGACGGTGCGCGACGTCCGCGCACCGAGTTTCCCAGTGTCGAACATCGAGCTGGGGCTCGATCTCGACAACATGCTGCTCAAGCTCAGCCCGCTCAATTTCAGCATGGCGCGCGGCACGGTCAGCTCGGACATCAGCATCAACGCGCGCAAGCAGCCGGTCTTCACCGACTATGACATCCGCCTGTCGCCCACCCCGATGGGCACCCTGCTCGCCGGCTGGGGCGTCGAGCAGAGCGGCACCAGCGGCACGGTCAAGGCGCGGGTGCAGATGACCGGGCTCGGCGACAGCGTGCGCGAATCGCTGGCCAATTCGAATGGCCGCATCGCGATCATCCTGCCGCGCGGCTCGCTATGGACGCGCAACGTCCAGCTGTCCGAGATCGATATCGGCACCTTCGTCCAGAAGATGTTCGAGAAGAAGCTGAAGGAGCCGGTGCAGATCAATTGCGGGCTGATCGGCTTCACCGTGCGGAACGGCGTGGCGGCGGCGGACCCGATCCTGATCGACACCCAGAAGAACGTCATCCTCGGCCGCGGCGGCTTCAGCTTCCGCAACGAGAGCATCGACCTGGCGATCCGCGCGGACAGCAAGAAGTTCAGCCTGTTCTCGGGCCAGTCCCCGGTCGGCCTGAACGGCTATTTCGCCCGACCGGGGCTAAACGTGATCTCGCCCGAGCTGGTCGCGCGCGCCGGCGTCGGCCTGGGGCTCGGCGTCTTCGCCAGCCCGTTCGCGGCGATCATCGCGTTCGTCGATGTCGGTGATGCCAAGGCGGCGGCCTGCGGCCCGGTCCTCGAAGGCGCCCGCGCCGCCGCCCAGCGCACCACCAAGGGCAAGCCGCGCGACGATGTCGGCAAGGGCATGCCGGGCAAGTCGTGAAGCGGCGGGACCGCCGCGCCCCGAGCCGCCGGAAATCGCTCAGTGGTCGTGGTGGTGATGGCCCTCGCCGCGGCAGGCCAGCGCCTCGAGGATCTCCTCGATCCGCGCCGGATCGCCCGCGGCGATCACTTCGCCGTTGCTGCCGGCGTGGAGCGGGTCGCCCTGCCAGTCGCACATCCGCCCGCCAGCGCCCTCGACGATCGGCACCAGCGCGGCGAAGTCGTGGAGCTTGAGGCCGGCCTCGACGACGATGTCGAGCCAGCCGCTGGCGACGCAGCCATAATTGTAGCAGTCGCCGCCCAGCACGACGCTCGCCACGGCACCGTCGAGATGCTCGAAGGCGTGGAGCTGGTCGTCGCCGAACAGGGCCGGGCTGGTGGTGGCGAGGATCGCGTCCTTCAGGTCGCGGCAGCGGCGCGCTTCGGCGGGCTTGCCGTTGAACAGGGTCGGGCGGCCGGCGACGCCGAGCCAGCGCTCCTTCGTCACCGGCTGGTCGATGATGCCGAGCAGCGGCCAGCCATCCTCGATCAGCGCGATCAGCGTGCCGAAGATCGGGCGGCCGGCGATGAACGCGCGGGTGCCGTCGATCGGGTCGAGCACCCAGACGCGCCCGCTCGTCCCTTCGCGCACGCCGAACTCCTCGCCCTGGATGCCGTCCATCGGCCGCTCGGCGATGATCAGCTTGCGCATCGCTTCCTCGGCGGCGCGATCGGCCAGGGTGACCGGCGACTGGTCCTCCTTCGCCTCCATGCCGTGCGCGCCCCGGAAATAGGGGAGGATGGCGGCGCCTGCGGCATCGGCAAGGCGTTCGGCGAGGGCGATATCGGCGGGGGTCACGGGCATGCGGATGCCCTAGCGCTCCGATTTTGACTCGCCAAGGTCACAATCCTTTGTCACTCCACCCGCCGATGCGCCGCCTGCTGATCCCGATCGCGTTCCTCGCCGCCGCCCCCGCCGCTGCGCAGACCCTGCGCGCCGTGCCCGCCCAGCCCGCCTCCGAGGCCGAGGCGCTGCGCGGGGTCGAGGTGTTCCTGGTCAATGAAGGCGAAGCCCCGGTCACCGATGCCGGCCCGCGCCAGATCGAGATCACCGCGGTCGACGGCACCCGCCTCGTCCTCGAACGCGCGCCGGGCCCGATGCCCACGGTCGCGCCGCACGGCTTCGCCAAGGCGCGCTATGTGCCGGTCGGCATTGCCGGCCGCGCGGTACCGCCGATCGAACAGCATGCCGCCGCCGACATGCCCGAGGGCGAGACGGTGGTGCAGAGCTCGACGGGCAGCTCGGCGGCCTTTGTCGACCGGTTCGAGCCGCACGAGCCGATCTATGGCGCGTTCGGCCTCAAGGATGCCGGCGGCAAGCTGCAGGTCAGCCTGGCCTTCCGGCCGTTCAGCGAGAACGCCCCACTCAAGCTCGGCAATCTGCGCTTCGCCTATACCCAGACGATGTTCTGGGCGCTGAACCAGCCCTCGGGCCCGTTCCGCTCGACCAATTACAGCCCCGAAATCTACGCCGATATTCCGCTCGACGAGACCACCAGAGTCGCGCTCGGCTATCGCCACGATTCGAACGGGCGCGGCGCGCTCGATTCGGTCGATCTCAACCGCGTCTATCTGCGCGCCGAGAAGACGTTCGACCTGGGTGGCGACTGGCATGTCGATATCGCGCCCCAGGCCTGGTTCTATGTCGGCCAGATCCGCACCGCGCCCGATGTGAAGGACTATTTCGGCTATACCAGCCTCACCGCGGCGATCGGGCAGCGTGACGGCATCAAGCTCTCGCTCACCGGCCGCGGCAATGTCGAGACGGGCAAGGGCGCCGCCGAATTGTTCGTCTCCTACCCGCTCGCACGCATTGCGAAGGGCGTGGGCTTCTATATCTTCGGCCAGGCCTTCACCGGCTATGGCGAGGCACTGGACGACTATCGCAAGAACGACACCCATGCCCGGATCGGCATCGCACTGACGCGATAGGCCGGGGAGAGGAACCAAGGAGGATCGCCATGCGCAAATTGCTGATCGCCACCGCTGCTGCCCTGTCGCTCGCCGTGCCGGCCACCGCCGCGCTCAAGACCGGCCAGGTCGCCCCCGATTTCACCGCGCCCGGCGCGATGGCGGGCAAGCCCTTCACGGTGAACCTCAAGGCCGCGCTCAAGAAGGGCCCGGTCGTCCTCTATTTCTTCCCCGCCGCCTTCACCGCAGGCTGCAATGCCGAGGCCCATGCCTTCGCCGAGGCACTGCCCGACTTCGACAAGGCCGGCGCCACCGTGATCGGCATGACCGCCGGCAACATCGACAAGCTCGAGGCCTTCTCGGCCGAGAAGTGCGCCGGCAAGTTCGCCGTCGCCGCCGCCAGCCCGGAGATCATCAAGGGCTATGACGTGCTGCTCACCGGCAAGGACGGCAAGCCGACGACGATCACCAGCCGCACCTCCTATGTGATCGCGCCGAACGGCAAGGTGCTGTTCGTCCATTCGGACATGAGCCCGGCCGATCATATCCGCCTGTCGCTCGCCACGGTCCAGAAGTACAAGGCGACGCACAAGCATTGATAGCGGCCGCGGATATTTTCACGACTCCGCATGCTTTGCTCACCGGATGTTAGCAGTTGCACCGTAAGCCCGTGTCCAGACGGCATTGAGGGTTGATGCCGTCGGACCAATATTCTGGTGAGGCAGTGACGCAGATGGGCGCGGCGAAGGCCGTTCGGGTGGCAAGCGGTTCCCAGGCCGCGCGTAACCTGTACGACCGCATCGGTGAGTTCCTGGTGGATCAGCGGCTGGACCCTGATCCCGCGAACTATGCCTTTGCCTATCAGCTGCTCGCCAATCCCGACGGCCCGCTGGCGCGCGCGGTGCACGCGCTCACCGATGGCGGCATCCGCCTCACGCAGCGCGACATCGAGACGCTGGGCTGCGACGCCCAGCCCGTCGCCGGCAATCCGACCGCGACGATCGAAAAGGCCCAGGGCCTGGTCGCCCAGACCCAGATGCAGGTCGAGGGCTTCCAGGACATGGTCACCGCGATGCATGCCGAGACGGTCGATTTCGGCCGCGACCTGGCCGCGAGCGCGCAGGCGATGCGCAGCTCCGGCTCGCACAATGTCGAGGTCGAGCGGCTCACCGCGACGATGCTCGAGCGGGTGCGCTCGGCCGAGGAACGGCTGGAAAGCGCCAATCGCGAAGCCAATGAGCTGCGCACCAAGCTCGAGGAAGCGCGCGACAACGCCCGCAAGGACCCGCTGACCGGCCTGCCCAATCGCCGCGCCTTCGAGGAAGCCTATGCGGCCCAGGCCGCGGCGGGCACCCGGATCTGCATGGCGGTGTGCGACGTCGATCACTTCAAGTCGGTCAACGACCGGTTCGGCCATGTCGTCGGCGACCGCGTGCTCAAGGCGCTGGGCGAAGCGCTGTCGGATACCTGCAAGAACCATCTCGTCGCGCGCTATGGCGGCGAGGAGTTCGTCGTGCTGTTCGTCGGGCTGGGCATCCGCGAAGCCCGCGACGTGCTCGACCGCGCGCGCCTCGCCGTGTCGGCCAAGCGCTACCGGCTGCGCGAGACCGATGCCCCGCTTGGCGAGATCACCTTCTCCGCCGGCCTCAGCGCCGCGACCGAGGGCGAAGTGTTCGGCACCGTGTTCCACCGCGCCGACCAGCTTTGCTACGCGGCCAAGAATGGCGGCCGGAACTGCGTCCGGATCGATTGACCGGAATCGGACAGCGACTGTCCGCCTTTGATTGGGAAAATACACCATTGCTTGGCGTGAAATTTCCCAACCGCGCGTAACTTTCTGACACGCTCCTAGCAAAATCAATCACTTAGAAAATTGGCACGCTCCCTGCAATTCATCTGGCATCGGCAAGTCCGGATGGTCCGGCAGCCGAACACACAGGGAGTAAGTTAAAATGGCCGTCCGTATCAGCTCGTTCCAGCACAGCGTTGCCGTCATCGGCGCAGTCGTTCTCAGCTATGGCATCCTGCTCTTCTCGGCATCGGCGCTTCCGGTCGCATGATCGGCGGCGGAACCGACGGAAGGGAGAGGATAAGCATGACACGTAGCCTGATGATCGGTGCGGCATCGTTCGCCATCACCGCAATGACGATCGCCACGGTCGGCCTGCAGGGTTTCAGCCACTTCGGCTGAACCCTGTGCGCCGCCCGGCGGCGGCCACGAAAAGGCGGAACCTCGGCCCGCCATACCGGTTTTCCAAGGTATTCCAGGAGGATGCCATGGGCGAAGCCGCCGAGATGATCCACGAAGACGCGCTGCCCGGACACGAGAGCGCGCTCGAACCCAAGCCAGACTGGGAGCCGCGCTATCCCGGCTCCGGACGCCTCCAGGGCAAGGTCGCGCTGATCACCGGCGCAGACAGCGGCATCGGCCGCGCCGTCGCCGCGCTCTATGCGCGCGAGGGCGCCGATATCGCCATCCTCTATCTGTGCGAGCATGACGATGCGGCGAAGACCGCCGAGATCGTCCGCAGTGAAGGCCGCGAGGCGCTGACCATCGCCGGCGATGTCGGCGACAAGGACTTCTGCGACCAGGCCATCGCCCAGGTGATCGGGAAATTCGGCCGGATCGACGTGCTGGTGAACAATGCCGGCGAGCAGCATCCCGACAAGGACATCACCGACATCACCGAGGACCAGCTGCGACGCACCTTCCAGACCAACATCTTCGGGATGTTCTTCCTGACCCAGGCCGCGCGGCCGCACCTGAAAAAGGGCGCCGCCATCGTCAACTGCACCTCGGTGACGATGTACCAGGGCTCGAAGGAGCTGCTCGACTATTCCAGCACCAAGGGCGCGATCACTGCCTTCACCCGCAGCCTGTCCGAGAATCTGGTGGGCGAGGGCATAAGGGTGAACGCCGTAGCGCCGGGGCCGATCTGGACCCCGCTCAATCCGATGGGCGGCGCAAGCTCCGAGAAGCTCGCGCATTTCGGCGAAAGCACCCCGATGGGGCGGCCGGGCCAGCCCAATGAAGTTGCGCCCGCCTTCCTGTTCCTGGCCTGCGAGGATGCCAGCTACATGTCCGGCCAGGTTCTCCATCCCAATGGCGGGACGGTGGTGAACGGCTGATCCCGGCTACCGAGCGGGGCAGGGCCTCCAGCCCGGCGGCGGCACCAGCTTGAGCGGGTGAAACACGCCCGGCTTCAATATGCCTTCGTCCTGGAGCATCGCGGTGAACGCCTCGTGCCGGGCATAGCGGCGGAACGCGTGGAACGGCTCGGTCTCACGGAACGCATAGCCGAGCATGCCGCAATAGCCACCTTCCGCCCGGATCGCCTCACCCACTTCCGGCTTCAGCCCGAAATCGGTGGGATTGAGCCTGCCGCTCAGCCCGATGAACTTGTCGAGCACCGGATCGCCGCGATTGACCGTGTAGCGCAGGCTCACCAGCTGGGGGCCGAGATCGCGCAGCTTGCCGCAGGGCTGCTTGCGGGCGATCGCCGCCTGCTCGCCCTGGTCGCAGAAATCGATCCGCCCGATCGCCGGCGCCAGCATCAGCGCATGGATGCGGTTGCCCCGGTCCGGCAGCGGCGGCGGCGTGAGCAGCGCCGAATACTCGCCATGCCAATGCGCCGCGACTTCCCGCGTCTTCGCGATGAAATCCGGAGGATAGACCGGATTGCCGAGCGCGCTCAGGATCACCGACGCGCCGCGGCTGTGGCTGATCAGGTAGATCTGCTTGCCCGCGATCCGCGCCAGCACCCGGCGCAGCCCGCGCGAGCCGGCGAGCTGGCTGGTCGCGGTGGCATGGAACCAGATCCGCCCGGCCCCGAGCAGCTTGCCGGTGAGCCCGTCCCAGTTGAAGCGGATCACACCGTCTTCCGGGCCCAGGTCGAGCTGGGCCTCGATCGTGTCGAAGGGCGGCTCGCTATCTTCGATCCGGCTGTTGAAGCCGTGGATCAGCACGAAGATCCGCTTCTTGCCCCGCGCGAACGCTTCGATATCGGCGAGCTGGCGCGCCTCCTCGCGCGCGATCAGTGCATCGAGCCCCGGCTTGCGCACCGCTTCGTTGAGCAGGCTGTCGGCCTTGAGCTTCCCGCGATCGGCATAGCTGCGCCAGCCATCGGGATAGAAGCTGCCATTCATGTCGACGAACAGCTCGGCCCGCCGCGCCGCGGCCGGATCGAGATCGGCGGGGGCAAGGAACCGCTCGCGCGACGGATAGGCATGCGACCAGCAGCCCCCGAGCAGGACGGCAAGCGCCAACAGGACAATATGTGCGAAAGCGCCCCGCATGATGCTCCCCCTCGCAGGCGAGCATCAGGTGACAGGCGCCCGCCACGGGAGCAAGCGCCTTTTGGCCCGGGGGTTAGAGCGCATCGACATTCAAATTCAGGCGCGATGCCTAAACCACAACCTCGTCACCCCGGCCTTGTGCCAGGGTCCACCGGGCAGCAAGGACAGGATTGAACTTCGGGTTCAGCACGTGCGGCGC
>JAEXLC010000056.1 GCA_023445495.1 Pseudomonadota bacterium | reverse complement strand
ACCAGGAAGCGCTTCAGGTTCGCGCCCGGCGCCGCGCCGATGCGGGTCGCCTGGGTCGCGGTCGCGCCGCCCGCGCCGGTGTTGGTGATCGTGCGCGCGCCGCCGTCGCCGACGGTGCCCGGCTGGGCCGCCAGCATCATGCAGTTGGTGACGTCGGTATAGGCGCCGTCGTCGGTCTGCAGCCACATGATCGGCTTGACCAGGCCCGACGCGTTGGTCGCGCGGCCGAACCAGCAGCCGTCGGGCGACGAGAAGTCGTTGTCCGCGGTCAGGCCCGACAGGTTGATGTTGGTCGCATCCAGGTCCGCGCCCGCACCGAAGGCGAAGATGTCCCAGGTGAAGGTCAGCGACTCGGTGCTGTTTTCCTTGATCCGGATGACATGGCCGTTCGGGTTGCCGTACTGCGCCGTGCCGGCGGTGCCGTACGGGTCGTTATAGTGGCGCGGGTTGGCGGCATCGGTGCCGTTCAGCGGGCGCAGCGTCGCGTTGTTGTTGGTGAGGGTCAGGTAGACCTCGCCGGTCACCGGGTTCACCGCGGTCCATTCCGGACGGTCCATCGGGGTCGCGCCGACCACGTCCGCGGCGAGGCGGGCGTTGACGAGCACGTCCGCCTGGTCGGCGAACGGATAGACCGCGCTGGCGGCGGTGATGCCGTTCTGGCCGAACACCAGGGCAACCCAGCTGCCGGTGCCGTCGGCGGCGAACTTGGCGACATAGAGCGTGCCGGCGTCGAGATACTTGTCGCCGATCGCCAGGCGGTCGGTCGCCGTCGCATCCGTCGCCACCCAGGCGGTGTTCGAGACGAACTTGTAGAGATATTCGCGGCGCGAATCGTCGCCCATGTACCAGGCGGGCTTGGTGCCGGCGACGAACTTGCCCGGCCAGCAGCCCTCATGGCCAAGGCGGCCCAGTGCGGTGCGCTTGCGCGGCGCCGAGGTCGGGGCATACGGATCGATCTCGACCACCCAGCCGAACTGGTTCGGCTCGTTGCGCCAGTCGGCGAGCGCGCTGGCGCCGGTCGCGCGGGCGTCCCAGCGGCGGAAGGTCGTGTTGCTGCTGTCGGCCGCCACGACGGTCGACCAGCCATAGCTGCCGGTGGTGCTCGTCACGCCGTAGCGGTTGAGCGAGATCAGCTCCTTGGCGGTGCGGGCGGCATTGTCGCCCGAGCGGCGGAAATAGCCGGCCCAATTCTCTTCGCAGGTCAGCAGCGTGCCCCAGGGGGTATAGCCGTTGGCGCAGTTGTTGATCGTGCCGCGGCCCGCGACGCCGGTCGGCGAATAGGGGGTCTTGACCAGGTCCGAGCCCTTGACCGGGCCGTTGAGCACCATCGGGGTGTTCGGGGTGATGCGGCGGTTGAAGGTCGAGGTCGACGAGAAGGCCCAGGCGCGGCTGGCGCCTTCCGAATATTCGACGACCGAGACGCCGTGGCACTCGATCTCCTTCAGCGCTTCCGCTTCGGGGCGCACGCCGCCCGGCGAGGTCGCGCCGGCGGTGTGGAGATACTGCTGGTTGATGTTCTCGTGGTTCTGCACGATCAGGCCGCGGGTCGAGCTGGTCTCGTCGCGGGCGCCGGCGGTGCTCAAGCCGAACCAGAACAGCGCGTCGCCATGGTCGCCGATGCGGTTGGCGAAGCCGGTGTCGGTGCCGTCATTCTTGTAGGCCGCGGCGCCGCCGGTGATCGGGTCGCCCAGGCGCGCGCCGATCTGCACGGTGTAGCCCGTCGGCACGGTGACGACGTCGTTCTTGTTCTTGGCGACGGCGGTGAAGCCGAGCGCGGCCGGGTTCACCGTCACTTCGACGGTCGAGATGCCGGCGGTGCCGGTGCTGTTCGCGGCGGCCAGCTGGAAGGTCAGCTTGGTGGCGGTGGCAACCGAGGGCGCGAGGAAGCTGGTGGTGAGCGTGTTGGTGCTGCTCAGCGTCACGGTCGGGCCGGCCGTCTGGGTCCAGGAATAGGCTTCGGCGGCGCCGGTGCCGGTCAGGGTCACGGTGCGGCCCGAAGCGGTGGTGGCAGCCGAGCCGGCGCTGATCGTCGGCGAGGTCAGCGCCTCGGTCTTGCTGTCGCAGGCCGCGAGGACCGAGCCGCCCATGGTGGCTGCGACAACTGCGGCGCCGCCGCGCTGCAGCGTCTGGCGACGCGAATAGCGCAGGTCGGCCAGCTCGTTCAGCGTCGGGCCGGTGTTGTGGATGTTCTGATCGACGTCGCCATCGGTATAGCCGAAGCCGGTCTCGGTGAGATTGGTCATGGAAACCCCCAAGCAGCCGAGTCACTGGCGACCCGGTCGCCCGGTCCTTGGAAGCGGGACGTGACGACAGCATGCGATTGTCGTTTCGTCGCCGTGACTTTTCTGTTGCGGCTTCATGACGCTTTGCGCGGGCGACCGGCAGCGTCTAGGCAGGCGGCCGATGGACGCCTCCGATACCCAGCCCCCGGCGCCGGCGCACAGCCTGTCGCAGCACCTGACGGCGGCGCTGCGCGGCGTGCCGCTGCCTGCGGGCGGCTGGGCTGTCGCCGCGGCCTTCGGTGCCCTGCTGGCCGCGGGGCCGTTGCTCACCCTCGCCGGTGCGTCCTTGCTCGCCCAACATGAAAAGCGTGCGACAGCGAAGCTGCAGGACCAGCTGGCCCCGCGCCTCCAGGCCGATGCCGCCGCCCGGGAAGCACGCACCGCGCTCGCCAACGCCGCCGGCCGCACCGCGCCGGGCCAGGTGGTCGAGCTGCTTGCCGGGGTGCTCCCGCCTGAGGCGAAGCTCACCCGGATCGAGCGGACCCGCGATGGCGGGCTCGAATTCGACGTCGCGGGGAGCGACCCGGACGCGCTGCGCGCCGCGATCCGCCGCGCGCCCGAATTCGCCGGCATGCGCAACACCAGCCAGCGCCATGCCGATGCGGCGATGATCGTCTCGATGCGCGAGGATGCGCAGTGAAGCTCCCTCCGGTTGTAATCGGCGGCCTGGCGGGCCTGGCTGTGGCGCTGCTGCTGGCCCCGGCTACCGGTACCGCGCTGGGCGACCTTGCTGCGGCACGCGCGGAGCGAGCGAAGCTGGCTGCCGTCGCAGCGCAGCCCGCGGCGCCGCCGCCTTTGCTTGCTCCCGGCCTCGATTTGCATGCCGCCGACCCTGCGGCTGGCCGCTCCGCGATCCTGCAGCGCATCCGCGGGTTGGCGCAATCGGGCGGGGTGCTGGTCGAGGAAGCCAGCGTCGCACCGGCGCCGGACGGCGTGGTCGCGCTGCGCATCCGCCTGTCGGGCCCGGAAAAGGCCGTGGTCGCGCTCACCGATGCGCTGGAGCGCAGCAAGCCGCTGATGCGCCTGCGCACCTGGCGGATCGAGCCGCTCACCGAGAGCGAAGGCGTGCGCCTGATCGGCGAGGTGGTCGCGGCATGGCGGTGAAGCTTCGCCCCCAATGGGCCGCGCTCGGCGCTGCCGCGGTGCTGGCGATTGGTATGCCCGTCGTCCTGCTGCTACCCGGCGCGACGGGCAAGGCGCCGAAGGCGCCGCCGGTGCCCGCGCCGATCGGCGCCGGCTCGATGCCGCCGCTTGCCCGCGCCTATGAGCGCCCGCTGTTCGGCAGCTCCGAACCCGCCGCCGCGCCCGCCGATGCGCCCCAGCTGGTCGGCATCGTCGGCCGGCTCAACGTCGATGCCGTGGCGCTGGTCAAGGCGAGCGACGGCGCCACGCGCACGCTCAAGGTGGGGGAGAGCGTCGACGGCTGGAGCCTCGCCAGCCTGGCGATCGATGCCGCCTTCTTCACCCGGGGCAGCGAACGGGTGCGGGTGCCCCTGCCGATCGAGCCGAGCGGTGGGGAGGTTGCGCCCGGAGAGACTGGCGCCTGAGAATGCCTGAAAGCAGTCGTTGTGGAAGCGAGGCGCTGCGGGCAGATTTGGCTGATGCGGATAGTTTTTTCAGGCCTGATCTTGATGCTGAGTGCGGGTTGCTCGGATCAGAAGTACGACATTGCGAAAATGTGCGGCGGGCGGCCTGCCAATTGGCAAGCACCCGAGAGCGGGATTGGTGAGCTTATGGTCTTGCAACCCGTCCGCATAACGCGAAGCGATGAAATCAGATGGAACGGCGCCAACATCGAAATCGGCAAACTGCAGGAATATCTGGGCTCGATTAAGAAGCTGAACCCAGAACCTCAGATAGTTCTTCGTGTTGAGGATGGGGCAAGTTGCCAGCTTGTGCGGAAGGTTCGATCGAGCATGGAAAAGCATCTGGCATGCTCGACGTCAGGCCTCTGCGGAGAAGGACGGGGGTGGCGACGTTGGCCCGGCGCTAAAGCCGAGGACTAGACAGCCAACCCGGACGCTGAGGACAGCGCCGCCTCCGCCCCTCAATAAATCCCGTCGATCTCCACCGTCAGCCGCGGCGTCGGCGGGGCCAGCAACAGGCTGCCGCGCTTGGCGTTGGCGATCTCGTCGGCGCGCAGCCGGGCATAGCGGTCCTTCGCCGCCGCCGCCGCATCGGCGCCGTCGCGCAGGATCGTCGGCTTGAGGAAGATGAACAAGGTGCGCTTCTGGTGCTGCTCGCGCCGGCTCTTGAACAGCTCGCCGACGATCGGGATATCGCCCAGGATCGGCACCTGCTGGCGCGTGTCGGTATAGTCGTCGGCGGTCAGGCCGCCGAGCACGATCGTCTGGCCGTTGTCGGCCAGCACCGTGGTGGTGATCGCGCGGCGATTGGTGATCAGGTCCGATGCCGCGGCGGTCTGCGCGGCGGCGATCGACGAGGCTTCCTGGTTCACCTGCAGCCGGATCGTGTCGCCGGCATTGACCCGCGGCAGCACGCGCAGGGTGATGCCAACGTCCTTGCGCTCCACGGTGGTATAGGGGTTCACCGTCGAGCTGTCGGTCAGGATCGAGCCGGTGATGAACGGCACGTTCTGGCCCGAGACGAACTCGCCCGCGACATTGTCGAGCACGGTGATCTGCGGGGTGGAGAGCAGGTTGGCGCGGGTCGAGGTGCCCAGCGCCTGCACCAGGATCGAGAAATCGTCGCCGATCGCGAAATTGGCGTTCAGGCCGTTGCCCAGCACCGATCCGGCCGGCACGCCCAGCGCCTTGAGGATCGTGCCCAGCGATGCGCCCGACTGGTCGAACGAGGTGCCCACGCCCTTCACCTGATCGAGCACCGCGCCGCTGGTGCCGATCTGCACGCCTAGCTGCTCGGCATCGTCGCCAGTGATCTCGGCGATCGCGGCTTCGATCAGCACCTGCGGGCGGCGCACGTCGAGATCGGTGATCAGCGGCTCGATCGCGGCGATCGCGGCGGGGGTGCCGCGCACCACCACGGCGTTGAGCTCGGGCGCGGGCTGCACGTTCAGCTCCGGCGTCGAGAAGCCGCGCGGCGTCGGCGTCTGCACATTCTGCATCGTCGTGCCGTTGGTCTGCGCGTTCTGCATCGCGCTGCCGATCCCGCCGCTGGTCGAGGCCGCGCTGTTGGGCAGGGCGGACATGTTCTGGTTGTTCTGGCTCAACCGCGCGAACGGGTTCGAGCTGCCGCTGCCCAGGCTCTTCGCCACCGGATTGTCGGCGCTGTCGCCTTGGCCGAGCACGCCGCGCAGCACGTCGGTCACGGTCTCGGCATCGGCATAGTTCAGGCGGAACATGCGGGTGATCGGGGTGGCGCCGCCCGGCTGGTCGAGCGAGATCAGCATCTTGCGCGCCTCGGCGACCGAGGCGGGCGTGCCGCGCACGATCACCGTGTTGCTGCGTCCATCGGCCGCCACTCGGGTGCCGTCGCCCAGCACCGCCTGGAGCGACTGCGCCACGTCGGTCGCGTTGCCGTTCTTCAGCGAGAAGGTGATGAAGGTCGCGCCGCTGCCGCCGTCGAGCTGGCGAGCGATCGCCTCCACCCGGCGGACATTGTCGGCATAGTCGGTGATGACGACTGCATTGGGCGTGCTCAGCGGCTCGACGCTGCCGAAGGTGGCGACCAGCGGGCGCACCACGCGGGCGACATCGGCGGCGGGCACGTTCTGCAGCCGCACCATCCGCGTCACCAGCTCCTGGCCCGAGGCGCCGCGGCTCGGGATGCCGCCGTCGCGCACCGCATTGGCCGCCGGCACGATCCGCCAGGCCCGGCCCGAGCGCACCGCCGCAAAGCCATTTGCGCGGAGCACCGACTGGTACAGCTCCCATACGCCCTGCGGCGACAGCGGGGTCGAGGAGGTGACGGTCACCGTGCCCTTCACCGCCGGATCGAGGATCAGCGTCCGCCCGGTGATGCGCGAGATCTGGTCCGACACGTCGGAGATCTCGACGCCGCGCATGTTCACCACCACGTCGCCGGTGCCGGCATCCTGCGGGGCAGGCGCCGTCTGGGCGATGGCAACCGTGTCCAGGGCGATCCCGGCGAGCGCGAGTGCGGCGATGGCGGAGCGAATCTTCACAGGGGCACTTTCTAACGGAGCGGCACGGTCAGCGTGATACGCTTCCCGTCGCGCAGGATCTGGATCTGGGCGGTGCCGTTGGCCTGGGCGGCCGCGAAGGCGCCCTGGGCTGCGGCGGGGTCGGACAGCGAGGTGCCGTTGACTGACTGGATCACGTCGCCCGCCACCATGCCGGGCGGGCCGTTGTCGCCGATGCGGTATCCGCCCTGCACGGGCGAGGCGTCGAAGCGCTGGAGGATGCTGCCGACACTGGCCTGGGGCGGCCCGGCGGGGGGCGGCGGCGCGCCCGGCACGGTGCGGATCGGCGGCCCGCCAGCGGGCGCGGTTACCGGATTGGCGGGAACGGGGGCCGGCTGGCCCTGCGCCGCCGCCTGGCGCTGCTCGGGCGTCAGCGTCGGATCGGGGAAGGCGAGGAACTCGTTGCGGCCGCCATTGGCCAGGATCACCCGGTCGTGCAGGATCGCCTGGATCGTCGCGCCGTTGAGGTTGTCGCCGACCTTGTATGCCTTGGCCGGCTGGCCGCTGATCGAGATGAACGCGCTGGAGAGCTCGCCCGGCCCCGCGGCGATCACGCCCTTGAGCTCGAGCGGCAGGCTCGTCGCCTGGCCAGCCTCGGAGACCGAGGGCTTGCCGAACGGGGCCAGCGCCACCGCCGCGCCGATATCGGGCGCCACCGCCGGGCCGCTGGTGCCCGAAGGCACCGTGATCGCGCCGGTGCCGGCATGGCCGGCGATCCGCCAGGTCAGCCCGGCCAGCGCCACCGCTACCGAGACGACCATGGCGCCGGTGAACAGGTTGAGTCCGATGCGCGCCTGGCGCGGGGTCAGGGTAAGGCCGGTCATTACAGCTTCCGTCCGTCCACGAAGCCGTCGAGCGATGCAAGCGCGCTCTTCTCGGCACCGGCGAACACCTGGACCCGGACGCGCTCGATCTCGGGATCGTCGGTCCGCCGCCGATCCACCGAAACCCGCCATGCCTGGCCCATCATCTCCACCTGCTCGCTCCCCGGTGCGCCCGCTTCCAGCTCGGCGAGCCGGTTCTCGGCGACCCACATGGCGGTAGTGCGGCGCTCGATCGCCCGGGTCGAATCGATATGCGATTCCACCGTGCGCATCAGCCCGACGGTCGCGATGGCGAGCACCGCGAGCGCGACCAGCGCTTCGATCAGCGAGAAGCCGGCTTCCGGGGCATCTGCTGCCGAATTTTCTTCTCCCCGGGGGGCGGCGGGGGGCCGCGGAAGGGGGGGGCGCGGCGCC